>CBFGMY010000139.1:0-11503 GCA_965650055.1 uncultured Devosia sp.
TGGCCTCGTCGTCTGGCAGCACTAGCCCCCTCAGCCGAAAATCGGACGGAGTTCGATGTCACCCTCCCAGCCGGGCCAGTGCTCGGTATGGAGGTTGGCAAATCGCGTCGCCCATTCCAGTGCTTCCGCCTTTGATGGCACGTCATAAACCGCATAGCCGCCGACCAGCTCCTTGCTCTCGGCGAACGGTCCGTCGGTAATGATCATCTTGCCTTGGCGGATGGCGATGAAGGCGCTGTCGTCCTTGCCCATCAGCCCGCCCTGCGTCACCAGAACGCCTGCCGCTTCGGCATCGGCGCCGAGCTGGCCGATCGCCTGCATCAGGGCCATCGGCGGTGCACCAACCCCGGCTTTGGTCGTCTTGACCAGCGTCATGTATTTCATCGTCAATCTCCTGCAGGCGTCGCGCCGCGCGACCGTATCAGGGCGACGAACGACGATGGGTAAATTCGACACCTGCACCGCCTGATTACACCTTGTGCATCTTCTGTGCTGAACTGCCTCTTGCATAATTTTTGCGCAGTTTGACAACCGATTGGGCGGCCGAGCCCGTTTAACTCCACGTTTCTCCCCACCGCCCCGTTTCTCCAAGCCTTTGTTTATGTTGCAGAAACACAAACAGAGCTGGTTTGGCACGCTTCCTGCATTGAACTGTTCGCGGCACCTGAGGGTGTCATCGGTTTCGGCGTCCAATGGTGGGCGCCAGTTCAGGCAGAGCTGCCAACTGACACATGCTTTCGGCCCATGGCCGGGCTGAAGGTCGGTTGGCAGCTTTTTTGTTTTCGCGCCGCCAAGCGGCGGCAGGTGGAGAAACACGGATGGCAGAAAGACTGGTCATCATCGGCAACGGCATGGCCCCCGGGCGCATGCTCGAGCATCTGTTCGAGGCCGCGCCCGGCCAGTTCGACGTCACGATCTTCAACGCCGAACCGCGCGTCAACTACAACCGCCTCATGCTCTCCCCGGTCCTGTCGGGCGAGAAGACCTATGAGGACATCATCACCCATGGCGACGATTGGTACGCGGCCAACAATGTCACACTGCACAAGTCCTCGCCGGTCACCCTGATCGACCGCGAAGCCCGCCGCGTCGTCTCGACCAACGGCATCGTCGCCGATTACGACAAGCTGGTGATCGCCACGGGCTCGAGCCCGTTCATCCCCCCCGTACCCGGCCATCAATTGCCGGGTGTCGTGACCTATCGTGACCTCGACGACGTCGACAAGATGCTGGCATCCGGTGCCGGCTGCAAGGTCGTGGTCATCGGCGGGGGCCTGCTCGGTCTCGAAGCCGCCGCCGGCCTCAAGATGCAGGGCATGGACGTGACCGTGCTCCACCTGATGCCCACCCTGATGGAGCGCCAGCTCGATCCGGCTGCCGGCTACTTGCTGGAAAAGGCTTTCAAGGACCGCGGCATTACCGTCATCACCAAGGCCAATACCAAGCAGGTCCTGGGCACCGAGCGTGTCGAGGGCGTCGAGCTCAACGACGGCACCATCATCGATTGCTCCATGGTCGTCATGGCCGTCGGCATCCGCCCGGCCTCCGGCCTCGCCAAGGCCGCCGGCCTCGCCGTCAACCGCGGCATCGTGGTCGACGATCAGCTGCGCACCGATGACCCCCACGTCTTCGCCCTGGGCGAATGCGCCGAACACCGCGGCACCTGCTATGGCCTGGTCGCCCCGCTCTACGAAATGGGCGAAGTGCTGGCCAGGACGCTGGCCGGGCAGTCATCCGCCTATCAGGGCTCGGTGACCTCGACCAAGCTCAAGGTCACCGGCATCGACCTCTTCTCCGCTGGCGATTTCGGCGAGGCCGAGGATCGCGAGGAAGTCGTGCTCCGTGACGCCAGCGCCGGCGTCTACAAGCGCCTCGTGCTCAAGGACGACCGGATCATCGGCGCCGTGCTCTACGGCGAAACCTCCGATGGTCCCTGGTATTTCGACCTGCTCAAGCGCGGCGTCGACACGCGCGAAATGCGTGACACATTGATTTTCGGCCAGGCATATCAGGGCGGTGCCGCCCTGGACCCTATGGCGGCCGTTGCAGCCTTGCCGGATGAGGCAGAGATCTGTGGCTGTAACGGCGTGTGCAAAGGCAAGATCACCGGCGCAATCACTGGCAAGGGTCTCAACTCCCTTGATGGCGTGCGCGCCCATACCAAAGCCTCCGCATCGTGCGGTTCCTGCACACATCTGGTCGAACAACTTCTCCACGTTACCCTGGGTGACGCCTACAACCCCGCCGCCGTCTCGCCCATGTGCCCCTGCACCGAATATGGCCACGACGACGTCCGCCGTCTCATCATCGCCAAGGGCCTCAAGTCCATTCCGGCCGTGATGCAGGAACTGGAGTGGAAGACCTCCTGCGGCTGCGCCAAATGCCGCCCGGCCCTGAACTACTACCTGGTCTCCGATTGGCCGGGCGAATACGAGGATGACGCCCAGTCCCGCTTCATCAACGAACGCGTGCACGCCAACATCCAGAAGGACGGCACCTATTCCGTCGTTCCGCGCATGTGGGGCGGCATGACCAACCCCAAGGAACTGCGCGCCATCGCCGATGTCGCCGACAAGTTCGCCATTCCGGCCGTCAAGGTCACCGGCGGCCAGCGTATCGACTTGCTCGGCGTCAAAAAGGAAGACCTGCCCGCCGTCTGGGCCGATCTTAATGCCGCCGGCATGGTCTCGGGCGCCGCTTATGCCAAGGGCCTGCGCACGGTCAAGACCTGCGTCGGCTCCGACTGGTGCCGCTTCGGCACCCAGGATTCCACCGGCCTGGGCATCCGCCTCGAAAAGTTCATGTGGGGCGCCTGGACCCCGGCCAAGGTCAAGCTCGCGGTATCGGGCTGCCCGCGCAACTGCGCCGAAGCCACCTGCAAGGACATCGGCGTCATCTGCGTCGACTCTGGCTACGACATCCACTTTGCCGGGGCCGCCGGCCTCGACATCAAGGGCACCGAACTGCTCTGCCATGCCGATACCGAGGACGAAGCGCTCGAAATCATCGTCGCCCTGACCCAGCTCTATCGCGAACAGGGCCGCTATCTCGAGCGCATCTACAAGTGGGCCAAGCGCGTCGGCACGCCCTCGATCCTGGCCAATGTCGTCGCCGACAAGGAAAAGCGCCGTCACTACTACGAGCGCTTCGTCTACTCGCAGACCTTTGCCCAGATCGACCCCTGGGAAGAGCGCGTCAACGGCAAGGACGCGCATGAATTCGCCGCCATGGCCGAATTCGGCATGCCCGTAGCAGCAGAATAGGGAGAGCATTCATGAGCGACTGGATCGAGATCGGCACCATCGACGCCATTCCCCGCCGCGGCTCGCGCTGCGTCAATACCCCGGCCGGCAAGATCGCGGTCTTCCGCACCCAGGAAGACCAGGTCTTCGCCATCGAGAACCGCTGCCCTCACAAGCACGGCCCGCTCAGCGAAGGCATTGTGCACGGCGCCTCCGGCCCCTGCCCGCTGCACAACTGGGGGGTCGACCTTGCCACCGGCCAGGCGCTCGGCGCCGACGAGGGCCAGGTCAAGACCTATCCCATCGACCTGGTCGATGGCCGCATTTTCATGGCGTTCACGGCCGATCTGGTCGCCGCCGAATAGTTCGCTACCACCAACGAGGGTGCCGCAGGCGGTGCCTGACGGCAGGGAGAAGAAATGGCCTACGTCATACCAACTGAATACGTGACCAAGATGATCGATGCCGGCGAGGCAAAGGTCTTCATGTCCACGCGCGACACCCTGGTCCGCGCCTATATGGCCGGCGCCATCCTGACCATCGCGGCGGCCTTCGCCGTCACCATCAACGTCAATACCGGCCAGCCACTGGCCGGCGCCGTGCTGTTCCCCGTCGGCTTCTGCCTGCTCTACCTGATGGGCTTTGACCTGCTGACCGGCGTGATGACGCTGGTGCCGCTGGCGCTCATCGACAAGCGCCCGGGCGTCACCATCCAGGGCGTGCTGCGCAACTGGGGCCTCGTCTTTGTCGGCAACTTCGCCGGCGCCTTCACCGTCGCCGTGCTGATGGCCATCACCTTCACCTTCGGCTTCAGTCAGGAGCCCAATGCGGTCGGACAGGCCATCGGCCATATCGGCGAGGGCCGCACCGTCGGCTATGCCGCCCATGGCGCCGCCGGCATGCTGACCCTGTTCATCCGCGGCGTGCTCTGCAACTGGATGGTCTCGACCGGTGTCGTTGCCGCCATGATGTCCACCTCGGTTTCCGGCAAGGTGATCGGCATGTGGATGCCCATCATGCTGTTCTTCTACATGGGCTTCGAGCATTCCATCGTGAACATGTACCTGTTCCCCTCAGGCCTGATGCTGGGCGGCAAGTTCTCGATCATGGACTACCTGATCTGGAACGAGATCCCCACCATTGTGGGCAACTTCGTCGGCGGTTTTGTCTTCGTCGGCCTGGCGCTCTACCTTGCCCATTCCCGCACGACGAGCAAGAAAGCCGCTGCTGCAACCGGCAAGTTCGTTCCTGCCGAATAAGCTATCGGCTACATACCAAGGCGCTCCGCTCGGCGGGGCGCCTTTACCCTCGCCCAGCGGGGGTCTCTTGCGTTCCGGGAGCCCTATGAGCGCCAGCCTCTCCATCTCGCTCGGCCAGCATTCGGACAAGGGCCGCAAGCCCGCCAACCAGGATTTCTATGGCGCGCTGATCCCAGCCCAGCCGGCGCTCGATCTCAAGGGCATAGCCATTGCCCTGGCCGATGGCATTTCCTCGAGCGAGGTCAGCTCCATCGCCGCCCAGACGGCAATCAAGAGCTTCCTCACCGACTACTACGGCACCTCGGACTCCTGGCCGGTCAAGACCTCGGCCCATCGCGTCATCGCGGCCACCAACGCCTGGCTGCATGCCCAGACCCGGGCGCGCCAGGCCGACGATGTCGATAGCGGCTATGTCTGCACCCTCAGCGTGCTGGTGCTGAAATCCCGCGCCGCCCACATCTTCCATATCGGCGATTCACGCATCTATCGCCTGGCGGGCCGCTCGCTCGAGCAACTGACCGTCGACCATCGCGTCGCCGCCGGCCCCAACCACTTCTATCTGGGCCGTGCCCTCGGCATTGGCGGCAATGTCGAGGTCGATTATCGCAGCGTTCCGGTCGGCGTCGGGGACATCTTCGTGCTCACCACCGATGGCGTGCATGAACATGTCGACGGCGCCATCATCGCGGAAGCCATCGAGGCGCATCCTGATGATCTCGACGCCGCGGCCCGCCATGTGGTGACGCGCGCACTGCGCAATGGCAGCGCCGACAATCTCACCATCCAGATCGCCCGCGTCGATGCCCTGCCCGGCGGCGAGGCCGCCGATTTTCTCGGTCAATCCGCCGACCTGCCCTTGCCGCCGCCGATCGAGGCGGGCACCGATTTCGACGGCTACCGCATCCTGCGGCCACTCCACGCCAATGCGCGCAGCCAGGTCTTCCTGGCGCAGGACAAGACCGACAGCCGTCTTGCGGTGATCAAGGTGCCGGGTTCGGATATGCGCGATGACCCCGCATTCCTCCGCCGTTTCATGATGGAAGAGTGGATCGCCCAGCGGCTCAACACGCCCCATGCCCTGCGCATCCACCGGCAGGACCGCAAACGCCACTACCTCTATCTGGCCACCGAATATGTCGACGGCCAGACCCTGACCCAGTGGATGACGGACAATCCGCGGCCCGACCTCAACACTGTGCGCGACCTGGTCGAGCAGATCGCGCGCGGGCTCAACGCCTTCCATCGCCAGGAAATGGTGCATCAGGACCTGCGTCCCGACAACATCATGATCGACAAGACCGGAACGGTCGTGATCATCGACTTCGGCTCCACCAAGGTCGCCGGCGTCGTCGAGGCCCAACCGGTGGAAGACGAGGCGCTGCTTGGCACGGTGCAATATGCAGCGCCGGAGTACCGCGTCGGCGACGCCGGTACCGATCGTTCCGATCAGTTCTCGCTCGCGGTCATCGCCTACCAGATGCTGACGGGCCAGCTGCCCTATGGCGCCAACGCCGCCATGCTGCGCGATCGAAGCGACCTGGCCCGGCTGCGTTACCAGCCGATCGCCCCCGATCGCGGCATTCCCGAATGGGTCGACCGCGCACTCGAAAAGGCGGTCCATCCCGACCCAGCCCAGCGTTACGAGGCGCTGTCCGAGTTCACCTACGATCTCCGCCACCCCAATTCCGACTTCGCCACCCTGCCGCCCCGTTCGCTGCTGGTCCGCAATCCGGTGCTGTTCTGGCAGCTGCTGTCGCTGGCGCTGGCGGGCGCCGTTGTGGTGCTGCTGGCCATGGTATTGGGGCGCTAGGTAGGCGCCCCAACCCTGGCCATTACTTCATCGTCGGCATCTGGAATTCGGCGCCGTCCTTGATGCCGCTCGGCCAGCGGGCCGTCACCGTCTTGGTCTTGGTCCAGAAGCGGATGGAATCGGTACCGTGCTGGTTGAGGTCGCCAAAGGCGCTGGCCTTCCAGCCGCCAAAGCTGTGATAGGCGAGCGGCACCGGCACCGGCACGTTGATCCCCACCATGCCGACATTGACCCGCGCCGCAAAGTCGCGCGCCGCGTCGCCATCGCGGGTGAAGATGGCCGTGCCGTTGCCATAGGGGTTATCCATGGTGAGCTTGAGCGCCTCTTCATAGGTCTTGGTGCGCACCACCGACAGCACCGGCCCGAATATCTCTTCCTTGTAGATGTCCATCTCGGCAGTCACGTTGTCGAACAGGCTCGGCCCGACAAAGTAGCCATTCTCATAGCCCTGCAGCGAGAAGCCACGGCCATCGACCGCCAGCGTCGCACCCTGCGCGATGCCGGATTCCACCAGCGACGCGATGCGGTCCTTGGACGCCTTGGTAATCACGGGCCCCATCTCGCTGGCCTTGTCCGTCGCCGGACCAACCTTGAGCTTTTCGATGCGCGGCTTGAGTGCGGCGACGATCCGGTCGGCCGTCTCGTTGCCCACGGGCACGGCGACTGAAACCGCCATGCAGCGTTCGCCAGCCGAGCCATAGCCGGCGCCCATCAGCGCATCGGCGGCCTTTTCCATGTCTGCGTCAGGCATGATGATCATGTGGTTCTTGGCGCCACCAAAAGCCTGCACGCGCTTTCCTTCGCTTGCCGCGGTCGCATAGACGTAGCGCGCGATGGGCGTCGAGCCGACAAAGCTCACGGCGCCGATCTGCTCGTGATGCAGGATGCCGTCGACGACGGACTTGCCGCCATGCACCACATTGAGGATGCCCTTGGGCAGCCCGGCCTCGATCGCCAGTTGCGCCAGCTTCACCGGCACGGATGGATCGCGCTCGGAGGGCTTGAGGATGAAGGCATTGCCGGCGGCAATGGCCGGCGACAGCATCCAGAGCGGGATCATCGCCGGAAAATTGAATGGCGTAATGCCCGCGCCGATACCGACCGGCTGGCGCAGGGAATACATGTCGATCCCCGGCCCTGCCCCGTCGGTGAACTCGCCCTTGAGCAGGTGTGGCGCGCCGGCCACGAACTCAGCGACCTCGAGGCCGCGCAGGATATCGCCCTTGGCGTCTTCCACGGTCTTGCCATGCTCGGCGCTCAAAAGTTCGGCCAGGGCATCCATGTCGCGGTTGATCAGCGCCACGAAGTTGAAGAACACCCGCGCCCGTCGCTGCGGATTGGTCGCCGCCCACTTGGGCTGGGCGGCAGCGGCCGAAGCCACCGCCGCATCGAGATCGGCCTTGGTCGCTAGCGCCACGCGAGCCTGTGCCTCGCCGGCCGCAGGGTTGAACACGTCCTGGAATTCGGCGCTGTTGCCCGAAGTTTCGACGCCGTCGATGAAATGGCCGATGGTGCGCATGAGGCTCTCCCTTGTTGGCGGGCATTCATGGCGCTACAATCTACGCATCGCAACACGATAGATTTCGCACCTGTTGTGCAAATTTTGATGTTCGCGTCGCGATTGCGCAGTCGACACCCTCCCCCGTCGAGGGGGAGGTGCCGCTCCACTCTTTGTCAAAGATCGCGACAGAAAGTACGCTAATGAACTGGGACGACGTCCGCATCTTTCTCGCCGTCGCCAGGAGCGGCCAGATACTCGGCGCTGCCAGGGCGTTGGGCCTCAATCACGCCACCGTCGCCCGCCGCCTGACTGCGCTGGAGCAGGCGCTGGGCAGCAAGCTGTTCACCCGCAAGACCAATGGCTCCGATCTCTCCGGCGACGGCGAGCGCTTCCTCGTCCATGCCGAGCGCATGGAAAGCGCCATGCTGGCAGCACAAGAGGCCACTGGCGCCGATAGCCTGATCGAGGGCACCGTGCGCGTCGGCGCCCCTGACGGCTTCGGCGTGGCCTTCCTCGCCCCTCGGCTGGGCGAGCTGACCGAGCGCCACAGGGGCCTGCGCATAGAGCTGGTGCCGGTGCCGCGGGCCTTCTCGCTCTCCCGGCGCGAGGCCGATATCGCCGTCACCATCGAAAGGCCACGCGAGGGCCGGCTGGTGGCGCGCAAACTCACCGACTATCGCCTTGGCCTCTACGCCGCCCAAACCTATCTGACTGCACATGGCACGCCGCAGACGCTTGACGACCTCGCCAGCCACCGCCTCGTCGGCTATGTCGAAGACCTGCTCTATACCGCCACGCTCGACTACACCGCCGAGTTCTTCAAGGGCTGGCGCTCGAGCGTCGCCATATCCTCCGCCATGGGCCAGACAGAGGCCGTCCGCTCAGGCACCGGTATCGGCATCCTCCACGCCTTCATGGCCCGGTCGGATGCCAACCTCACCCCCGTCCTGCCGCAACACACGCTCACCCGCAGCTACTGGACCGTGGTGCACGAGGACCTGCGCAGCATCCGCCGCGTCAGCACCGTCGCCGAATTCCTCACCGATATCGTGCGGCGCGATCACGCTATCTTCTAGGTGGCACTCCAAAGGTCGCGCACCAACTTTTGCATTTGGAGGGACTCCGCCCAGCGATAGGTCAGGTCGCGGCCGTCGGCGCCCGAAATCGCGTAGTAGGGCCCCGGCCCCAGTTCGCACACGAAGGTCAGCTCGGCATCATCAGCCGCGCGCCGGCGCCAGCTGGCAAAGCCCCGCGACCACCACGCCGCGAACTGGTCGATATAAGGCCGGTGCTGCGCGAAGCTCAGCGGCAACTGCACCTGCCCGCTGCCCGCGACCCGGCCGTGAAAGGCCCAGCTGCGATCCAGAATCTGGTCGATCTGTCGATCGGTCTCGTCAGACACCGGCAGTTCCACTTCGCGCGCCACCACATAGTGTGACAGGTCCGCCAGGAGCTTCACATCGGGCACCGCCTCGAGCACATCGAGCATGAACAGCAGGTCATTGGTGAGCCGCCCGCGATGCGTCTCGACATAGACTGGGAAGTCGACCTGCGCTGTCAGCGCATTCAGCCGCTCCAATATCCGGACCGCTTCGGCCAGCGTCCGCGGTCGCATATTGAGCTGCAGGTTGAGGTGATGGAGCCCGTATTTGCTCCCCCGCTCCAGCGCCGCCGGCACCTGCTCGATATCGGTGGGCAAGCACAGCCCCTCCACGATCAGGCCCTCGGCACGGGCAAGGTCGACGCTGCGCCGCGCCGTCGCGTCGTCCTCCCACATCGTACCAAATCCATCGAACCCGGCGCCCTTGATCAGCGCCACATTCTCCTCGAGCGACCGCTCGGCCGGCACGTCGCGTAGCCCCTGCATCGCCCACAGCGATTGCAGCACCAGCAGCTTCTGCATCGTCACGCCCCTATGGTAACCCAGCGCTGTTCCCGATGGCTCTGCGCCATGGCATGCACCGCCCGCTCGATACCCAGCCCGGTATCAAAATCGATCACCCGCGCCGGCTCGCCCGCAATCGCCCGCAGCAGTTCGTGGCACTCGATGATCTTGAGATCGTTGAAGCCCAGCCCATGCCCCGGCGCCGGGATGAACCGGTCATAGGGCCCATGCTGCGGCGCCGCCAGGATGGTGCGGAAACCCTGCTCGGTCGGCTTGTCCGAGGTCACATAGAGCTGCAGCTCGTTCATGCGCTCCTGATCATAGACGATGCTGCCCTTGCTGCCGAAAATCTGGAGCGCGATGCGCCCCTTGCGGCCCCAGGCGGACCGATCGAGCGCCATCACGCCGCTGATGCCACCACCCATCTCGAACAGCACGCTGGCTATGTCGAATGTCTCCACCGCCCGGCGCGCGCCGTCTTTGGTCGGCCGGTCCGCATAGGGTTTGCTCAGATGCGCGAATACCTTGGTTACGCCACCGAACAGCACCTGCAACAGGCTCAGCGGATGCACGCCGAAATCGTCCAGCGCGCCATAGCCGGAGCTGGCCTCGCTCTTCCAGTAGAACAGCGCCTCCGGATCGGCCATGAAGTCCTCGTCCATTTCGAGGCGGACATGGTTCACGGTGCCGATCGTGCCCTCGCCGAGGATGGCCCCGATCTGCCGCACCAGTGGGTTCTGGATATAGTTATAGCCCAGCACAGCCACCTTGCCGGATGCCCGGGCCGCTGCGGCCATGCGCTCGGCCTCGGCGAGCGCGACCGCCATCGGCTTTTCGCACCACACATGCTTGCCCGCCTCGAGCGCCGCGATGGCCATCTCGGCGTGGAAGGCATTGGGCGTGGTCACCGAAACCACATCGACATCGGGGTCGGCGATCAGCGCGCGCCAATCGCCGGTCGAGCGCTCGAAACCGAACTCGTCGGCCTTCTTGCGGGCAATATCGGCATTGACCTCGGCCAGATGCACCAGCACCGGCCGTGGCCCGTCGCCGAACACGGCCTTGACCCCGTTCCACGCCAAGGCATGGCACTTTCCCATATAGCCGGTGCCGACAAGGCCAACGCCGATCGATGTTTTCATTCCGTCCTCCGATCCCGACGAAATGAATAGTCCATGCATTCCATTTTCGGAATAGGCTTTCTAACGCGACTTGATTGCCGCTCGATATTGAGGATTATGGGCACCAACAGCGAGAACACGCCATGTCGGATACGTCAGCCAAACCGCAACCCCCACAGGATTTCGATGCCTTGCGCTCGACCATCCTCGAGCGCAAGGGCGACCTGCCCAAGCGGCTGACCCAGGTGGCGATCTACGCGCTCGATCATCCCGACGAGATCGCCTTCGGCACCGCCGCGAGCATTGCACTGTCGGCCGACGTCCAGCCGTCCACGCTGGTGCGCTTTGCGCAGCACTTTGGCTTCGATGGCTTTTCCGGGCTGCAGCTGCTGTTCCGCGCCCGCCTGCGCGAACGCACCTCGTCTTACGAGGAGCGGCTGCGTATTCTCGAACAGGATGGCGCCGCTCTCGCCGAAAGCACCACGATTTTCAATGGTTTCGTCGCCGCGGCGCATCGCTCCATCGATGCCATTGCCGCCGCCGTCGAGCCCGAGGCCTTCGAGCGCGCGGTGACGCTGCTGGCCGGGGCCGACACCATCTACCTTATCGCCAAGCGCCGCTCCTACCCGATCAGCAGCTATATGGCCTATGCCTTCGGCAAGCTGAAGGTGCGCTGCCAGCTGGT
>CBFGMY010000140.1:0-11503 GCA_965650055.1 uncultured Devosia sp.
GGCCTTCGACCTCGAACGGGCCATCGCCCGCGGCGAGATCAAGCCGTATTACCAGCCGGTCATCAACCTGCGCACGGGCGAGCTCATGGGCTGCGAAGTGCTGTGCCGCTGGGAGAAGAAGAACGGCCAGGTCGTGCCGCCGGGCGCTTTCATCGACTATGCCGAAGTGACGGGCCTCGCCATTCCCATGACCCTGTCGCTGATGCAGCAGGTCAAGTTCGACCTGGGCGACCTCAGCCAGATGATGCCGGAGCTCAAGATCTCCATCAACCTGTTCGAGGGGCACTTCCGCGACGACAGCATCGTGGAGGACATCCAGGCGATTTTCGGCAGTTCGCCCATCGCCTTCCGCCAGCTGGTATTCGAAATCACCGAGCGGCATCCGCTGGCCAACTCCGCCGTCGCCAACAGCGTCATTGCGGGCATCCACGCCCTCGGCTCGCGCATCGCCATGGACGACGCCGGCACAGGGCACTCCAACCTGGCTTATCTCGGCACGCTGGGCGTCGACATCATCAAGATCGACCGCATCTTCGTGGATATGGTCAAGCCGGGCACGACGCAGGTTCCGGTGCTCGATGGCCTGATTTCCATGGCCAAGGACCTCGATTGCGAGATCGTCGCCGAAGGCGTCGAGACCGAGGAGCAGGCGCTCTACCTTCGGGCGCGCGGGGTCATCCAGGCCCAGGGCTTCATCTTCGCGCCGGCCCTCAAGATCGGGGCTTTCCGCGAATTGGCAACGGCGCTGCACGCCACCGTGACGCCGCGCAGCCGCATCGAGAGCATCGTCGCCAGCGCAGCCTGAGCGCCCTTGCGACTTTAGTTGCAGCTTTCGGCTGACTTAGCCACTTTTCAACCGGGGCGATTGGTGGCACCAACGCTGTCCCAAACTATGTCCGCAAAACGCAACAAGCGGGCGAGGAGGACTGCGTGACGACCGACCTCAACGAGCAGCGGAAAGCCCTTCGCGAAGCCGCCCTGCATTTCCACGAGTTCCCCAAGCCCGGCAAGCTCGAAATCCAGCCGACCAAGCCGCTGGGCAACCAGCGCGACCTGGCGCTGGCCTATTCGCCCGGCGTCGCCGCGCCCTGCGAGGAAATCGCCGCCAATCCGGAATCGGTCGCCAAATACACCTCGCGGCAAAACCTTGTCGCCGTGATCTCCAACGGCACGGCCGTGCTGGGCCTGGGCAATATCGGCGCGCTGGCCAGCAAGCCGGTGATGGAAGGCAAGGCGGTCCTCTTCAAGAAGTTCGCCGGCATCGACGTGTTCGACCTCGAGATCGACGAGATCAACCCGGGCAAGTTCATCGAGGCCGTGGCGCCGCTATGGCCGACTTTCGGTGGCATCAACCTCGAGGATATCCGCGCGCCTGACTGCTTCGAGATCGAGGAAGCGCTGCGCGAACGCATGCCGATCCCGGTCTTTCATGACGATCAGCACGGCACCGCCATCATTGTGGGCGCCGCGGTGCTCAACGGGCTCGAGCTCAAGGGCAAGAAGATCGACGAGGTCAAGATCTGCGCATCCGGGGCAGGGGCCGCGGCCATTGCCTGCCTCAACGTGCTGGTGGCGCTGGGTGCCAAATACGAGAATATCTGGGTCGCCGACAAGGATGGTCTCGTCACCCACAAGCGCAACGACGTCAATGACAAGTGGCGCGGCCAGTTCCGTCGCACCAGCGACGCGACAACGCTGGCCGAAGTGATCGAAGGCGCCGATATCTTCCTGGGCCTCTCCGCCGCCGGCGCGCTGAAGCCCGAAATGCTGGCCAAGATGGCGCCCAAGCCGCTGATCCTGGCGCTGGCCAACCCCAATCCGGAGATCACCCCGGAGCTGGCCAAGGAAACCCGGCCGGACGCCATGGTCTGCACCGGGCGGTCGGACTATCCCAATCAGGTCAACAACGTCCTCTGCTTCCCCTTCATCTTCCGCGGGGCGCTCGACGTCGCCGCAACGACCATCAACGAGGAAATGAAGCTGGCGGCCGTGCGCGCCATTGCCAAGCTGGCTCATGAGCCGGGCCTTGAAGTCTCGCCCTCGGGCGCGCCGGCCGTGTTCGGGCCCGAGCACATCATTCCCAACCCGTTCGACCAGCGGCTGATCCTGCGGATCGCCCCCGCAGTGGCGCGGGCCGCCATGGAATCGGGCGTCGCCAAAAAGCCGATTGCAGACTGGGACGCCTATCAGGACAGCCTCAACCGCTTCGTCTTCCGCTCGGGCCTGGTGATGAAACCGATCATCGATCGGGCGCAGGGCCAGCAGAAGCGTATCGCCTTTGCCGATGGCGAGGACGAGCGCGTGCTGCGCGCCACGCAGGTACTGCTGGAAGAGCGCATCGCCCGCCCCATCCTGGTGGGCCGCCCCTCGGTCATCGAGTCGCGCATCGAGCGCTTCGGCCTCAGCCTTCGTCCGGGCGTCGATTTCGAGGTGGTGAACCCCGAGGACGATCCGCGCTATCGCGACTATGTGAGCCTGTTCCACTCGCTGGTTGGTCGTAATGGCGTGACCCCTGACACTGCCCGCCAGGTGGTCCGCACCAATACGACGGTCATCAGCGCGCTGGCGGTCAAGCGTGGCGAAGCGGACGCCATGATCTGTGGATTGCAGGGGCGCTTCATCAAGCACGTCCGCGATATCCGCTCGATCATCGGGCTGCAGGATAGCGTGGCCGATGTCTCGGCGCTGTCCATGTTGATCATGCCGCGCGGCGCCTTCTTCCTGGCCGACACCTATGTCAACCAGGATCCGACGCCCGACGAGATCGTCGGCATCACGTTGCAGGCCCGCAATCACCTCAAGCGCTTCAATATCGAGGCCAAGGCGGCATTGCTGAGCTATTCCAACTTCGGCTCGCGCGACGGCGACAGCGCCTACAAGATGCGCGAGGCCTATAACAAGCTCAAAGCCATTGCGCCGGACCTGATCGTGGAAGGCGAGATGCAGGGCGACCTGGCGCTCAACCAGGACCTGCGCGAGCGCTACATCCCCGATAGCGTGCTCGGGGGCGAAGCCAACCTGCTGATCTTCCCGAACCTGGATGCGGCGAACCTGTCCATGACGCTGCTCAAGGAAATGAACAACGCGCTGTCGGTCGGCCCCATCCTGATGGGGCCACGCTCGCCGGCCCACATCCTGGCGCCGTCCACCACCAGCCGCGGCATCGTCAACATGGCGGCCATCGCGGCCACCGAAGCCATGGGAGCGGAGGCATGATCCGCCACACCGTCGTCTTCACCCTCAAGCATGCCTCTGGCTCGGCCGAGGAAACGGCCTTCCTCCGCGATGCCAAGGTGTTGGCGGCGATCCCGGGCGTCGAGAAATTCGAGCCCTTGCGGCAGGTCAGCCCCAAAAACGACTACGCCTTTGGCTTCTCGATGGAATTCGCCGACCAGGCCGCTTATTCGGGCTACAACGATCACCCCGACCATGTCGCCTTCGTGCGCGACCGTTGGGTGCCCGAGGTGGCCCGGTTCCTCGAGATCGACTACGTGCCGCTCTGACGGCGGCTTGTCGCCATCGGGGCATTGCGGTAAAGGGCGGGGGCGAGCCCTCCCACGAGCCAGGATGTCCCGATGAACCAGATCGCCGTATTCGGTGGTAGCGCTCATCCACAACTTGCCCGGGACATCTGCGCCCAGCTCGGCGTGCCGCTGCACCCCACGCTGGTGAAGCGCTTTTCCAATGACTGTATCGAAGTCCATCTGCAGGCCAATTGCCGGGAACAGGACGTGTTCCTCATCCAGACGCTGAGTGCGCCTGTGCAGGATCACCTGGTCGAACTGCTGCTGATGCTCGATGCTGCGCGCGGCGCTTCCGCGGCCCGCATCACGGCAGTCATCCCGCACTATGCCTATGCACGCTCCGACAAGAAGGACGCGCCGCGCATCTCCATCGGCGGGCGCCTGGTCGCCGACCTGCTCAAGACCTCTGGCGCCGACCGCGTGCTGACGATGACGCTGCATTCGCCCCAGGTGCATGGCTTTTTCAGCGTACCGGTCGATCATCTGCACGCGCTGGGCGAGCTGGCCGCCTATTTCCGCCGCTACGACCTCAGCAATGCCGTCGTGGTCTCGCCCGACCTTGGCAATGCCAAGACGGCCGCGGCCTTCGCCAAACGGCTCGGAACCCCGGTTGCTGCCGGCGCCAAGGAGCGCATCAGCGACACCGAAGTTCGCATCTCCGCGATCATCGGCGAGGTGCATGACCGCGACGTCATCGTGCTGGACGACGAAATCGCCAGCGGTGGCTCGATGATTGAATTGCTCGATCACCTGCGGGCCAGCAGGGTGCGCTCGATCCGCATCGCCTGCACGCATGGCATTTTCGCCGGCACCGCGCTGGAGCGGCTGGCGGCGCAGCCGGGGCTGAGCGAGATCGTCTGCACCGATACCGTACCGGTGTCCTACCAGCCCATGCCCGACAAGCTGACGGTTCTCTCGGTTGCGCCCGCGCTGGCAGAGGCCATGCGGCGCATCAATAGCGGCGAGTCGGTCAGCGCGCTGTTCCACGAAATTCCGGGCATCGACCGCGCCGCGGCGGAATAGCGAAACCCTGCGTTAAGCCCTTGTTGGGCATAGTGGCATGGTTCAATCTCGGTTAGCCCATGCCCACCCGTCTCAAACGTCCCGCAATCTGGCGCCCGCTGGCACTGACCGTGGCGTTGCTCGGGTTCCAGGGCTATCTCGGTTTCTCAGCTATTGGTGGGCAGTTTGGCATTGAAAGCCGAACGCAGATCCTGCTCGATATCGACCAGCTCAAGGCCCGGTCCTCCGCGCTGCAGGCCGAGATCGACGCCTACAGGCACCGCGCCACCCTGATGGACACGCGCCGGCTCGATCCTGACATCGTCATTGAACGCGCTCGGGCCCTCTTGAACATGGCCAATGCGGACGACCTCATCGTCATGGTCGACCCGCGAACCGGTAAACCACTTTCCGGTAAATTTGAAGAATTAGCCACAGATGAGTTAATCCAGCTTATCGAAGCGGATTCAACGCTTTAGCGGGCATTTGCCGGGGCGCGGGAGCATTGCTTTCCGTCCTCCGCTTGCACTATGATGCGCAACTGTGGCCAGATCGGGCCAAGCGGCAAATCCATTTCGATGCGGAGCGTTCCCCATGGCGCGTAAGGCTGTGGCCACCAAGGCCAAGACGCAATCCAACGTACCCGAATTCACCAGGGAACAAGACCTGGAAGCCTATCGCGAAATGCTGCTGATCCGGCGTTTCGAGGAAAAGGCCGGCCAGATGTATGGCATGGGGCTGATCGGCGGTTTCTGCCATCTCTACATTGGCCAGGAAGCCGTCGTTACCGGCATCACCATGGCCTCCGAGAAGGGCAAGGACGCCCAGATCACCGGCTATCGCGACCACGGCCACATGCTGGTCATGGGCCTCGACCCCAAGGGCGTCATGGCCGAGCTGACCGGTCGCCAGGGCGGCCTCAGCAAGGGCAAGGGCGGCTCGATGCACATGTTCAGCAACGAGCATCGCTTCTACGGCGGCAACGGCATTGTCGGCGCCCAGGTGTCGCTGGGGGCAGGGCTGGCCTTTGCTGCCAAGTACAAGGGCGACGGTTCGGTCTCGCTGGCCTATTTCGGCGACGGCGCGGCCAACCAGGGCCAGGTCTACGAGACCTTCAACATGGCCAAGCTCTGGAGCCTGCCGGTCGTCTTCGTCATCGAAAACAACAAATACGCCATGGGCACCTCGATCGAGCGCGCCGCGGCCACCACTGACTTCTCCATGCGCGGCGCCTCGTTCAACATTCCGGGCGAGCAGGTCGACGGCATGGACGTCCGCATGGTCTATGACGCCGCCAAGCGCGCCATCGAGCATGCCCGATCGGGCAAGGGCCCGTTCATCCTCGAAATGCTGACCTACCGCTACCGTGGCCACTCGATGTCCGACCCGGCGAAATATCGCTCCAAGGACGAAGTGACCAAGTACCGGCAGGAACGTGACCCGATCGAGCAGGTCAAGGCGCGCCTGCTCGAAGCCGGCTTCCAGACCGAGGAAGACCTCAAGAAGATCGAGAACGACATTCGTGCCGTCGTCACGGAAGCCGCGGACTTCGCCACCAACGATCCGGAGCCGGCTGCGTCCGAACTCTGGACCGACATCACCATCAGCGCCTGAGAGCCATAGATGAGCATCCTGCTCGGTGTGATCGCGCTCTTCGCCATCCTCTCGCTGGTGGTTGCGGCCATGCAGGCCGTTGCCATCGTGCGGCTGGCTCCGGCAGGTGAACGGCTCGGCTCCTACATGCTGCTAGGCTGGTGGAAGTTTGGCCAGCTCGAGCAGAAGGCCGGCCCTGCCGCGGCCGAGCACATGGCCATCTACAAGCGGGCGACAATTGTCTTCATCGTCTTCATCGTCCTCGGCGTGGCGCTGAGCGGCTGGGCGGTCAACCAGCGACCAGCCCCGGCCAGCGCCTCTGCCGAACCGCGGCTGATCAACGATCCGCGCGTCATTCCTGCTCAATTCGCCCTCAATACTGACCTTCGCCGCGTGGCCACCATGCCCGGCGCACCGAAAATCCTGGAGAGCTGATATGCCCCAAATCCTGATGCCCGCGCTGTCGCCCACCATGGAAGAGGGCAAGCTGAGCAAGTGGCTGGTCAAGGTCGGCGACACCGTCAAGTCCGGCGACGTGCTGGCCGAAATCGAAACCGACAAGGCGACGATGGAAGTCGAGTCGGTCGATGAAGGCGTGGTCAAGGAATTGCTGGTTGCCGAAGGCACCGAGGGCGTGAAGGTCAATACACCGATCGCGCTGGTGCTGGCCGAGGGTGAAACCGCCTCCGCCGCGCCCGTCGCCAAGACGGCGCCCGAGCCCTCGGAGGCCCCGGTCGTGGCAGCCGAGAAGGCCGCCGAAGCAGCGCCGTCGCTCGCTGCTGTTCCGGCCGCGCCGAAGTTCGAAGCCCATGATGATCCCGACCTGCCTGCGGGCGTCGAGATGGTTGAAATGACCGTGCGCCAGGCGCTGAACGAGGCCATGGCCGAAGAACTGCGCCGCGACCCCGACGTCTTCGTCATGGGCGAGGAAGTCGCCGAATACCAGGGCGCCTACAAGATCACCCAGAACCTGCTGCAGGAATTCGGCCCCCAGCGCATCATCGATACGCCGATCACCGAGCATGGCTTTGCCGGCCTCGCCGTCGGCGCGGCCTTTGCCGGCCTCAAGCCGATCGTCGAATTCATGACCTGGAACTTTGCCATGCAGGCGATCGACCAGATCATCAACTCGGCCGCCAAGCAGCTCTATATGTCCGGCGGCCAGGTCAAGGCGCCCATGGTGTTCCGCGGCCCCAATGGCGCGGCTGCCCGCGTCGGCGCCCAGCACAGCCAGGACTATTCGGCCTGGTACAGCCACGTGCCCGGCCTCACCGTCATCGCGCCCTATAGCGCAGCTGACGCCAAGGGCCTGCTCAAGGCGGCAATCCGCTCGCCGAACCCGGTCGTGTTCCTCGAAAACGAAATCCTCTACGGCTCGACGGGCCTGGTGCCCAAGGTCGACGATTTCCTGCTGCCGATCGGCAAGGCCCGCATCGCTCGCAAGGGCAAGGACGTGACCATCGTCTCGTTCTCGATGGGCATGCGCTACGCCACCCAGGCTACCGAGAAGCTGGTCGCCGCCGGCGTCGATGTGGAACTGATCGACCTGCGTACGCTCAGGCCCCTCGATATCGACACCGTCATCGAGTCGGTGAAGAAGACCGGCCGCCTGGTGACGGTGGAAGAAGGCTGGCCGCAGAACGGCATCGGCTCGGAAATCTCGGCCCAGGTGATGGAAAAGGCTTTCGACTATCTCGATGCGCCCGTGCTCCGCGTCACCGGCAAGGACGTGCCGATGCCCTATGCCGCCAACCTCGAAAAGCTGGCGCTGCCGAACGTCGATGAAGTGATCGCGGCGGTGAATGCCGTGACCTACCGCTCGTAAGGAGAACCGGGATGCCAATTGATATCACCATGCCGGCGCTCTCTCCGACGATGGAAGAGGGCAAGCTCGCCAAGTGGCACGTCAAGGAAGGCGACAGCGTCTCGTCCGGTGACGTGATCGCCGAGATCGAGACCGACAAGGCCACGATGGAAGTCGAGGCCGTCGACGAGGGCAAGATCGGCAAGATCATGGTCGCCGAAGGCACTGAGGGCGTGAAGGTCAATGCCGTGATCGCCGTGCTGCTACAGGAAGGCGAAAGCGCCGACGCAGTGGCCACACCCAAGGCGGCTCCGGCTCAGGCACCGAAGGTGGAAGCGCCCAAGCCTGCCGCTGCGCCGGCTCCAGCCACCAACAGCAATACCGGCCCCAGCGCGCCTGCCAAGGCCGCTCCGGCGCCGGCCAAGAGCGATGGTGGCAAGGTGTTTGCCTCGCCGCTGGCCCGCCGCCTCGCCAAGGATGCCGGCATCGATGTGTCGGCCATCTCGGGTTCGGGCCCCAAGGGTCGCGTCGTGAAGTCCGACGTTGAAGCTGCCAAATCCGGCAAGGCGCCGCTCAAGGCGGCCGCATCCGCTCCGGCGGCCGGGGCAGGGGCCGCAGCACCGACTGGCGGCATGACCAAGGCCCAGGTGCTCGCCCTCTATCCGGAGGGCAGCTACGAGCTCGTGCCCAACGATGGGATGCGCAAGGTGGTGGCCGCGCGCCTCACCGAATCCAAGCAGACCGTGCCGCATTTCTACCTGACGCTCGATTGCAAGATCGACGCCCTGCTGGCCGCCCGTGAGCAGATCAATGCCTCCGCGCCCAAGGGCAAGGACGGCAAGCCGGGCTACAAGCTTTCGGTCAATGACTTCGTGATGAAGGCCTGGGCCGTGGCTTTGCAGCGTGTGCCGACCGCCAATGCAACCTGGGCGGGCGACTCGATCCTCTACCACAAGCGCAGTGACGTCGCGGTTGCGGTGTCCGTGCCGGGTGGCCTGTTCACCCCGGTGGTCAAGTCCTGCGATACCAAGACGCTTCGGGAAATCTCCGAGGAGGTCAAGGATCTGGCGACCCGCGCCCGTGGCAAGAAGCTGGCGCCACATGAATATCAGGGCGGTGCCTCGTCGGTGTCCAACCTCGGGATGTTCGGCATCAAGCACTTCTCGGCGGTGATCAACCCGCCGCACGGCACGATCCTCGCGGTCGGTGCCGGCGAAGAGCGCGTCTATGCCGAAGGCGGCCAGGTCAAGATCGCCAACTTCATGACCGTCACGCTCTCCTGCGATCACCGCGCTGTCGATGGCGCGCTGGGCGCCGAAGTGCTCGGCGTGTTCAAGGGCCTGATCGAAAACCCGGTAATGATGCTGGCCTAAGGGACAGTGGGCATGAAAACCATCCTCGCCTATGGCGACAGCCTGACCTTCGGGCATGACACGGCCAGCGGGCTGCGCCATGCCTACGAGGATCGCTGGCCAACGGTGTTGGAGGCGGGTTTGGATGGGCAGGCACGGGTTATCGCCGACGGGCTGAGCGGACGCACCACCATGTTCGATGACCATGGCGCGGCGGCCGATCGGAACGGCGCCCGGGTATTGCCAACGGTATTGTCGGTTCATGCACCACTGGACGCGGTGGTCATCATGCTCGGCGCTAACGATCTCAAGCCGTTCATCTGCGGCGCCGCCAATGGCGCGGCTGCGGGCATGCGGCGACTGGCGCAGATCGTCAAGTCGCACCCCTATGGTTATGGCGGACGGGTTCCAGAACTGATCCTGGTTGCGCCACCGCATGCCGGACCGACCGACACACCCGGCGGGCTGCCGGCCATGGACCGCAGCATCGCCGAAAGCGAGAAGCTGGCGGGCCTCTATAGTGAAATCGCCGACGAGTATGGCGCCAGGTTCTTTGACGCAGCAACCGTCGCGACACCGACACGGCTGGATGGAGTACATCTGGATGCCAAGGCGACGCGCGCCATTGGCAACGGGGTTGTGCCGGTCGTCAAACAAGCACTGGGGCTGACATGAAAACCATTCTCGCCTACGGCGACAGCCTGACCTATGGCGCCAATCCACAGCCGGGCGGGCCGCGCCACGCCTACGAACACCGCTGGCCCAGCGTGCTGGAACATCGCCTGGCCAGCAAGGTGCGGGTGATTGCCGAGGGGCTTGGCGGGCGGACGACGGCGTCGGACGACTGGTTCGCCAATGCCGATCGCAACGGCGCGCGCATCCTGCCGACGCTGCTGGAGAGCCACAGCCCGCTCGATCTCGTGATCATCATGCTGGGCACCAACGATCTCAAGCCCGCCATCTGCGGTTCGGCGCTGGAGGCCTCGTTTGGCATGCGCCGTCTGGTGCAGATCATCCGCGGTCACTACGCCGGCAAGGGCGAGACCGCACCCAAGATCATCCTGGTGGCGCCGCCGCTGCTCTGCGAGACCGAGAATGCCGACATGATGGGGCACTTTGGCGGTTTTGCGCATGGCCTCGAGCAATCGAGCCAGTTCGCCGCCCACTATGCGCGCCGCGCGGAAGAATGGGACACCGGCTTTTTCGACGCTTCGACGGTGGCCACGGCCGACCCGCTCGACGGCGTCCATCTTGACGCTGCCAATACCAGCGCGATCGGCGAGGGGCTCGTGCCGGTCGTCAAATCCATGCTCGGCCTCTAGGCCGGGATAACAAGACTTACTGGAGGCCCAAATGGCTGACCAATACGACCTTCTCGTCATCGGCGCCGGCCCCGGCGGCTATGTTGCCGCTATCCGCGGTGCGCAGCTCGGCATGAAGGTGGGCATCATCGAGCGCGAGCACATGGCTGGCATCTGCTCCAACTGGGGCTGCATCCCGACCAAGGCGCTGCTGCGCTCGGCCGAGATCTACGGCCACATGACCCATGCCAAGGATTATGGTCTGACCGCCGAGAAGTTCGGCGTCGACATTGACGGGGTGGTCAAGCGCTCGCGCGCTATCGCCGCGCAGATGAACAATGGCGTCCAGTTCCTCATGAAGAAGAACAAGGTCGACATCATCTGGGGCGAAGCGGTCATCACCAAGCCCGGCGAAGTCAAGGTCGCCCCGACCAAGAAGGCCATCGTGCAGCCGCAGGGGCCCGTGCCCAAGAATGTGCTGGGCGAGGGCACGTACAAGGCAAAAAATATTATCATCGCCACTGGCGCGCGCCCGCGCGTGCTGCCCGGCATCGAGCCGGATGGCGACAAGATCTGGACCTATTTCGAGGCGATGAAACCGGCCGCCATGCCCAAGTCGTTGGTGGTGATGGGCTCGGGCGCCATCGGCGTCGAATTTGCCTCGTTCTACCGCTCGATGGGCGCCGAAGTGACCATTATCGAGCTCTTGCCGCAGATCATGCCTGTGGAAGACGCCGAAATTGCCGGTCTTGCCCGCAAGCGCCTGGAAAAGCGCGGCATCAAGATTTTGACCGATGCCAAGGTCGCCAAGGTCGAAAAAACCAAGGATGGCGTCGTTGCCCATGTCGAGACCAAGGATGGCAATACCCAGCAGATCGCCGGCGACAAGCTGATCATCTCCTCGAAGGACGGGACGGTCACGGCCCT
>CBFGMY010000141.1:0-11351 GCA_965650055.1 uncultured Devosia sp.
CGGCTTGGCGACGTCCTTGGCCACGCGCATATGTTCGGCCGTTTCGGCGGCCGCGGCATGCAGGTCCGGTTGCGGGGCGCCCGAGAGCTCGAACTGGCCGCCCGGCTCCAGCGAAATGCCGCCATGGGCAACCGTGTCCCACAGGCCGATCGGGTTGCCCTCGTCAAAAAACGGCTCCCAGCCGGTGCGCTCGGCCATGCCATCGAGCAGGGCGCGGATGCCGTCGGGGCCTCCATAGGCCACCGGGCGCAGCGGATTGGTGTGGAACACATGCTTTTCGTGCTCGGTGCCGATACGCCATTCGCTTTCGGGCTTGCACCCGCGCGACATGGCCTCGATCAGGTCCGCCCGCGATTCAATCGGGGGGGAGATGGATTCGGCACCAGCCATAAGTTGTCCTCGGACGGTGAAGGTTCAAAATGCTGGCCGGGAACATAGCGTTGCACGGGCCGAAAGCAATCGCCTTTTATCGCCAATCACCGATGATAGCTTGAATTACGGCCAGTGCGGCCACTGCGGCCGTGTCGGCGCGCAGGATGCGCGGCCCCAGGCTGATGGGCACCACATAGGGCAGGGCGCGCAGCCTGGCCCGTTCCTCGTCGGAAAATCCACCTTCGGGCCCGATCAGCACACCGACCTTGCGGCCTCGCAGCGCGGTCAGCGCCTCGACCGGCGACGACGAGGCTTCGCCTTCATCGGCAAAGACCAGCGCGCGGTCCGCCGGCCAGCCATCGAGCAGCCGTTCCAGCGTCACCTCGGCTTCGACCTTGGGAACGCTGAGCACCTCGCATTGCTCGGCGGCTTCAATGGCATTGGCGACTAGCCGTTCGTGCTTGAGCCTGCTGACTTGGGTGAAGCGGGTCAGCACCGGCTGGATGGTGCCGGCGCCCATCTCGACCGCCTTCTGGATCACATAATCCAGCCGCTCGGTCTTGAGCGGGGCAAAGCCATACCAGAGGTCCGATGGCGGCGTTTGCGCGGCGACCCGTTCAACCAGCTCGAGCGTCACCGACTTCTTGGAATCGCTGACCAGCCGGGTGAGCCAGGCCCCATCGCGCCCATTAAACAGCACCACCTCATCGCCCACACCCTTGCGCAGCACTGCAGCGAGATAGAGCGACTGCTCCTTGCCGAGCGTGAGTTGGGCTCCAGCGGCGAGGTCTGGCTCGACGAACAGGCGGGGCAGGGCGGCGTGGGTGCGGGGCATGGCAGTTCCTTGACGTGGCATTGTGCCACGACCTCGTCCTTCGACAAGCTCAGGATGAGGTCTACTGGAACCTGCAGAGTTGGAGTAGACCTCATGGTGAGCTTGTCGAACCACGAGGTCGTGGCACCATGTCCGAGTCCCATCAGCAATCCGTCGCCGATGCCCAATCCGGCAATTGGGTCGATCGCTATGCGCCCGACTGGCTCAAGCCCTATGCGCGGCTGGCGCGATGGGATCGGCCCATCGGCTTCTGGCTGCTGTTCTGGCCCTGTGCCTGGGGGCTTGCCCTGGCGGCGGTCAGCGAACCATCGCTCGGCTTCGACTGGTGGGGCGGCATACTCATGCTGGTTGGCGCCATCCTGATGCGGGGCGCCGGCTGCACTTTCAACGATATCGTGGACCGCGACATCGACATGCAGGTCGCCCGCACCCGCTCACGGCCCATTCCCTCTGGCCAGGTCACCTCGCGCGATGCGCTGGCCTTCCTCGTCGCCCAGGCGCTGCTGGGCTCGGTCGTGCTGTTCCAGTTCAACCGCTTCACGGTGTGGGCCGGCGTCGCCTCGCTGGTGCTGGTCGCCATCTATCCATTCATGAAGCGCGTCACCTGGTGGCCGCAGGCCTTCCTGGGCCTCGCCTTCTCCTATGGCGCGCTGGTCGGCTGGAGCTCGCAGACCGGTGGCCTGGGCTGGGCGCCCATCCTGCTCTATGCCGGAACAATCCTCTGGGTCATCGGCTATGATACGATCTACGCGCTGCAGGATGTCGAGGACGACGCCCTGGTTGGCGTCAAATCCACCGCGCGGCTCTTTGGCGCGCATGTGAAGCCGGCGGTCGCCACGCTCTATGCCGGGGCTTTCGTGCTGTGGAATGTGGCCGCATTGCTGGTCGGTAGCGGCATCGTCTTTGCCGCCCTGTCTTTGCTGGCGGCTGCGCTCATGGCCTGGCAGGTCTGGACGGTCGATGCGACCCAGCCGGACAACCCGCGGACCCGCTTCTACAGCAATCACTATGTGGGGATTGTACTTGCCCTTGCCCTGCTGGCCGAATGGGTGTGGTAGCGGCGACGCATTATGTTGGCCAATTGGCCCAATATGCTGCTGTGGATCGAATGGGATGTGACAAACGTCAAAGGGGCCGACCGCACCACCGGTCGACCCCTTTGACGTGCTTTGGAGAGCAGAAACTTATGCGTCGGGCTGCATGCCCGGCTTGCGGCGGTTGAGGAAGCGCGGGCGGCGCCCAGCCTCGGCGGCCAGCTTGCGGCGGCTCTGATTGTTGCCCACCATCACGCCATCAACCTGCTGGCTATAGGGCATGTAGGCGCCGTCGCCGGCCTTGATGAACAGCGGCAAACGGAGCTTCTTGCCCCAGTTCTGCCACTCCGCGACGACGTTGTGATTGCCCTCTTCCTCGAACACCCGATAGTTCAGCTCGCCGTCGGAATGCACCAGTTCGATCGAGCTGGTCAGCACGCCTTCCTCGGAGATCCGGGTAGCTACGGCGACGCCGATAAACTCGGTGACCGGCACCTTCACCTTGATGGCCACGCCGCTCTGTTCGAGCATGCGGCGGACGGTGACGGTCTTGACGGGATCCCGGGGGCCATTGTCGTTCGCCGCCACGAAGCGGCGCTCAACCAGCGAGGGGCGGCCGAATGCGAGAACGACCGAGGTCCCTTCCAACGCGACACCATGAACCATTTGAATTCGCCTTCCTGTCAACTTCGAGAGCTGGTTTTTGGTGCTCTCTTTTGTAGGTCCACCATACCCCGCCCCCTTACCTGCCCCCTTAATCGGTTCGGTTAAGTTTATCTTGTTTTCCGAGAGGGTTAGCAGGGTCTTGCACCGAGTAGGGAGCGGTTAACCGCACCGCGTGGCGGGGTGTTAACCCTGCCATATTTGGCCCTGCCGTCGCGCCGGGCGGCGCGGCTCTTGCCCAAGGCCCGCGCCCGGCCTAAAAGGCCCGCAATGCCTGCTCCTGCGACCACCTACAGCGACGATCTGGAACTGCTCCGCTCTTCAGCGGTCGCGGCGGGTATCATTGCCAGCGGCTTCTTCCGTCGCCCGGTGAAAAGCTGGGACAAGGAAAATTCCTCCCCCGTCAGCGAGGCCGATATCCTAGTCGACCGCTACCTGGCCGCCTCGCTGCTGCAGGCGCGGCCGGACTATGGCTGGCTGAGCGAAGAAACGGTCGACAATCCCAGCCGCCTCGATTGCGAACGGGTATTCGTCGTCGACCCGATCGACGGCACCCGCGGCTTCCTCCGCGGCGAGGACAGCTGGACCGTATCGCTGGCCGTGGTCGAGAACGGCGTGCCGGTTGCCGGGGTGGTCTACGCACCGGTACGCGACGAAATGTATGACGCGGTAAAGGGTGAGGGTGCGCGCCTCAACGGCCGGCCCATTCAGCGCAGCCGCCGCGCCGGCGCTGCCCCGGTCATCCCGGCCGCTGGTGCGGTGCACCAGGAGATGCAGGCGGCCGGCCTCGTCTATACGCGTGGTCCTTACTATCCTTCGCTCGCCTATCGTCTGGTCCAGGTGGCAACCGGCAAACTCGATGCCGTTGCGACCCGGCGTGGCAGCCAGGACTGGGATATCGCCGCCGCGGCACTGATCCTGGACGAATGCGGCGCTCATTTCGCCGATGTGTGCTTCGGCTACCCCCAATTCAACAAACGAGATGTGCGCCATGGGGCGCTTGCGGCACTCGGCGACATGAGCCTAAAACCGCACGTTCACGCGGCGCTGATCAAGGTCTATGGCTGCCCGGCCGAGACGAGCGCGGTGGAACCGTCCATTCCTTCACATACGGACCTGACCGATGGCTAACCAAGAAACCACCAAGCAGCTGCTGCATCTCGTGATCGGCGGAGAGCTTTCGAGCCTGGAAGGCGTCACTTTCGCCGATCTCGACAAGGTCGATATCGTCGGGCTCTATCCCAACTATGCCGCGGCCTATGCTGTCTGGAAGCAGAAGGCGCAGATGACCGTCGACAGCGCCCAGACGCGCTACTTCATCGTCCACCTGCACCGCCTGCTCGAGCCGGAAACGCACAAGGCTTAATCCGGGCACGCCTCTTCCCCGAAGGGGCGAGGTAAGAAGAGCTACTCCATCAATGCATCGATGATCGCGTGCATCGCGCCGGGGCCGCCAATGCGCTGGCGCCCGATATTGGCGAGGCGGCGGCGCTCGTCATCATTTGTCAAAAGCTGCCGCAAAGCGGCGCCGATGGCCGGCGCGTCGGCCGTGACCACCGTGCGAGCCTCCCCGAACAGCATCTGCTCGTCGGCAAAGCGGGAGCGCCGGTCGCGGGGATTGACGAAGGTGATGGCGGGTTTGCCCAAGCCCAGGGCCTGAACGGTCGCCGTGCCCGCCTGCGACAGCACCAGATCGGACGCCGCAAGCAGGTTGCCCATCGCGCCGCCACGCGCCATGTGGATGGTCAGTTCGCCGTCGGACAGTTCACCCAGGTCCGATGGCTCGACGCTGAGCATGGGTGTGCGCTTCAGGCCGGTCTGGCGCGCCAGCTCGTCGACACTGACACTGCCCGCAACCGCCAAGAAGATATCGGGTCTTAGTTCGGCCGGCAGGCTGCGCAAGGCATCGACCTGGAGCGCGAAGCTCTCTGATGTCAGGGCCCGGCTACCCGGCAAAAGCGTGACCGCCAGGGGACGATTTCGCCGTGCGCGGGCATCATAGTCGCCATAGGGAATGGCATCCATCATCACATTGCCCGCCGAGCGGGCATCGACGCCGATGCGCTCAAGGGACTGCGCCAGATTATCGGCACGGCAGAACACCGTCTTGCAGGCCTGCTTGATGGTCCAGCGCTCAGGCGCCGAATAGAGCCGCGCCGCGCCGGTCTTGTAGACATCGAGATAGGTGAGCCCGCGATGGCCCGAGACATAGCTTGCCAGCACGCCCACCATGTCGCCGACCACGACCACGCGATCATACTTGCCATTGACCTTGCGCAGGAAATTGAGCGCGGGGGGCACCGTGCCCAGGCCCCCGGTGGCAATGTCACGCCGCAGCGAGCCCTTCACATTGCGCCAGCCCTCTGAGGCCAGCGTGGCGCGCGGACCCACGATGGGGCAGACGCCGGCATAGGCATTGCCTGAGCCGATCATCGGATAGGCTTCCACCGAAACGGTGTTGGGCAACCGCGCCACGATCGCTGCCGCGATCGCATCCTCGCCATGGCCATTGGAAATGAACAGAAACCGGCTTCGGCCCGACGCTGCGGCCTCCACCTTCAGGCTCCGCGGCCGAAGCGCTCGAAAGCGGTGTGGGCGGCCACGGCATCCGCATAGGGCTCCTGCCGGTCGACGCTCCAGTAGAACAGCTCGTCGAGCGGAATCGGCTTCTGCGTAATAGCGCAGCGCACGAAGCTACCCGGCTTGAGCACGACATAGTCGCCATCGATATAGCGAATGACCGCTTCCGCGGGCGCGAAGCCCTTGTCGAAGATGTTCATGCTGGCATTCCTTCAACCCTCGCCCCGATATAGCGAGCTACGCGGCCGATCAAAAGAGGCTTTCCTGACGATCCGGGTCAGATTGAGGGCGTGATTTCTTCTTTATGACCGGACTGCCTGCAATCGTGGCACCAATGGCGCCGTCGGCGAACTCGATGGCCACCGCGTCGCCGGGCTTGAGCCCCTCGCGCTGATGCACGAGATTGCCTTCATCGTCCTTGACGACGGCATAGCCGCGCGCCAGCACGCTCTTGTAGCTGAGCGAGGTCAGGAGCTTGCCGGCCTGCGCCAGCGCCGCCCCACGCAGGCTGAGCCCCTGCAGCATGCTGGCATAAAGCCGCGTGGCCAGCGGGTTCAGCTGCGCCTGCCCGTGGCGGATTTCGGCCCGCAGGGCGGTGGGCGACAGCTTGGGCCCGATGGCGGCCAGTTGTGCCCGCTTGCGCTCTACCAGCCGTGCCGTAGCGGCTGCCAGCCGCTGCGCCTGCGGATCATAGGTGAAGCGCGCGCGGTCGGCAGTCTTGCGCAACCCGGCCTCCGTCCGCAGCGCCAGGTTACCAAGCCGCTCGCCCAGTTCGACCTGGCGGCGGCGCAGCAGTTGCGGGGTGAGACGTGGTTCGACGCGGGCAAGGTGGACGCGCCGGTCCTGCACCGAATGCCGGAGGCAGGCGAGCAGGTTGCTGGCGGCGTGATCGAGTCGCTGGCGCTGGCCCGAGACGAGGTCGCCCGGCCGAGGCAGGCCGGCCGCCGCGGCGCGCAGGCGGTCGCGCGCGCTGCCGGCAATCCGGCGCGTGGCCTGGCGCTGCCGGCCGCCCAGGTCATCGACATAACCGATAAGCTCCGCCCGCACCGGCACGGCGGCTTCTGCAGCAGCCGTCGGCGTCGGCGCGCGCATGTCGGCGGCATAGTCGACCAGCGTCGTATCGGTCTCGTGGCCCACCGCCGAGATGACGGGGATGCCGCTGGCGGCGACGGCGCGCACCACGGCTTCTTCATTGAAGCCCCATAGATCCTCGATCGAGCCGCCGCCGCGGGCCACGATCAGCAGGTTCGGGCGCGGGATGGGTCCGTCGGGCAGCAGCGCGTTGAAGCCCTCGATGGCATTGACCACTTCGGGCGCACAGGTCTCTCCCTGCACGCGCACCGGCCACACCAGCACATGGCTGGGGAAGCGGTCGTCCAAGCGGTGGAGAATATCGCGGATGACGGCGCCCGTCGGCGAGGTGATGACGCCGATGACGCGCGGCAGGTAGGGCAGGGGGCGTTTGCGCTCGCGGGCGAACAGGCCCTCCGCATGGAGCTTGCGCCGCCGCTCTTCCAGGAGCGCCATCAGCGCCCCGGCGCCGGCTGGCTCGATATTGTCGATGACGATCTGGTACTTGCTCGAGCGCGGGAACGTGGTCAGCCGGCCGGTGGCGATCACCTCCAGCCCTTCCTGCGGCTTGAACGTCAGGCGCGCGTAACTGGTTTTCCAGACGACGGCATCGATGGCCGCATTTTCGTCCTTCAGCGTGAAATAGGCGTGGCCTGAGGCGTGCTGGCCGCGGAAGCCCGAAATCTCGCCGCGCACGCGCACATGGCCGAACTCGTCCTCGACGGCGCGCTTGACCGCCTGGGCGATCTCGCTGACGGAAAACTCGGCGGCATTGGTCAGGGTGTCGGCCATGCCATCTGGTGCGACATCGGGTGAGTCAGGTCAAGCCCGCGCTACTCTGCTGCCTCGGCCTGGCGCGGCGTCGGCAGGTTGCCCATCGACTGCACGATGTGGTTGGCCAGTGCATCGTAGATGCCGCCATAGGCGTGGCTGGCCCGCATCAGCGCAATCTGGGCGTCGCCGAGCCGGGGCAGACCCTGCTCGTCATTGATCACGCGCATGCCAGGCTGCAGCGCACTTTCCGGCAGGAATCCCACCGCGAGATCGGAGAGCACCGCGCTCGAAATGGCCGTTGCGTTGGACGAGGTATAGGCGATGCGGAAGTCCTTGCCGGTGCGCTCGAGCGCCTGCTGCGCATCCTTGCGCCAGATGCAGCATTGCGGCCCGCAGGCAATGGCAAGCGGCTCACTGGCCAGTGCCCGGCCACCATGGGAGGCCACCCAGAACATGCGCTCGGTGCGGAACAGCTCGCCGAAATTCTGGTCGGTGCCCTGGGTGAAGACGATCAGGTCATAACGGCCGCCGCGCATGCCGCTCAGCAATTCCTCGGACGCCATGCAGGCGACATCGACGGCGATCTTGGGGTGCGTGCGCTGGAAGCTGGACAGGATCACCGGCAAGAGGCGCACGGCATAATCGTCGGGCACGCCGAAGCGGATCGACCCGGCCAAGTCACCATCCGAGAAATGATCGAGGATTTCGGCATTGGTGCGCAGCATCTTGCGGGCGCGGGCGTAGAGCGCCTCGCCATGGAGGGTCAGCGTCACGCTGCGCCCGTCGCGCGTCAGCAGTGTCTGTCCGAGCCGCTCTTCGAGCCGCTTGATCTGCATCGAGACCGCCGACTGGGTCTTGTTCACGCGTCGCGCCGCTTCGGTGAAGCTGCCGCAATCGGCAATGGCGCAGAAGCTTTGCAACTGGTCGAGATCGAGAGGAGCGGTCATCGCGATGTTCCATCACCCAAATTGATAGAGTGGATGAAATCTATTTGTTGGACGAATAGATGTCCAGAGCGGTATCACATCAACATCGCCGCAGCAGACCCCGCGACGGACCCGCCGCCTCCCTCGGCACAACCACATGTTTGGAGACTATCATGGCTCTCTCGCTTCCCGGCGAGCGGTCACTTGCGGCCGCCACGCCAGCCAATCCGTTCGCTGCATTCGCGCGTTGGATCGTCAAGGCACAAGCCGCTCGTACCCGTCGGGTAGCGCTGTCGGCCCTGCTGGAGCTCGATCACAACCGGCTGAGCGACCTCGGCATCTCGCGCAGTGACATCACTGCTGCGCTGGCAGCCAAGACGCATGCCGGTCCCGTCCTCAACGCTGCCCGGGCCCGCAACGCCCGCGCCTGACAGGCTATCCCATCCCGAGCTTGCGCCGGCGCGACCTCCAGCCGGCGCCTTTCTGTTGGTACGAACATTCGTTTACGAGCGGTCGTGCCATCTCCAGGGTCGGCCCTTTGGGCCGTCCCGCCCGGGCCGGTTTTGCCTCCGGTCCCGTTTCCTGATGACTTGCCGGACCGGCGCCCAGGCGCTTGTCCGGCTTTTTTATGAGATTCGATCAGCCGAATTGAACGCCGATCTCGAATTCGGTCTTCCAGGCAATCGTGCAGGCGAACTTGCGCCCGTCATCCATGACCAGATCGAACGTGTCGGGAACACCGACAATGCCGGCGACCTTGAGGCGAGCGCCCGTCTGCGACAGGTTGCGCACGGTGCATTGAAAGGTCGAGAACCCGTCATTGATGACGATGCGCCCGCCCTTGAGGACGCGCTGGCGTGGCGCGATACGGTGTTCTTCGGTCATGGCAAACCCTCCAACTAGGGGAGTTGGGCAAAGCCATCCTTGAAGCCGTTGAGCGACACGGGAATGCCGATGCCCTCTTCCGGGGTCTTGAAGACAACGAAGATGGCGTCCTTGCCGTTCGACAGGGTATCGATCAGGCTGTCATCAAGCACGACCTCGGCCACGCAGCCATTGGGCAGGCAGCGCACGAAGGCGACGCGGCCCATATCCTTGCCATCGACATTGAGCCCAAGCCCGTTCGGCAACAGTACGCCGAGCGGTGCCAGGACGCGAAGCAGGCGGGCCTCACGGTCGGCGGTGCGCAGCACGATGACCGACAGGCCCACATTGGGCTGGTCCTCGGCCATGACATTCTGGATGATGGCGCACTGCTCGAAGCTGGCGCCGGGAGGCGTATCGCAGCTCATCTGCCAGTCGCCATACTGGGCGCGAACCACGCCCTGACCGAAGCCGGCGCCGGTTGCGCTCGCGATGGCGACCAGAGCCAGGCCCAAGCCGGCCAGACGACGCTTCACAATCCGCTTCACTCTGTCAATTCTCCCGACGAATCGCGCGCTGGCACGAGGCTTTTCCTGTTTCCGACAGGCAGGCGGCCAAGTCAACCAAGGCCCGGAAATGCTGGGGATATGCGGTCGAACTGCGGCGAGGTTGAGGCGTCGCCACGCCCGGCGGGCGCACAATATGACGCAGTTGTGCCGCCGCTTGCCGCAATGGACTTGGCGTTTGCGATGTGATTTAGGTCAGAGAAGAGTTTTTCGCTCCGAGGTTGAGTCGGGGCGGCGTTTGCTATGCCGCTGTTTTCGCCCCTCAATCCCGGTGTGGACACACCAATTGAAGTCGACAGGGGGTTTAGGTGACCGGGCAGTTCTTGAGAAAGATGGGGGCGTTTTCGGCAGCCGCAATGGCGCTGATCCCGACCCTGGCCACCGCGCAGGAAGAGGCCGGCTACACTGCGGGCCATCCGCTGCCGGGTCAGTTCCACCTGCAGCGCTCCGTGACCCCGATCATGGACTCCATCACGACCTTCCATGACGGCATCCTGATGTGGACCATCAGCCTGATCGTGGTTTTCGTGCTGGCGCTGCTGGTGTGGATCATGATCCGCTACAATGCCAAGCGGAACCCGGTTCCGGCGGGCTTCACCCACAACACGCTGGTCGAGATCGTCTGGACGGTCCTGCCCGTCGTTATCCTCATCATCATCGCCATTCCGTCTTTCGGCGTGCTGAGCGACCAGCTGACCACCCCCGATGGCGAGCGCAAATATCTTGGCGCCAACATCTTCTCGTTCGGCGAAGTCGAAGTTCCGGCGCCCGAGCTGACCATCAAGGCCACCGGCGTACAGTGGTCCTGGTCCTACGAATATGTGGACCAGGGGCTGTTCTTCGATTCCTTCATGCTCAATGAAGAAGATCGCGCGGCGAGCAAGCCGAGTCAGCCCCGCTTGCTGGCCGTGGACAACGAGCTCGTCGTTCCTGTCGACACCACCGTGCGGGTTCAGGTGACGGCCGATCCGACTGGCGTCATCCATGCCTTCGCCGTGCCGTCCTTCGGCATCAAGATCGACGCCGTGCCGGGCCGTCTCAACGAGACCTGGTTCAACGCGCGGGAAACCGGCATCTACTATGGCCAGTGCTCGGAGCTTTGCGGCAAGGACCATGCCTTCATGCCGATCGCCGTTCGCGTGGTCACCAAGGAAGAATTCGCGGCTTTCATTGAAGCGTTCAAGGGTGGCGACTATGCCGCCGGCAACGCGACGCTTGCGGCTGTACAGTAAGACAAAGGGTCAGGGGACACTATAAATGGCTGACACAACCGCCCACCTCGAAGCCCACGCGACCGGCCACGACGCCGCTTCGCACCATGAACCCACCGGCTGGCGCCGCTGGGTCTATTCGACCAACCACAAAGACATCGGCATCATGTACCTGGTCTTCGCGATCGTCGCGGGGATCATCGGTGGCCTGTTGTCCGGCGTCATGCGCATGGAACTCCAGGAGCCCGGCATCCAGATTTTCCACGGCCTTGCAGCCATGGTCTATGGCCTGTCCGGTGGCGAGGCGCTCGACGCGGGCAAGAACATGTACAACGTGTTCACCACCGCGCACGCGCTCATCATGGTGTTCTTCGTGGTCATGCCGGCCACGATGGGCGGCTTTGCCAACTATTTCGCCCCGCTGATGATCGGCGCGCCGGACACCGCTTTCCCGC
>CBFGMY010000142.1:0-11308 GCA_965650055.1 uncultured Devosia sp.
CGGAAAACCCTGCGGATTGAGCGGCAGCACATTCTGCAGGCGCAGGATGGCATAGAGCACAAGGAACCCGGCTATGGAGAATGCCAGCACGCCGAAGGTGTAGCCGAGCCAGTTCTGCTCCTTGTCCGGGCGAACGCCGGCCAGGGCATAAAAGCCGCGCTCGACCGGGGCGAGGACGGGTGAAATGAACGTGCGTTCGCCGGAAAACACGCGGGCCATGTAGAGGCCGAGGGGTTTGACGAGCAACAGGACCGCGACCAGCACGAAGCCGATCTGCAGCCAGCCGATAGGGGACATGGCGAGCTCCGAAAGTCAGAAACGCTCGGGCGCCAGCAGCGTCACCACAAGGTAGACGGCCAGCGCGAGGGCAATGAGGAAGGAAATGATGAGCATGGCGCTGCTCACAGTCGGTCGAGCGCAGCGGCGTAAACCGCCAGAGCGATCAACGTACCGGCGCCGAGAGCGATAAATGCAAGGTCGAGCATGACGTGCCTCCAATTGAGGCCCATGCAGTGCGCCGGGTGGCCGTCAGGTTTCCATATGGAAAGGGTCGCGCAGGCATAAGGATTTCATAAGGACCACCCTTCAAGCACCCGCGGCCACTGCTTGGAGGCAGTCCACGCTGCATGCACCTAATGGCGGTTTGCGCCGGCGATCGCCATTCGGCTTGTCTCCCAGAACGCTGGGCGGCAAGTCGCGATTCCGCTCGGGGCGCCGACCCCGCCCTAACAAACTACCAGAAGCGCACGCCCCCCCTAACTCTGGCGTCCATCGCGACTATCGGTTCCGCCACGCCAACAAACGCATAGCATTGAACGTCAGGAGCACGGTTGCCCAGATCGGGCTGCTGCCGGAGGCACCGCGCACCGAAGGCATCCGACATTCACGCGAGCTTGGCTTCGAGATCGATGACATCCGCGAGCTTTTGAACATGGCAGCGCAGCCGCAATCGTCCTGCCATCAGGTCGACAGCACCGCCAACAATCATCTGGCCGAAATCGATCGCCGCATTGCCAGCCTGACCGCGTTGAAGGCGGAGCTCTCGCCAATGATCGAGGAATGCGGCCATGGGGCGCGTCTGCGACTGCCGCATCATCGAGGCTCTGGCGGACCATGGCCAATGCCGCTCTGAGCATTGACCTGTCCAGCGCTCGAAACCGGCACGCCGATCACGACCACTGGGCTCGGTTGACACCGCGGCGAGTTCGATGCCTATTACCGGGATGGGGATCGCGATCTCCCCACGAGGCGTCATGCCGAAGCTTCGCGTCCAGCAACTCTTTCAGGACGCATCACCATGCCCGCATTCGCATCCATTGCCCCCGACAAACTTGCCCGTCTTCTTGGTACCGCAAAGGCGCCGATCATCATCGACGTCCGTGAGGACGAGGGGTTGGAGGCCGACCAGCGGCTGATCCCTGCCTCGATCCACCTTCCTTACGCCACCGCTGAGCAATGGGCAGCGTCCTATCGAGGGAAGTCCGTTGCCGTGACCTGCCAGCGCGGCAAAAAGCTTGCCGAAGGCGCGGCAGCCTGGCTCCGTCACTACGGCGCCAACGCGGAGGTTGTTGAAGGCGGCTTCGAAGCCTGGCGCGATGCTGGCTTGCCCCTTGTCCCGCTCTCGACCCTTCCCAAGCGCAGCAGCACCGGTTCCACTGTCTGGGTTACCCGTTCACGGCCCAAGATCGATCGCATTGCATGCCCGTGGCTGATCCGGCGCTTCGTCGATCCTGCGGCGGTCTTCCTTTTTGTGGCCCCCGCCGAAGTCGACGCCGTGGCGGAACGTTTTGGGGCAACGCCCTTCGATGTGGAGGGTGTTTTCTGGAGTCACCGGGGCGAGCTTTGTACCTTTGATGTCATGGTCGCGGAGTTCGGACTCACGGCTGAGCCCATCAACCGCATGGCCGCAATCGTCCGTGGTGCCGACACCGACCGGCTAGACCTCGCGCCCGAGGCCGCGGGCCTTCTCGCCCTATCGCTCGGCCTTTCCCGCATGTTCGCCGACGATCTGGAGCAGCTCGAGGCGGGCATTCTGCTCTACGATGCGCTCTATCGCTGGGCCCGAGATGCCACCGAGGAGACGCACAACTGGCCGGCTACTGGCGGCAAGGCCGCCAAATGACCGCCCCGGCAATGGACAGTTCCTCCGCCTCGGTCGTGCCCCGGCGTCCCACCCTCCGCGAGGCAACTGCGGTCTGGGCGAGGATCGGGTTTCTGAGCTTCGGGGGCCCGGCTGGGCAAATCGCCCTCATACACAAGGAACTCGTCGAGGAACGGCGCTGGATCGCCGAGAGCCGGTTCCTGCACGCTCTCAACTTCTGCATGCTACTGCCAGGGCCCGAGGCGCAGCAACTCGCCACCTATATCGGTTGGCTCCTTCATGGAACGAGAGGCGGCGTCATCGCTGGCACGCTTTTTGTGCTTCCGGGCTTTTTCGTCATTATGGGACTGTCCGCGCTCTATGCAGGCTTCCACGAGGCGACCTGGCTCGCGAGTGTCTTCTTTGGGCTCAAAGCGGCCGTGCTCGCCATAGTTATCGAGGCCGTCATTCGCGTGGGACGCCGGGCGCTCAAGAACGGGGTAATGGTCGGCATCGCGGCCATCGCCTTCATAGCCCTCTTCCCGTTCAACGCCCCGTTCCCGATCGTCGTTCTCGTAGCCGGCATTGTCGGCTATGTCGGCACAAAGGCAAATCCTGCCATTTTTTCTGCCGGAGTGCACAAGGCAGCGGCGCCGGATTTACCATCGGTCATCGGCGACGGATTTGTCGAAACGCGCCCGCCGTTGCGGATGATGATCCGGACGGTGTTGGTCTGGCTCGCCCTGTGGCTGCTCCCCCTGCTGGTCATCACCCCCGCACTGGGCTGGTCGAGCACTATGGCGTCGCTCTGGGTATTCTTCTCGCAAATGGCGGTGGTGACCTTTGGCGGAGCCTATGCCGTTCTTGCCTATGTGGCGCAGGAAGCGGTGCAGAGCTTCGGCTGGCTCCAGCCCGGCGAGATGGTCGACGGCCTTGCGTTGGCGGAGACCACACCCGGGCCGCTCGTCATGGTCCTGAGCTTTGTCGGCTTCCTCGCCGCCTATCGCGACCCGGTCGGTCTCAATCCTATGGTCGCGGGCCTCATTGGCGGGGCCCTCACCACCTGGGTGACCTTCGTTCCGTGCTTCCTCTGGATTTTCCTGGGAGCGCCCTACATCGAGCGACTGCGCTCCAACAAGGCCTTGTCCGGGGCGCTGAGCGCCATCACGGCTGCCGTTGTCGGAGTGATACTCAACCTTGCCATCTGGTTCGGCCTGCACGTGCTGTTTCGCGTGGTGGGCACGTTTCAGGCTGGGCCGATCACGATCGTGAGCCCGGACTGGTCTTCAATCAACTGGGTGGCCGTGGCCGTGAGTGCCCTCGCCGTTCTCTGCCTCTTCCGGCTGAAGCTCGGCATCCTGCGGACCCTGGCCACGTGCGGCGTTCTCGGGCTGTTGGTCATGGTACTGCCCGCCTAGGCCGCGCCCCATCGGTTAATGTCTGCTATCGCCTCTTGGCCGCCAAAAGCTGCCAGTCCGCTACCGGCCCCGACTCTGCCTTTCCGCTTAGCGCCCAACCGCCATTCGCGATTTCCCGAAAGCAGACCGTCAGCAAGGTGATCTGGGTCGGCTGCAATGGGCTGGATCACCGACAGCCCGCCTTTCGAAAGGCCTACAAGGAAGCAGACGTCGGCCATTTGCGAACTTGGAGCCTGTTGCAGATGCTAGCTTCAGCAAAGGTTCAGGCGGAAGCTGCGCCGAATGCGGTGCCCTTCTTGCTCCCCTACCTACGAAGGTGCGTAATCTGAATTCGGTAAACGCAAAGGCGGCCCTCAACCCGCCACCTGGGCGACGGCGCGCTCCATGGACGCGAGGAACAGGTCGACATGCTCGGCCTGGCACACAAGCGGCGGCCGCACCTTGAGGATGTCTTCATGAGCTCCCGTCGTGCTGATGAGCACCCCATCCTCCCGCATGGCGTTCACCACGTCCACGGCCAGCGCCCGCCTTTGCGCCGGCGGAGTCGTCTCAAGGCCCATGTCGATGCCGAAGAATAGTCCCGCGTTCCGGATGGCGCGAAGCGCCTGATGCTGCCTGGCGATGTCCTCCAGTCCGGCTCGGAGCCGCTCACCCATGGCCAGCACGTTCCGAGGAATCCGGTCCCGCTGCAGGATCGTCAGCACAGCGTCCGCCGTGGCGATGCCCACCGTGTTTCCCGCAAAGGTATTGGAGTAGCGGGCCGTGGCGCCGAATTTGTCCATGGGTGCCCTGCGCCCAACTACGGCGCCAATTGGAAAGCCATTGCCCATCGGCTTGCCGAGCGTGACGAGGTCCGGGACGACCCCGTGCCGCTCAAAACCCCACATATGCGCCCCGGTCCGCCCGAAGCCCGGTTGAACCTCGTCCGCAATGAGCAGACCGCCGGCCCCGCGCACCGCAGCAACGCCCTTGGCGATAAAGCCGGGCGGGTCCACCCACACGCCGTCGCTGGAGAAGATGCTGTCGATGAGCAATGCGGCGACGCCGATACCGCGACGGTTGAGGTCGAGGATGGCTGCGCGCACTTGCGCCTCGAAGAAATCGGCGGCCTGTGCTTCGGGCACCCCTTCTGGACCAGGAAGGGAGACCATGCGGACATTGGGGCTCAGCTTGACGGCATCGCCCAGGTTGGGAGACACCGCGGCAACAGCGGCGCTTGTGCCGTGATAGGCATAGGCCGATACGATCACGCCTTCATTGCCGCTGGCTAATCGCGCAATACGCAAGGCGAGGTCGTTGGACTCGCTGCCCGTGCAGGTGAAGACGACACGATCGATCTCTTCCGGGAAGGTTCCGACCAGCCGTTCCGCATAGTCGATGAGTCTTGGTTCGAGATAGCGCGTATTGGCGCTGATCCTGCCGGCCTGTTCGGCCATTGCCGCATTCACTTCCGGATGACAGTGACCCAGAGACGGGACGTTGTTGTAGAAGTCCAAATAGGCTCGTCCGTCGGGATCGTAGAGCCACATGCCCTCACCGCGAACGAAGTGCACCGGCCGGCGGTATTGCAGCCGATATGACGAGCCCAGAACGCTATCGCGACGAGCAATCAGCCCGGACTCGCGGCGGGGAAGCTCGACTTCGCCGGGTCTGTAGCGATTGGGCATGAGATCTGTGGACATGTGCAGCTGCCTATTTGGGTGCGCAATATTCAGGTCAACGGCTTGGCCGGTTGTGGTGACGATATAGCCGCCAGGACGGCCGCCTCGGCCGAGGCGGCATCAAGGCGCGTCAGGATTGCAAGGCCACGTTCGGCGCGCGCGACGTTCTTGTTGATGTACCCAGCGTCGTCCGGAAAGAGGTGGGAGCGCCAATAGTTGATCAGGATCAGCGCGCTTTGCCGCGCCCGCATCAATCCGACAAGCAGCCGCGCTTCCAGCCCGCCCAGCGGAATGACCGAGGCATAGCCCGCAATGAGATGTTCGGCCCCACCAAGGGCAAGATCTGGATCGGTGACCATGTGGCCGGCCGCGATTGCGAGATCTTGTATCCTAGGGCTCCAGCAGCCGTCGCCGAAATCGATGAAGCCTATGCCCTGGTCGGTCAGTATCATGTTGAAGGGGCTGGGGTCATTGTGCGTGACCTGCCAGGCTAAGTTCGCCAGTTCAGGGGCCACAGTGTCCGAATAGTTCGCCATTGCGGCACGGACCTGGTCGGCAATCCTGCCGGCAGGCAGGTATTGCTGGAACGACATCAGCTGCGGCCAGCACCCGATATGCCAAAGGACAGGTCGGTCAGCGGCCGGCGGCCGGACATGCTCGAGGGCTTTGTCAAGCTGGGCGAGTGCACAGCCGGTGCGGAAAAGCAGATCTGGGGATGGGACTTCCCGGTGGAGTGGGACACCGTCGATGCGAGTTTGCAGATAGCCGAAGACCCCTCCGTCCTCAAACGTCCGGCTGCCGGTCCTGGCATGGACCAACTGGGGAACGACGAAGCCGCTTGCCCCGTCCAGTTCTGCAAGAGCCGCCGCCTGGAAACCGAAGCTGTCCGATGCCTCCGGGCGGGTCGAAGTTTTGAGGATCAGCCTGCTTCCGTCGGGCAACTGCACCTCGGCAGTGCGCTCGACCTCGGAAGACAGAATAGTGACCGTTCCGGTCAGTGCATAATGACGACTGAGCAGTGCCGCTGAACCATCGAGTTCGTCACGGTCAGGGAGCGCCGCCAGGATTGCCGCCGCGGCGCGAAAGTAACTCCCGTCTGAACCGGCCGAGCTGGACGCGGCACCGGGCGCCGTCGGCCTGGAACGGTCGGACTGACCAAGGTCTTCAATTGGGTTCGGATGATGGAGCGTATGCAATTTCAGGTCCTCGGCGGTCGGCGGAATCATGCCCATGTTCGCGAAGGATTGGGTGCCGGGCGTAGGACCGGCACCCCGAGCGTCAGATGCCGAAGACGCCCGGCAGCTGCGACACATCCTTGATCTCGGTATATTCGTAATAGGGGTTGGCCGGCTCATGGCGGCGATTGACCCAGACCTTGCTCTTGATGCCCAGGTCATAGGCGGACATCAGGTCGTGGCGGAAGGACGAGGAGACATGGGTGATGTCTTCCGGCCCGCAGCCGAGCATGTCGAACATGTATTCGAACGCCTGGAAATGCGGCTTGTAGGCGCCCGCGTCTTCCGCCGTAAAGACAGCGTGAATTGGCGCGCCGAGCTTGGCCACGTTGGAGGGGATCTGAGCGTTCATTGAGTTAGTCAGGAGGACGAGTGGGATCTCCTTGGCGAGTCTGGCCAAGCCTTCCGGCACATCCGGATGCGGGCCCCAGGACGGGATGCGGTTGTAAATCGTCTGCGCATCCTCGGGCCGGAAAGCGACCTTGGTACGCCGGCAGGTGCGCTCGAGGGCGTTGTGGACGACCTCGGCATAGGGCTTCCAGGCCTGCATCACTTCGTCGATGCGATAACCCTGGAAGTTCTTGATGAATTCGTCCATGCGCGGCCCATCCAGCAGGTCGCCGAACAAATCTCGCGCGGCTTCCGCCATCTGGAAGTTGATCAGCGTGCCGTGGCAATCGAAGGTTACGAATTTCGGCCGAAAGCGATCCATGTCCCTTGTTCCTGTAATGTGGGCTTAAAACAAGGCTAACGACGTTCATTCGGAATATTGTGCTGGAGTGCTCACCGCTTCAGCACATGTCCCTTTATCGGCGGGCAATCCCGCGCAAATGTGCGTGCCCGGCGAAGACGCGGCCCAAGCCCGGTTTCGTAGTCCGAAACCGAATTGGCACGGCCAGCTGCCTTGCACGCATGCGCCTTGGGGAGCAGCTCTTCCAGTCTATGCGGGATGCTTGCTTTTGGGAAACATCAGCAGCTGCGCGTATGGCGCAAATTGGGTCGAGGCCGTCAGTCAGCAAGACCTCCCATTCCGGCCGTCCACCCGTCTGAAGGCAGTTCGCCTTCACTTCGCGGAGCGTCCAGTTCGGGGTGAATGCAGTCAGTCCGCTTTCAGTAGCGTCGGTGAAAGCGGGCGTGGCTGGTCTGGCAAAGTTGGGGCTATTTGCCGACCGTCCGCCTTTGGTTCGGTCGGAGCTATAGCGGACTGTACCGGAGCCGCTTTCTCGCCGCTGGTATCTTCTTCGCAGCTCGCCGTTGACCACTAACCTCCCACCACCCTTCGGGCCTCAGGGTTTCCATACCCGACACGGGCATCGACCAACCCGTGCAGTAGGCATTTGGTGGGACTCGTCGTCTAAGTTCGACAGTATCGACACGACCTCCTGTCCATCCAGCGAAGGAAAATCTTCAAATGGTCCAGAGACATACCCGCCGCTCTTCATCGCACCCTTGGATCGACACGATATGGCGGACCATCTCGCTCGAGGATGGCATTTACCGGGCGACGCCAGACGGATCATGGGACCTGATCCTGAGCTATGGGCCGGATGGTCAACCGACCCTTTGGCTAACAGGTCAAGCGACCGAGCCGGTTGATGTGCCCTATCTCGGCGGGTCGCACGCGGTGGTCGTCTCCTTTGCCGCTCATGTGTTTCTGACAACTGAGAAGCCGGTACTCACCGGCGCGACAACCCGCCTGCTGCCAGTTCAGGGCGACCACTTCGAGCTGGATGGTGTTAAATTGCCCCTGCCCACCTTTGAGGCTGCCGAAGCCCTCGTCGACAAGATGATCGCCGCCGGTCTGTTACAGTCCAATGATCTCGTCGCCAAGGCGTTCAGCGTCAATCCAAAGGCTGCCTCCAGGCGGTCGGTGCAGCAGCATTTCAAGACGACCACCGGCATAACACAGAAGGACTTCGAGCAGATTCGCCGCGCGCAGGAGGCAGTGCGGCTGCTGAAATCCGGCGCCAGCGCAGCGTCAGTCGCCACTGATCTCGGCTATACTGACCAGCCGCATATGATCAAGTCCATCAAGAAGATCATGGGGCACCTGCCCTCCAACCTTGATCCGGTCCACAAGATCTAGTCTTCACCTACACGCTTTGCAGGACCGGCACGCCGTGAAAGCGCGATAGCCTGGCCAACTGCGCCTCGATCAATGCAGGTTCGACAGGGGCCACGTCGCTTCCAAACTGCAGGTGCACCTTTCCCGACTTTGAGCCGAGCGTTTTCTGCCAGGACCCGACCAGACGACCATTGAGCAGCAGGCTCGGCTGGAAGAACGTGATCGCCTCGTCCGAAACGCCGGACACGCGGTCATAGGCGGTGCGGTCCTTATAGGCGACTAGAAGCTCGTCAAACGGCGACAAGAGGCGCAGCGTGTCTTCCGAGGGCTGCGCGAGCGGCGCTCCTTCAGGGTTAGACCAAAGAGTCGCGTCGCCGGTGACCTGCGACTCAAGCCATTGCCCAGCCAGTCGGATTGCCTCGCGCGCCTCCGTCAGTGACAGACCCGACCACCAGGCAAAATCGCGATCGGTGGCTGGTCCGTGACTCTGGAAATAGCGCATGGCGAGCGCTTCTAGGGCCGCATCGCGATCCAGCGCCCGGCTGTCCACCGCCGGGAGCCAGTCGTCCAGCAACACGAAAGTGGGCTGTTTTCCGCGATGCGGCCCAAAACAGATCAATCCTTCCTGGGCCCAGTAGCCCAGGATGTGCAGCCCGGCTCCCTTGGCAGTGGTGATGCCGTCATGCTCCAGCCGGGCATAGATTTCCGGCCGGGTCAGAGCGCCATCGCGTAGGGCGCTTTCGAGGACCTTGCGTCCGTGCGTGAGAATAGAAAGATCGAGTCCCATGCTCCGCAACACGGACCACGAACGCTCATTCTGGCGCTTGCCGGTAAGTGCGAGTATCCAGCGCAGGTCGGCTGCGGGGACAAAGTGGATCGTCCCGCGCAAGGGCCAGGTCCGAACGATCTGCTGCTCGGCGATCGCCTGGTGGACATCATCGGCCGTCAAGTCCTCGGACCTTTGCCCGATGGCCCAGAAGGCGCTGCCAAAATCCTGCGCCTGTATCGCGCCGAACCATTCCACAATCTGGAGGACGGAGGCGGCAGGGGCGCCAGTCAGGAACTGTTTCTGGCAGCGGATCAGGGCAAGATCGGACATGGCGGTGGTTCCGGCAGTGGGAGATACTAGGCCCGCAGTGGAGCAAGGAAGGTTCTGAGATCGGCGACGAGGCGGTCAGGGTGCTCCATGGCCGGAAAATGGCCGCCATCGGCATACTCGGTCCAATGCGGCACTGCCTTCATCGGGTCGATCAAGGCGCGGGTCAGCGCATCGGAATTGAAGGCAATCACGCCCTTGGGTGTTGCTGTCTGTGCGCCCCAGCCCATGGCTCGGAAACTCTCCCAAAGCGCGTTTGCCGATCCGGCGCCGCCGCCTCCATGCCAGTAGGTAGATGCGATGGCAAAGAACTGATCAAGATCGACCGCGTCTTCGATCAGCGGCTTTTTCGGATCGGTCCAGGCGGCGAATTTCTCGGCGATCCAGGCCAGCTGCCCGATCGGCGAGTCATTGAGCGCATAGCCGAGCGTCTTGGGTCGCGACGTCTGGATGGCCAGGTATCCGTTCCTGTCCGCCATGCCGGCGAAGCGTTCACGCAACGTCGCCTTCTGCGCTTCGGTCAGGTCGGTGCGGGCCAGGCTCGCCTCCTGCATGAAGGACGCAACCGCCACGGCGGTATCGCTGTCCGTCCCGGTATGGAGGCCAATCACCCGGCCCGCCGCCAAGGTGTCAAGTTCGCCGGCAATGCCGGCCCCCATATCGGTGCCATGTACGGCAAAGCGGTCGTAGCCCAGGGACGAGACCAGATCGAGAACCGCACCGGCAATCTTGCCCATGTTCCAGCCGGGCGTGGTCGGGGCCGGCGACAGGCCAAATCCGGGGAGTGTCGGCGCAATGACGTGGAAGGCGTCGCTGGCCTTTCCACCATGTGCCGTTGGGTTGGTCAGGGGCTCGAAGATCTTGAGATATTCGAGGCTCGAGCTGGGCCAGCCATGCAGCAGGACAAGTGGAATGGCGTTCGGCTCCGCTGAGCGAATGTGGAAGGCGTGCATGTCCTGGCCCTCATGGGTGAACAGAACCTGTTCGAAACGGTTGATGCCTTGTTCGTGTGCAGACCAGTCGAAACTGACCCACCGGTCCGCGAGCTGGCGGAGGTAGTCACCCGGAACACCGCGCCCCCAGTTGCCCGGTTCCACCTCGACCGGCCAGCGCGCCTTGGTCAGGCGCTCCCCAAGCGCGGCGACGTCTTCGGCGGAAATGGCGAGGCGAAAGGGCTTGAGATTGGTCACGGTGGTCTCCTGTGAAAGCGCTGATTTGCCCGCGAGGCTGCTGAGGGCTGCCGAGGCGGCAATGGCAACGAAATGGCGGCGGTTCATCTGATCTCTCCTTGGTGGGTGAGCACCTGGAGACTAGAAACCGCCTCCGTTTGAAGCTTGTAAAAATGCGCAAATCTGCGCGGCTGCCCGCGATCGGTAGCTCCGGCTCGTCGCTTCCCGGTTCTCGAAAGCACGCAGCAACAAGTCCGATCGATTGGCGGGTTTTTACAAGAGAGGTCTGGGGGCCTTTGCGACGTTAGGGACGTCACCAACGCCAACGCGGAGCGAAAGGATGTCCACCATTTCTCAGTTCAAAATTGCCGTTCCCCAGTCCGATCTGGACGATCTCAATGTGCGTCTGCGCCAGACGCGCTTCGTCAACGAACTGCCCGACGGCAACGACGATGCTGGCCTGCGCCTCGACTACATCAAGCGTCTCGTCGATTTCTGGCGGGATGAATATGACTGGCGGAGCGTCGAAGCCCGCCTGAACCAGCTCCCGCAATTCACCACCCTCATCGATGGTCAGCGTATCC
>CBFGMY010000143.1:0-11223 GCA_965650055.1 uncultured Devosia sp.
GGTGACGGCGATGCCGCGGCGGGTGGCGCTATCGACCGCCGACTGCACCGAGGGTTCCTGGCTGGCGACGATGATGGCGCAATCGCATTGGCGCGCATCGAGCGCATCAAGGCTTTGCGCCAGCGCGTCGGCATCGAGGGGGCGGATGCGGCGGGTCTCGATATGCATGCGATCGGCGAGGGCGGGGCCGCTGCGGCGCTCGATGGCGTCGGCCAGGTTGGCCATGAATTCGTTGGAGCCGCCGGGGATGACGAAGGTGAGCTTGAGATCGCGCGCCCGCGCCAGCAGCGACGCCCCCAGGTCGCGCTGGAACCCGATCTCGGCAATGGCTGCCTCGACCTTCTCGGCCGTGGCGGCGCGCACGCCCGGACGGCCGTTGAGCACACGGTCCACGGTGGCGAGCGAGACACCGGCGGCCCGCGCCACATCATGTACCGTAGCCCGGCGTCTCAGACCGATTTCGTTCACACTGGCTCCCCGCGCATTTGCCCAGAGCTTTGGCAGGCGCCGCCGAAAGGTCAAGTGCATCGTTGCGGGCAGGCGACGAAGCAGGCTACACGTTCCCCCGCAAGAATACGGGGGCGAGCATGGCCATTGCAGTTTCGACGTTCGGAACCTTTGGGGATAAGCGGGTCGATCAGTTCCGGCTGGTCAGCGAAACCGGGGTCGCGGTCGATCTGATCTCCTATGGCGTGGCAGTGCGCGACTGGCGCGTGCCGGTGGCCGGCGGTGAGCGCTCCGTGGTGCTCGGCTTTGACACTTTCGAGTCCTATGCCCAGCACAGCCCGCATTTCGGTTCGCTCGCCGGGCGCGTGGCCAATCGCATCAAGGGCGCCTCGTTCGATCTCAACGGCAAGACCTACAAGCTCCCCGCCAATGCCGGCGACCTGCAGCTGCATGGCGGCGACGAGGGTCTGGGACGGCAGGTCTGGGACGGGCAGGTGGATGAAGCCAACAATGCGGTGCGCTTCACCCACTTCAGCCCAGACGGCGCCATGGGCTATCCCGGCAATGTCAATTTCTCGGCCACCTATACGCTGCGCGGCAATCGGCTGCGGCTGGAGCTGAGCGCCACCACCGATCAGCCGACCCCGATCAGCCTGGTGCAGCATCAGTATTTCAACCTCGGGACGTCAGACGACGTGCTGGACCACACGATCCAGGTCAATTCCAGCGCCTATACCGAGCTTGGCGATGACCTCGCGCCAACGGGCGCCATCCTGCCTTCTTCCGGCACGGCCTATGACCTGCGGCAGGCCCGCACCATGCGCGATGCCGCCGGCCAGCCGGTCGACTACGATATCGGCCTCGCGCTCGATACCGGTCGCAGCCATGCCGACCCGATCGCCACCGTGGTGGCGCCCGGCAAGGACCTCACCCTCAAGCTGTGGAGCGACCGCCCGGGCGTGCAGGTCTATAACGGCGTCTGGACCGGCATCCCGGTGCCCGGCCTCAACGGCAAGATCTACAAGAAGCATGCCGGCTTCTGCCTCGAGGACCAGGCTTTTGCCGATGCGGTGCACAATCCGCATTTCCCCAACGTGATCCACTCCCCCGAGCGCCCCTATCGCCACTGGTGCGAATTCGAGATCGCCTGAGCTGAGCGCGTAGCGCAACCCTCTCCCCTTGAGGGAGAGGGACGACCTGACGCGTTCAGCGGAAGGTCAGGGTGAGGGGTGCTGCGCGCGCCCATGCCAGAAGCGAAGAAGAAGACCCCTCATCCGCCCGGAGCCTGCCTTCGGGCGCTACGCGACCCGGAGGGGCACCTTCTCCCTCAAGGGGAGAAGGGAAGGCCATACTGCCATCAACTGTCAGCTACCCAAGCGCATTGTCTCTCCAACGATATTGGAGAGAAACATGGCCACGCCCTTTACCATTGCGGTATCCGAGGCTGACGTCGCCGGCCTCAAGGCGCGCCTCGGTGCCACCCGCTTCCCCCAGACGCTGGACGGCGTCGGCTGGGATTACGGGACCGAAAACAGCTTCCTGCGCCGTTTCGTCGACTATTGGGCCAACCAGTATGACTGGCGCGCCGCCGAGGCCCGGCTCAATGGCTTTGCCCAGTTCACCGAGGTGGTGGAGGGGGAAACCATCCATTTCGTGCACGCCCGGGGCGAGGGCGAGACCAATGTGCCGATCCTGCTCACCAATGGCTGGCCGTCCAATTTCGTCGAATTGCTGCCGCTGGTGCCGCTACTGACCAGGGCGGTCGATGGCGTGGCGTTCGACGTCGTCATCCCCTCGTTGCCCGGCTACGGCTTTTCCAGCCAGCCGACCCGACCCGGCATGCATCTGAGCGCCATTGCCCCGCTCTGGGCCGAACTGATGACCCGGCTGGGCTATGAGCGGTTCATGATCTCGGGCTCGGACATGGGCGCGGGGGTCGAAATGGGCCTGGTGCGCGAATTCCCCGAGCGGGTGATCGGCGCGCACTACATCAGCGTCTATTATGGATTTGCGCGACCGCAGGATCCGACGCCAGAAGAACAAGCCTATTTCAAGGTGGTGGATCAGTGGGGCTTTACCGAGGGCGCCTATGCCATGATCCAGGGGACCAAGCCGGCGACGCTGGCGGTGGGCCTCAACGATTCCCCCGCCGGGCTGGCCAGCTGGATCCTCGAAAAATACCAGAAGTGGGGCGATACATCAGGCGATATCGCCCATGCCTTCGACCTCGATGACCTGGCGACGATCCTGTCGGTCTACTGGTTCACCCAGACCATCGGCTCCTCGGTGCGGCTCTACAAGGAGGCCTTTGCCGACCCCGACCTCATCAAGAAGCCGCCGCGCCATAACGTGCCGCACGCCATTCTGCTGCCGCCCAACGACAATCCGGCGCCGCGCGCCTGGGGCGAGCGGAACCTCTGGAACATCGTGCGCTGGACCGAGCTCGGCGAAGGCGGGCACTTTCCCGCGCTCGAAATTCCCGAAACCATGGCCCACGACATCAGGGCGTTCCATGGCCAGATTTCCTAACACCGGCCCGTTCCCTCGCCCCTTGAGGGAGAGGGATAGGAAATCTGCGTCCAGCAGATTTTCGAGGGTGAGGGGTGCTGCGCCATCCCATGCTTGGAAGGTGGGTGGCCGGCGCCGGACGCCTCATCCGCCCCCTCGGGGCACCTTCTCTCGCAAGGGGAGAAGGGAGACCCCCAATGCCTCCGAGGCAATGGACCACGCCACCAGAATCTGGCATCAAGTTCTCCCACGGGAGAACAAAGCATGGACAAGACCGAGCGCCTCTTTGCCGTCATGGACGCGCTGCGGCGCCATCGTCGGCCGGTCACTGCGGCGGCCATGGCCGAGGAGCAGGGCGTTTCGGTCCGCACCATGTATCGCGACGTGCAGACCCTTATCGGGCTGGGCGCGCCGATCGATGGCGAAGCGGGGGTCGGCTACATGCTGAAGCCGGGCTTCTTCATGCCGCCGCTGATGTTCACGCCCGAGGAACTGGAGGCGCTGGTGCTGGGGGCGCGCTGGGTCGGGGCGCAGCCCGATGACGGGCTGGGCGCCGCAGCGAAGAATGCCCTCGCCAAGATCGCCACGGCATCGCCGGAAGACCTGCGCGATCGCATCAACGATACGGGCCTCTGGCCGGTGGCCGTGTGGAGCGCCGGGGGCCGGCAGCCCATGCCCATTCTGGGCCAGGTGCGCCAGGCCATGCGCACCGAGAAAGCGCTGCAGATTTCCTATGAGGATGAAGGCGGCAAGGCCTCCGAGCGCTCGATCTGGCCGGTGCAGCTGGCCTATTACGAGGGCAAGCAGGTGATCGCCGCCTGGTGCTGCCTGCGCACGGCCTTCCGCAATTTCCGCACCGATCGCATCATCCAGCTTGAAGTGACCGAGGACCGCTACGGCAAGCGCCGCGCCGTGCTGGAACGCGAATGGCGCGACAGCTGGCAACAGGATGCGCGCTGGCAGGGCGGGGACGCGCGCGAGTAGGTTTCGGGCGGCTCGAACCCGCTGATCAATCCTCAAGAATACCCTTGAGGCCGCGGCGGGCCGCTTTGAGCACGGCCGGATCGGTCCGGTAGAACCAGTTGCGGCCCTGCTTGTCGAGAACAAGCAGGCCGGCCGTGCGCAGCACCTTGAGATGTTCCGATACGGTGGCGACGGCCAGGTTGGAGAGATCCGCCAGCTCTCCCGCGGCGCGCGGCGCGTCCCGGCAGGCGCGCAGAAACAGGCGACGATCTGGGTGGGACAGGGCGCGCAGCACCTGGTCTAGATCGATGTCCATCAACCCTGGATCAACGTCAGCACATTGCCCGCCGGGTCGGCAATCTGGGCCTTTTTGACCCAGCCATTGTCGGTCTTGGGCAGCACAACGCTGCCACCCTCCCGCACCGTCAGGTCGAGCGCGCCATCCAGGTCGGCGACGACCACGCCGAAGGTCAATGACGGCGTGGGCGTTTCGACGATGGCGCCATTGGGACTGCCCTCGGGCGTCGCCACCATGGCGTAGCCAGGGCCCTGCGGCGCGACCTCCCAGCCGAAGAGGCTGGTATAGAAGTTCTGCAGTGGTCCCAGCTCGGGGCCGGCAATGTCAAAATGGCCGAAGCCATTGATTTGGTGGGCTTTGCGTTGGCTCATCATCGCTTTCCTTATTTCGGGACTAGGCGAAATGTCCTGCAACATATTTCGCCTTTTCCCGAACTGTCAAGCGCACTCGTCTGGCGCCACGCCCTCGTGGTTCGAGGCTCGCTGCGCTCCCGCCTCACCATGAGGGCTGTTGGAGCATCGCGTCTGCAGTCGCCCTCATGGTGAGGTGCGAGTTCTTCACGAGCCTCGAACCGTGGCACTGGCTATCCCATCCTCGCGTAAAGGCTTTCCGGCCGCATGTTCTCGTCCAGCCGAAACCGGTGATCGGCCGGCGGATGCGCGCGTTGCCCGCATTCGAGCCGCGGGCAGATGCGGCAGCCAACGCCGACCGGCACGAGCTGGCTGTCGCCGTTCAGGTCCATGCCGTCGGCATAGATCATCTCCTTGGCATGGAGGATCGAGCAGCCCAGCCCAATCGACATGTAGCGGCGCGGCGCATTGTAGCGGTGATCGCCCTTGGCGATGGTGCGGGCGATGCAGAAATAGCGCTGGCCGTCGGGCATCTGGCTGAGCTGCACGTTGATCCGCTCGGGGCTGAGAAAGGCCGAATAGATATTCCAGCGCGGGCAGGCGCCCGAATGGCGCGGAATGTGGATGCCCGACAGCGAGAAGCGCTTGCTGATATTGCCGGCAATATCGGTCCGCACCAGATGCAGGGGAATGCCCGAGGCCCCCTTGCGCTGCAGCGTCGTCATGCGATGGCAGACCTGCTCGAAACTGGCGCCGAAGCGGCGCGCCAGGCGCTCGATATCGTAGCGATAGTCGCGGCAGGCGCGCAGGAACGGCTCATAGGGCATGACCAGCGCGGCGGCGAAATAGGCGGAGAGCACATTGCGCGCCAATGCCGGGGCGTCGCCCTCGGGCAGGCTGGAAGCAGCGATGATCGCGTCGATCTCGCTGCCGATGGCCAGTTGCCCCAACTGGTGCGCGACCAGGAACAGCGCCGATTGAGCCGGCAGGATATCGGAGACCAGCAGCACCTGCCGCTTCTGGTCGAGCTGGCGGGCAATGCCATGGGGCAGGGAGGCCAGCCGCATTTCGACGCCGAAGACATTGAACAGATAGGTCCGCAGGCCGGCTTCGAAATTGTCGCCGGCATGGTCGATATCGGCGCGGATGCGCTCGGCGGCTGCTTCCAGGTCCGGGAAGTGGTTGGCGTTTTCCTGCAGGAAATCGGAAATCGCGTCGGTCGCCAGGTGAAAGGGCTCGGCCTCACCCGACCCCACCGGCAGGGGGCCGGATTTGGCCACCAGCCGATAGCGGTCATAGAGCTTGAGGATGGCCCGCGCCGCCGCCGGATTGGCCTGGGCCAGGTCGCGGATTTCGAGATTGGTCACGTCGCTATCGGCGAAGATATCGTCGCCAAAGGCCTCCATGAGGTCGCCGAGCAGCCGACCTTCGTCACTGTCGACCAGCTCGCCCGGCTCGACGCCGAAATAGCCCGAGATCGAAAACAGCAGCGGCACCGTCACCTTGCGCCGATTGTGCTCGATCAGGTTGAGGTAGCTGGCCGAGATGCCCAAGGCCGTGGCGAGGTCCGCCTGCGCCAGTTTCCGCAGCCGCCGCAATCGCTTGATGCGGCCGCCGATCTGCATTTCCGCAGCGTCGTTCATCATCTCCTCCTCACGTTTCTTGACAGACTTTACAGCTCTGTCGACGAAACTTGACCGTCGCTTTACAGCTTTACTGGCCCTGTTGCGCTTATTTCTTGCATCTTCCTCCCGTTTGTCAAATCTTTACAGCAACGAAGTGAGGAGACTTTCGAATGAGCCCTGCCAGCAGCGAACGCGAAGAATACCTGACCATCATCGCCCCCACGGCCAGTGAAGCCATGGCCCAGTTCAAGGCCCGCGGCCTCGACGTCCAGGGCTATGCGATATCGGGCAAGATCGGCCGCCATCAGTTCAGCCTGGTCGGCGGCGACGGCAGCACGGAGCTGTTCTCCGGCAGCGGCATGATCGCCGCGACGTTCAGCCGGAGGGTTGCGGGGTAGGCGGCAAAGCCGTCTTCACCTCTCCCTTTGGGGGAGAGGCGCCCCGTATCCCGTCACACCACCGGATCCCACCCTCCCCCTTGTGGGGAGGGAAGCGAGATAGGACTTAGCGTGAGCTAAGTCCGTGATCGAGCAGGGTGGGGGTATTTGTCCCCGAGTCCGGTGCCTGTGGCCACCCCCACCCTTGATCCCTCCCCGCATGGGGAGGGAGACGACTGCGAATCCTGCGCCCCCTTTGTTCCACGTGAATCACCAAACAGCCGGCCCACCGGACCGGCGAAGCCATACCCTGAGGAGACACAAATGCTCGACAAGCCCCATCAGCCCGCCGCCTTCCCCGCCCCCGACTATGCCCCCAGCCGCTGGCGCAATATTGCCCGCACCTATAGCCAGGCCGACGTCGCGCGCCTCTCGGGTTCACTTCCCATCCGCCACACGCTGGCCGAGAACGGCGCCAAGCGGCTGTGGGAGCTGCTGCACAGCGAGGATTTCGTGCCCACATTGGGCACCTTCACCGGCAATCAGGCGGTGCAGCAGGTCAAGGCCGGGCTCAAGGCCATCTATCTCAGCGGCTGGCAGGTGGCGGCCGACGCCAATAGTTCGGGCAATATGTATCCAGACCAGAGCCTCTACCCCGTCGACAGCGTCCCATCGGTGGTCAAGCGCATCAACAAGGCACTGCAGCGCGCCGACCAGATTCAGAGCATGGAACAGGCCGATGGCGTGGCCACGACCGATCTCGACTTCTTCGTCCCCATCATCGCCGATGCGGAAGCCGGCTTCGGCGGGGCGCTCAATGCGTTCGAATTGATGAAGGCGATGATCGAAGCCGGCGCCGCCGCGGTGCATTTCGAGGATCAGCTCGCATCAGAGAAGAAATGCGGCCATCTGGGCGGCAAGGTGCTGGTGCCGACATCCCAGTTCATCCGGACCCTCAATGCCGCGCGGCTCGCGGCCGATGTCATGGGCGTGCCGACGCTGATCATGGCGCGCACCGATGCGGAAGCGGCGCGGCTGATCACCTCGGATATCGATCCCTATGACGCGCCCTTCGTCACCGACGAGCGCACGCCCGAAGGCTTCTACAAACTCAAGGGCGGTATCGACGCGGCCATCGCCCGCGGCATTGCCTATGCGCCCTATGCCGACCTGATCTGGTGCGAAACCAGTAAGCCCGACCTGGCCGAGGCGCGGAAATTCGCCGAAGCGGTGCGCAAGGTGCATCCGGAACAGATGCTGGCCTATAATTGCTCGCCCAGCTTCAACTGGGCCAAGCATATGGACGAGGCCGCGATGGCCGCATTCCAGCGCGAAATCGCCGCCATGGGCTACAAATACCAGTTCATCACGCTGGCGGGCTTCCACAATCTCAGCCTCACCACGTTCGAACTGGCCCGCGCCTATAAGGCCGATGGCATGGCGGGTTATTCTCGCTTGCAACAGGCCGAATTCGCCGCCGAAAAGCACGGCTTCTCGGCCGTCCGCCACCAGCGCGAAGTCGGCACCAGCTATTTCGACGCGGTTTCCCTGGCCGTCAGCGAAGGCAAGAGCGCGACCACGGCCATGGGCGAAAGCACGGAAACGGCGCAGTTCCACTGAGGGGCAGGTGGTCCGTCTCTTCCGGCCACCGGCCCCACCCTCCCCCTTGTGGGGAGGGAAGCGAGATAGGACTTAGCGTGAGCTAAGTCCGTGATCGAGCAGGGTGGGGGTGTCTCTCCGCGAGTCTAGTGGGCGGGACTCACCCCCACCCTTGATCCCTCCCCACAAGGGGGAGGGAGACGACTGCGAGATCAGTTCCTACCCCGCCATCCCCAACAGCGCCCCGAGCCAGCCAAAGGCCAGCGCCGCCAGGCCCAGCGTGTGCAGCAGGGCGATGCCCCAGGTGGTGGCGACGAAGCGCGGCTTGACCGTCTTGTGGCGATAGACTTCCTGCGCGGCGAGACCGCCGATTATGCCGAAGCTGAGGTCGACGACATGCAGGTTATTCTCGCTGACCCGGTATTTGCCGGTCAGCGCATAGAGCTTGTCGAAGCGATAGAGCAAAGCCGAACCGGCGCCCATGGCGGCATAGAGCAGGCCGATCCATTGCGGCGCCCGGTCAGTGGCAATGGCCCAGAGGATCAGCAGCGTCATCAGTGTCGCCGCCGCCGTGCGCAGGCCCAGCTTGTAGCGCGAGACGCCGGCGGCGGGTTGCTTGACCTCGCGCAATGTCGTTGCCGGGCGCGGCGCGGGGGTGGTCGCCGTTATGGTCACGGCCACGGCCGAGGGGCGCCCCTTGCGGCCGGTGCCCGTGTCAAAGGTCAGCCGATCACCCAGGCGCGGACGGCCGCCGGTAATGCTGGAAATATGGACATAGTAGTCCCGCCCCGTGTCATCGCGCACGAAGCCGTAACCGCCCTTATTGTTCCACTGGATCAGTTCGCCAGATTGTCGCATCACTCATCCGCTGACAGCGCACCATGACCAATATGAGGCACTGGTTAACGCGATATGACGGGTTCACCAACAAACGGTTGATCGTCAATCGACGATGGGTCTAAGCTCTGCCTATCGCGAACAGATCATTGCTGCTGCCATGTCTGAATCAGCCAAGCGTTTTGTCGTGGGTCAGCTGGAGCGTAGTGGTGTCGTCCTCAACGGCCCCAATGCGTGGGATCCGCAGGTCCACAATGATCGGCTCTGGGCCCGCGTCTTGCGCGACGGCACGCTCGGGCTGGGCGAGAGCTATATGGATGGCTGGTGGGACGCGGCAGCGCTTGACCAGTTCCTGTTTCGCGTCGTCAGCGGCCATATCCAGGATGCCTTTCCCAAGGACCTGGCCGAGATATGGAGCGTTGCCCGCGGCCGGCTGCTCAACCTGCAGCGCCTGCGCGTCACCGAAGTGGGCGAAAGGCACTACGATATCGGCAATGACCTTTATGCCGCCATGCTCGATCGCCGCATGATCTATTCCTGCGGCTACTGGAAGGACGCCGATACGCTCGACGGGGCGCAGGAGGCCAAGCTCGACCTGGTCTGCCGCAAGCTCGGGCTCGAGCCGGGGATGCATATTCTCGATATCGGTTCGGGCTGGGGCGGGTTCCTCAAATTCGCCGCCGAGCGCTACGGCGTTTCGGGCCTCGGGGTCACTGTCAGCAAGGAGCAGGCGGCCCTGGCCAATGAGCGCACCATGGGCCTCCCGGTCGAAACGCGCCTGCTCGACTACCAGGCGCTCGACGGGCAGTTCGACCGCATCGTCTCGATCGGCATGTTCGAGCATGTCGGCTACAAGAATTATCGCAGCTATTTCGAGAAAGCGGCCAGCCTGCTCAGGCCTGACGGGCTCTTCCTGCTTCACACCATCGGCGGCCACAGCTCGACCACGCATGGCGATCCTTGGAGCGAAAAATACATCTTTCCCAATGGCATGCTGCCCTCGATCGCCCAGATCGGCAAGGCCATCGAGGGTGTCTTCGTGATGGAGGACTGGCACAATTTCGGCGCCGATTACGACCGCACGCTGATGGCCTGGCGCGACCGCTTCGACGCGGCATGGCCCCGATTGGCGGGCGAAAAGTACGACGAGCGCTTCGGCCGGATGTGGCGCTACTATCTCAGCAGCTTCGCTGCCATGTTCCGCGCCCGCAATATTTGCCTGTGGCAGGTGGTGCTGTCGCCCGGCGGCGTGCCCGGCGGCTATGCCAGCATCCGCTGAGGCGGCGAGCGTCGCGACGGATTGCACGGATTCACGTGAAACACTTATCCACAGACTTGTGCACAGGGGTCATTGGCTTGTCGCACGGCCGGAGCCAAGCCTTACCGGCCATTGGAGGTCACCATGCTCACCCGTACGCTCGCCGTTCTGCTTGCCATTCTGGCTCTCGCCGCGCCCGTGGCAGCGGTGGATACCGGCACCGGCGACAATCTCAGCGATGCACAGGCACTGATCGCCAATGAGAACTGGACCGCCGCCTTGCCGGTGCTCAAGCGCATCGTTGCCGACCAGCCCAACGATCCCGACGCCCTCAATCTGCTGGCCTATGTGCTGCGCCATACCGGCGACTACCGCAATGCCGAGGGTTTCTACCTCAAGGCGCTCGGCATCGCCCCGCAGCATCTGGGCGCCAATGAATATCTGGGCGAGCTCTATGTGCTGACCGGCGCGTTGGACAAGGCCAAAGAGCGGCTGGCGGTGGTCGAGAGCATCTGCGGCACGACGTGCGAAGAATATCTCGAACTCAAGGCCGCCATCGACGCCGCGCCCTAGTGGCGAACGCGGAAGCGCAGGTGCGTCACACCACCTTCGCCTTCGAGCACCCTAACCCGCTCCAGCTCGCGCTGCTCTACGCCCAGATGCTCGAAGAGCCGCGTCCCGCCCCCCAGCAGCACTGGCACCAGGTGGATTTCGAGCTCATCGATCAACCCGGCGGGTAAGCCGCGCTGCACGATACCCGAGCCATGCACCATCACATTGCGGTCCCCAGCGGCGCGTTTGGCCGCGTCGACGGCAAAGGCGAGATCGCTCACATAATGCACCAGCGGCCAGTTCGCCGCCCAATCGGGCGCCTTGTGGCGGCTGAGGATATAGATCGGCACGCCGTCATGGTGGTTGCCCCGCCAGCCACCGGCAGGTTCGAAGGTCGCGCGGCCGGCGA
>CBFGMY010000144.1:0-10838 GCA_965650055.1 uncultured Devosia sp.
CTGTGGCTCGCAGGCCGTTGGGCTTCTGGATCATGACGACAAAGGTTGATGAAACGTCCTGCTCTATCCACTGAGCTACGGGACCGCATGGAGATCCCGGCGGGATTCGAACCCGCGACCTGGAGGGTGACAGCCTGTAGTTCCATCGGCATTCGTCATGCCAGTTTCGGGCGGTCGCGACGACGAAGATTGGCGAAAAACGTTCTCCCGCTCTGCCAGACCGAGCTACGCGCCTTTCGACAACGGCGGGATTCGAACCCGCGACCTGAAGATCCCATGTAGTTCCGCCGGCATTCGTCGTGACCGGATGACAATTCCCTTTCTGTTCGGTGACACCGGGCAGCACCGTGCCGCCCGGCTGTTGGTTAGAGGTCGATAGCCTCGATAGTTTCTACCCAGTGGTCCTTGCCGTCTTGGGCGATGAACGACCCGATCGCGTCGAACACCCTGTCGGAGAAGCCCCCGATATTGAGGATGTCCTGCCGGTCCGTGGCAGCCTGGCTGGTCGCGTAAGGCTGGATATCGATGCACACCAGCCTGGCCTTGGGATTGCGGGTCTTGAACCGCTCCCACTCGACCATCATGGCCGTAGCCTGATGGCCGCGGCGGGCATCGACCCAGGACTCGTTGTCCGAGACGAAGACCACCAGGTCGGCCTTGGTCCTTTCGGCGTTGAGGCGGGCCAGCGGCGCGGAGCAGTTGGTTCCGCCACCGCCGATTGAAGCCAGCTTGGCCGCGTTGGTCATCACGGTATCCCGAGCATTGAGACGAATATCGACCACTCCTTGTTCAAACGGCAGGACCATCGTCGCCGGATTGCGCCGCACAAAGGCCGCGGCAACCAGCGCGGCCACGTCGATGCACCGCACCGCCGAGGTCGAACCCTTGCGATAGCCCGTCGCCGGCGATGCCATCGACCCCGAGACGTCCGGGCAGATGACCACGCGGCCATTCAGCTTGGGTACGTTTTCGAGCGCAATCTCCATCGCATCCTGCAGCGCGTGGCGAACGACCTCAGGTACCTTTGCGTCCGATGCCGAAAACGACACCATCAGCTGGTACGGGAAGACGCGCGACCGGCGCACTTCAGCCGGATCGGCGAGTCGCTTGGCGAGCGCCTCGGCGAAACCCTCCACCTCGAACACGCCCTGGCGTGCGAAGGTGTTAAGGTTCTGCCGCAGCATCTGCCATCCGGCTTGCCTGGCGATCTCTACCCAGTGCTCCCGGGTAAGCTCCAGCGCAGTCAGCATCTGGAACGGAACCGCCGGCACGGTCAGCGACGGGTCGCGCTTGAAGGCCTCGAAAGCGCGCACCAGCTCGGGCAAAGTCGCAACATCATGCGGCTTGCCGATCAGGTAGGCGTAGAGTGCCCGACGCTCTGGCGAAGCAGGCTTGGGGTGCACCATCTTGATCACGTCTGACAGCGAGGGATCGTTTCCCACGGCAGCCCGCATGATTTCGATATCGGAGGCCGTTTCCAGCCAAGCCTGAACCATCCGCTTGGGACGGGAGCCGAGCGACTTGCGACCAACTGCTCCGGACCGCATGACCTGCACGAAGTTGCGCAGCATCTTGCCGTTGCGGACAATGCGCGGAAAGGCGCGAGTAAAGGCGCTGTCCGGTAGCGTGGACAGCAGTGCCAAAAGGAACGCCGGCATGTCCTTCATGTAACCCGCTTCGAAAGCGTGAACGGCAACCTTGGCGATGAACTCGGCATCTACCTGGCGGCAGAGCTCGAGCATATCGGCAATCTGCTTCTCGCCATCGGCGTAGAAGGTTGCGTTGAACGTTCCCGTCGCTGCCAACTGGGCCAGTGCGTGGCGTGGCGTCAGCTTGTGGGCCGGAGCACCCTGATGATTGGTGGTGTCCGGGCGGGGAAGCAGCTTGCCGATCGTTGCTGCAAACACCGATTTGTTTGCCATCGTGTTCGTCCTTCATTCTTGACGAACCCATCATTGCAACGAGCGTGCCAATTCAGAGGGCCGATACGGAAACCGAGGGAAAAATTCTGTTATATAGTTGTAATATTTGACTAATTTCCAAAACGCTGCTTGGGAAGTGCATTCCGCTAGCCAAATCGAACTCGCCCCAATACGATAAAGCCCTCTAGCAAATTATCTTCTTGGATAGCGATGAAGCGACGTGTAGCCATTAGCGTGCTCGGGACCACGCTGGACATCGGCAAGACTGAAGACCGTTGGCAGAAGTGGCGGCCGACGGTGGCGCTGTGTCAGCAACCGGGGCTTTTTATCGACCGGCTGGAACTGCTCAGTGACGACCATTCTGCGGCGCTCGCCAACCGGGTCACGGCCGACATCGATCAGGTTTCCCCGGCAACGCAGGTCCGCCGGCACCCGCTCAACATGCGCGATCCCTGGGATTTGAGCGAGGTCTATACTCGCCTGCGTGACTTCGCCGACGGGTATGCGTTCGACCCAGATCATGAGGACTATCTGGTCAACATCACCACAGGGACCCATGTGGTGCAGATCTGCTGGTTCTTGCTGACTGAGGCGCGCTTCATTCCCGGTAGGCTGCTGCAATTGTCGCCGCCGCGCCGGGAGCAGCGGGAGGGGGCGGTCGACTGGTCGGGCAGCCATTCAATTATCGACCTCGACTTGTCGCGCTACGATGCAATCGCCACCCGGTTCGCCGCCGAGCGCGACGAAGCAACGTCCTTCCTCAAGTCGGGCATCGCTACGCGGAATCCCGCCTTCAACGGCATGATCGACGAGATCGAAAAGGTCGCTATCCGCTCACGCGCGCCTGTCCTGCTCACCGGACCGACAGGCGCCGGCAAATCTCAACTGGCCCGAAAGATCTTCGAGCTCAAGAAGCAGCAGCGGCAACTCAGCGGCGACTTTATCGAGGTCAATTGCGCAACCTTGCGGGGTGACCAGGCGATGTCGAGCCTGTTCGGCCATGTCCGCGGCGCCTTTACCGGTGCCCAGTCGGAACGGGCGGGACTGATGAAATCGGCCGATAAGGGCATGTTGTTCCTTGATGAGATCGGCGAACTGGGTCCGGACGAGCAGGCTATGTGCCTGCGCGCCATCGAGGAGAAGCGGTTCCTGCCTATGGGGTCGGACCGCGACGTCAGCTCGGATTTCCAGCTGATCGCCGGCACGAACCGGGACTTGGCCCTGGCGGTGCGACAGGGTCAGTTTCGCGAAGACCTGTTCGCGCGTCTTAACCTGTGGACCTTTGCCCTGCCGCCGCTGCGGGAGCGCAAGGAGGACATCGAGCCCAATCTCGACTTCGAACTCTCCCGGTTTGCCCAGCGCGAGGGACGCAGCGCCACCTTTAACCGAGAAGCCCGCCAACGGTACCTGGCGTTTGCTACCGACGCCGGTTCCCTGTGGAGCGCCAACTTCCGCGATCTATCGGCCTCTGTGACCCGCATGGCGACGCTGGCCCCTGACGGCCGCATCAACGAGGAAACGGTGCGTATCGAAATCGCTCGTTTGTCGCGCGTTTGGGGTGCGGGCGGTTGGCAGGACGCAGGGGGCGACGAGGAATTGTTGGCGACATGCCTTGGAGCCCGGTCCAGTGAGCTTGATCTGTTCGACCGGGCCCAGTTGGCCCAGGTGATCCGTGTGTGTCGGAGCAGCCATAGCGTCAGTGATGCCGGGCGCACATTGTTTGCTATTTCGCGCCTTGAGAAAGCCAAAGCAAACGATGCCGACCGACTCCGCAAATACCTCGCGAGGTTTGGCCTAACCTTCGCGGAAATCGGGACAGCGGACTGAGCAAGAAAATAGGAGTGGAGTCCAGGCACAACTGGTGTCCACGTAACAGTCATTCGAGTCTGCAACGCGCCCCATTCCAGCCGTTCAGGCTGATCACCCGACTTGTCGAAAGTTGCCGTTCCGCTCATGCGGCGTGGAGTGTCCCCTATGGGGTGGGTAGCTGCCATGCCGATAACCAACTGCCAACGGCAGCTAAGCGCCAGAAACGGTCACCTAGTGAAACCGTTGGGGCCGATTGCGGAGCGGCAGATTTCAAGATTCAATGATGGAATAACTGCGGTTCAGCCGAAGGGTCATAGGCAGCGGACAACCCTAACTCTGGCGTTCGACGTTGAGCGCCATAGCTGCCGTAGGCAAGTCATCCGCACCTTTGCTGGAGAAGTTGACCGGCGGCGCAGCGATCTGGTCACGGTAGCTTTGGATTGCCCCCATATTGTCCAGGACCCAGGTTCCCAGCGCAAGCAGCGGTTGCGCCAACGATTGTCCTAGCGGGGTCAGGCTGTATTCAACCTGAGGCGGGATACTCGGATGCACCTTTCGCGAGACCAAGCCATCACCCTCTAGCGATCGGAGCGTGCGCGTCAGCATCTGCTGAGAAATACCGCCGATCATCCGCTTGAGTTCGTTGAACCGTCTGGGCTGCTGAACCAGCATGGCGATGGTCATGATGGTCCATTTGTCGCCCATGCGCCCGAGCATTTGGTTCACTTCCCGGCATGCGGGTAAGGTGCCGAGCTGATGAGGAGGGGTAGGTACAAGCATCTGACTAGGCCCTAAATTTCTGCGTTCTTGTGCACCAACAGCGATAGCACACATAGATAGTCAGGAAAACATACCGCCACTGGAGCGTCCTCATGACTAACCAAAAAACTATCGCGATATTCGGAGCTGGCACCGGGTTGGGTGCTTCGGTTGCAGCCCGATTTGGTCGGGAAGGTTACAAGGTTGCCCTGATCGCCCGCGGTGCAGCCAGCCTCGATCTGCTCAAGGCCAAATTGGCCGAGCAGGGGATTGAAGCGCTCGGTTTTCCTGCCGACCTGAACGACCTTGCCGCTGTCCCATCTCTCGTGCAGGCAATCGAATCCAAACTTGGCTCGATTGATGTTGCTCTCTTCTCTGCGAACCCAGCCGAAGCTTACTTCGTTCCGGCCGCTGATCTGAAGGCGAGCTACCTGCAGTCAGTTTCGCCGCTGCTGACATGGGCACCAATCGAGTTGGCTCATGCATTGATGCCAGGCATGCGTTCGCGCGGCGATGGAGCTTTCATCGTGGCCGATGGGCTCTCGGCTGTTATTCCGGTTGCTGGAATGAGCGGACCGGGCCCTGCTATGGCAGCTACCCGCAACTACGTAATGACGCTGCATGACGAAGTTCAGCCGGATGGCGTTTTTGCGGGCATGCTCCATGTGGGTGCCGTGATCGAAAATTCCACGGGAATGGCGGCGGCCTTGGCGGCTGGAATGGTCCTGGACTCCTTCCCTGTAGTCGATCCGGACATGCTGGCGGACGAAGTCTGGAGCCTGGCGGCCAAACGAGACCGCAGCGAGGCGATCCTCCCACCGCTGCCTCGATAGAATAGGCTCGTTCCGGAAGAGCCATGGGAAGCCTGTGGGCGTCTGCCCACCGCCTGTCGGCTTATCCAGAACCTACCGAAAGCAGACAGGCGACGTCCCACCGCCCAGTTGGACATTGCCTCGACTAGAGCCGATGCCGCCCGCCGACAGAGGTTGCGGCGTACGGCGCGCACCGGCCATCACCATTATCCAACCGAAGGGAAGTTCCATGACCGACGTCACCGCTGCCAAGACCACCACCCGGGATGCGTTCCTGCGCTTCGCGCTACGCCTCGACGCCGTCATCACCGGAGGGTTGGGCCTCATCGGTGCCGCGATCGCCCCACACATAACGTCGCTGTCCGGCACGACCACCGCCATCGAGTACGCGGTGATTGCCATCTTCATCCCGTCGACGCCCGACACCATCTTCCGCCTCGTCTACGGCCTTGTCGTGTTCGGCCTGTCCCTGCTGCCGTCGGTGCGACGCCCGGGCACATCGGTGATCGCCGGCAACGTCGGCTTCGCCGTCACGGCCATCGCGGTGGCGCTCGCCGGCGTCTGGCCGTTGACTACGACGGGCGTCGCGCTCATCCTCGGCAGCGCCGTGATCACGTTGGTGATGGCCAGCCTGCAGTACGTCGGCCTGCGCCGCATCAAGGGTTAGCCAACTAGCGGCTTGTGCGCAGTTTCGTTCGCCACGCGCCGGACGCTCCGATAACGCGACGCATCCTAGCCATAATGTCATTGCGGCGTAGTCCGCAGCTGTCAGTGTCGGCTCTCCGGCTGTCGGTGTCGGCGCTAGGGTCGGGCGTCGAGACGACTCAGTAACGCGTCGTCATCCGTCGGCCTCCGGCATCTGCCGCTCAAGCCGGTTTGGACAGCGAGACCATGGAGCGGCAACCGGAGGGGTCGCAAGACTACTAGCTAGCGTCCGCTTAGGGCCAGAAGCGGACCTTTCGGCAGCTGGGTCCAGATGTCTGAAATGGGGTCGGTAGCCGCCGAGCAGCTTTGCGCCCCATTCTGGTCATTTTCACATGGGGTGAGACACCCCCAAAAAGCAGGCCGCCTCACGCCGTCGGCGAGCCGGGCCGGCTGGTTCCCGGGCCGGTTCATTCTCTTGGACTGGAAATCCTACAAGCTCGGCGCCCAAATGCCGAAGGCGGCCATGGCCACGCCAGCCAAGGCAAGCCCGACAGGCATGAGCTGGCGGGAACTCACGCCGCCAACTGACGGACTGGAGAGCCAGTCGGGCTGGTTCTGTTCAATGCGGGCAAGCAGACGGGCGTAGGCCGCTTCCTGCTCGTTGAGGCGATAGGCGATGAAGGCTGTGGCGAGAAACATGGCGCCACCAAGGATGACGAGGACCCGTTGTAGCGGGGTGGGCAGTTGGAGGGCGACAAGCGCGCCCAGCAACACCACAACCATCGCGAACGCAATCACCTGGAAGAACAGGCGGCCATAATGCAGGCGATGCCTGGAGAACACCGCATACTGCACACTAGGCTCATGTTCCTCGGCCATGATTTCATCGGTCCCGCTTAACACATTAATGGCAGACCAATAGGATAGTGGCGGCGCCACTTGTTCAAGGTTGCCCATGCGTGTTCTCCTCATCAACGTACCGCATCCGGCCATCGGCAGCCGCATTCCCAAGGAACAGCTCCCCCCGTTAGGACTCTTGTGCGTTGGCGGGCCGCTCATCGATGACGGGCATCATGTCGAGTTGGTCGATGCCGAATTCGGACCGATGTCCCTGGGGGAGATCGTGTCGGCTGCCATTAAGGCGGCGCCTGACCTCGTGCTTTTTGGCCACTCGGGCTCCTCATCGGGCCATCCGATCATTGCGACGACGGCTCGAGCCATAGCGCAGGCTATCCCCAGGGCGCGGATTGTCTATGGCGGAGTGCATCCCACCTATTTCCACCGCGAAATCTTGCGCGACGAGCCCTACGTTCATGCGGTGGTGCGCGGCGAAGGCGAGGAAACCATCCGGCAGTTGGTGCGGGCAATCGAGCAGAACGCGCCGCTAGTCGACCTCGATGGCATTGCCTATCGCGACAACGGCGAGGTCGTCGCCACAGCGCCAGCCCGCGTCATCACCGATCTCGACCAGTATCGCATCGCCTGGGAGCTGATCGATCACAGCCGCTACAGTTATTGGGGCGGCAAGCGCGCCGTTGTCATCCAGTTCTCACGAGGCTGCCCGCACCTCTGCAACTATTGCGGCCAGCGCGGGTTTTGGACCCGCTGGCGCCATCGCGATCCGGTGCTGCTGGCGCGGGAGATCGCGCGGCTGCATCGCGAGCATGGTGTTGAAGTCTTCAATTTCGCCGACGAAAACCCCAGTGCCGGACGGAAGGCCTGGAAAGCGTTTCTTGAGGCGCTGATTGCCGAGAAGGTCTCGGTGACGCTGGTGGGCTCGACCCGGGCGGATGACATCGTGCGCGATGCCGATATCCTGCATCTCTACAAGCAAGCCGGTTTCGAGCGTTTCCTTCTGGGGATGGAGAACACCGACGAGGCGACGCTCAAGCTGATCCGCAAGGGCGGTACGACAACGTCAGACCGCGAAGCTGTGCGGCTGCTGCGCCAGCACAATATCCTGTCCATGGCGACTTGGGTGTCCGGCTTTGACGACCAGACCGACGGCGATCTGTTTCGTGGGCTGCGGCAGCTGATCTCTTACGATCCGGACCAAATCCAGGCGCTGTACGTTACACCGCATCGCTGGACACCGTACTTCCGACTGGCCGGCGATCGCAAGGTCGTGCAGTTCGACAAGACGCGGTGGGACTACAAGCATCAAGTGCTGGCCATGTCGCGCCTTCCGCCCTGGCGGCTATTCCTGTGGGTCAAAGCTATCGAGGCGGTGGCGCAGTTGCGACCGCGCGCTCTGATGAGGCTTGTCTGGAACCGCGACCCCAAGATCCGTCATGCCATCCGCTGGTATTATCGGATGGGTCGCCGGGTCTGGTTCCACGAGATCGTTAGTTTCCTATTCCGAGATCGATATGCCCATAACGGCCTGACGGTGGTCGATTTCATGGGCGAGCCGCAGGATGCTGAAGAGGAAGCGTCTCGCACAGCGTTGCGACCAGCATCGGCTGTTCGCTCCTAATCTCGCGTCGACAACCGGAGCACTGCTTTCTCAGCACGCAATTTCGGGTCGGTCGCGGACCGGCAGCCGTGCAATGGCTCGCAGCTGGTCCGACTATTGGCGCCTCAGGCCGATGCCAATGCCCTGTTCCGTGCACACATTGTAGTTGATGCGTAGCATGTCGCCGTGCATCTGAGCCCTTACCACGGTCTCGCAGCGGTCATCATCTTCCATGGTGACTTCATAGACGGTGCCAGAATCCGTCGGAAGTCGACGCACAGAACCACCTTCAACGTATAGCTTGAAGGGCCTCACGCCCACTACTTCCAGGCGGTAAGGGTTTGCCACGGCGCCCTGGGTCAGGCTCAGCAGCAGGGCGGTAGGGATCAGAAATTTCGCAAATTGTGACGACATCGACAGGTCTCCGGTTCCCACAACGTGGCAGATGTCGGGTGGGCTGTCGATCGGCGGCCAGGACGGAGAGGGGATCAATCGCCGACTTTCACCAGCTCGTACGGTTGCGGTTGCCGTCGGGCGCAAGCACTTGGATAGCAAACGACTTTCTTGGGGTCGAATGCTTCCGCTAAGCTCTTCAGAACCAACAGGGAAATTGGCGCACCCGACAGAATTCGAATCTGTGACCTCTGCCTTCGGAGGGCAGCGCTCTATCCAGCTGAGCTACGGGTGCATCCGTCACGCGGGGCCAAGCCCCGGCTGAACGGGCGCAACCTAACCAAAGCGGGCGATCCGCGCAACGGGGGTTTTGCGGCTTTGCGCCCGGTCGCGCGATCGGCATGCCAGGGGCGGCGAAGGCAGCGTAGGCGGCTCTTGGCGTCTCGCCCCTGCTAGTCCCGCGCCAACACCACCAGGCGGTCGCCTTGTTGGTAGGTGACGGTGGCGGCCTTGCCGGGATTGACGACGATGCCGTTGGCCTTGGCGCCGGGGCGCGGGCAGTGATAGCCGATGGCCACCTCGCCGCGCTGCCGCGCTGCCTCGGCCACGGTGTAGAAATTGATCGGCGTTCCCGGCGTCACATAGAATTCGACCGGTCGCATGTAGATTTCCGAGCCTTCCTCATCGAGCAGGTCGTCGAAGATGGCGCCCAGCATGTCGTTTTCGGAGGCCTGGGCCAGCATCAGGCTGACCAGCTTGTTGCTGACCACGAAATCATCGGCGCGGGTCACTTCCGCCAGCTCGCGATTGCGCACGTCGACCATTTCGGAGACGACGTTGATATGGACCCCGGCGGCGTCGGCGATCTTGCGCAGATGCAGCAGGGTCACCAGCGTCGAGGTATCGGTGGGTTGCGGCGCCAGCAGGTCGGAATAGCCCAGCACCAGCACGTGGTCGTAGCCGGCAATGGCCAGGGCCTCGAGCGCGCTGCGGCTGGTGGTGTCGACATGGCCATATTCGACGGCGAGGTTGGCGCTGGCGACCGAGAGGCCGGCAACGACCGCGTCGAGGTCGGGCGTGTCGGCGGCGATGGTCAGTGTCGAGCCCGGCGCCACGTAGCGGCTGAGTTCATAGATGATGACCGGGGCGCGCCGGTTCCAGCCCAGCAGCAGCACCCGCTCGGGCGCCTCGGTGCGCAGGCCGGCGGGGCGGATGACCGAGGTGTCGATGGAAATCGTGGCCGTGGAGATGGCGATGGCCGCATCGTCCTCGGCGATGATGACGGCGCGGGCGCCCTGGGGGATCAGCGTTTCCATGGGCGGATTGAGGCTGACCTGCCCGTCGGGCGTCACCAGCCCAATCAGCGTCGAGGCCTCGTAGGCCATCAGCGCGTCGCCGAAGCTGTTGCCGACCAGGGCGGGCTGCTCGATCGTATAGATCTCGCAGCCGTCGAAATCGAGCAGCTCGGAATAGACCGCGGAGAGACCCGCCTGGCGGCTCGAATGGGCGACGATGCGGGCGATCAGGTCATCGGCCAGCACAAGTTGCGCCTCCTTGCCGCCGACGACACGGGCGACCTCGGCATTGGCGGCTTCGCGGATTTCGGCGGCGATGCGATAGGGCGCCTCGCGGCGGCGTGGGTCGTTGACCAAAGCCAGGATGGTCTTGATCACCTGGCTGTCGGCATCGTCGGCGCCTTCGGGTGACAGCACGATGATGGAGCGCGCCTGTTGCGGGGAGACCAGGCCCAGATCGTAGAGATCGGTCGGGGCGCCGCTGCGGCAGATGACGCGGGTATTGCCCAGTTCGGGCACCTTGGCTGCGATCTCGTCTTCCATCTCCACCTTGTCACGATCGGCCATGATGACGATGCGCGGCTTGCGGCGGCTCTTGTTGGCCACGACAAGCTCGGAGACGATATCGAAGATGGAGGGGCTCCAGTTGAGGATGATGGTGTGGTCGGTCTCGAGCACCTGGCTGCGCCCCTTTCGCAACTGGTCGAGCTTGCCCTCGATGCCCGAGGACAATACGCCGATCAGGGTG
>CBFGMY010000145.1:0-10738 GCA_965650055.1 uncultured Devosia sp.
GGCTCCTTCGTCGCCGGCCTCATCGCCACCGGGGCACTGGCCTTCCTCGCGCCCTGGGTGGTCAAGGGCGCCCTGTCCTTCGGCCCCGCCGACTATTTCGCGCTGATGGTGCTGGCCTTCATCACCGTCTCGGCCGCCTTCGGCGACAGCGCCCTGCGCGGCATCACTGCGCTGTTCATCGGCCTGGGCCTCGGCGTCATCGGCATCGACCTGCAATCGGGCCAGGCGCGCCTCGCGTTCGGTGTTCCCGACCTGCTCGACGGCATCGAGGTCACGACCCTCGCGGTGGCCCTCTTCGCCATCGGCGAAACCCTCGCCATCGCCGCCTCGGCCACCCAGATCAAGGAAGAGGTGCTGGCGGTTAAGGGCTCGGTCTGGATGACGATCGAGGATTGGAAGCGCTCCTGGGGCGCCTGGCTGCGCGGCACCGCCATCGGCTTCCCCATCGGCGCCATGCCCGCCGGCGGCGCCGAGATCGGCACCTTCTTCTCCTACGCCGCCGAACGCCGTCTCTCCAAGCACCCCGAGGAATTCGGCAATGGCGCCATCGAGGGCGTGGCCGGGCCCGAAGCTGCCAACAACGCTTCGGCCGCCGGCACGCTGGTCCCGCTGCTGACGCTGGGCCTGCCCACCTCGGCCACCGCCGCCATCATGCTGGCCGGCTTCCAGCAGTTCGGCCTGCAACCGGGTCCCTTGCTGTTCGCCAACAACGCGCCGCTGGTCTGGTCGCTGATCGCCAGCCTCTTGGTGGCCAATTTCATGCTGCTGGTGCTCAACCTGCCGCTGATTGGCCTGTGGGTGAAGCTGCTGACCATTCCGCGCCCCTGGCTCTATGCCGGCATCCTCAGCTTCGCCACGCTCGGCACGCTGGGCGCCAATGGCGCCATGTCCGGCCGGCTCGGGCCGATCCCGTTCTCGTTCGAACTGCTGATCCTGCTGGCCTTCGGCATCCTCGGCTATGGTCTGCGCCGCTTCGGCTACCCCATCGCGCCCGTGGTTATCGGCCTCATCCTGGGGCCGCTGGCCGAGCAGCAGTTGCGTCGGGCGCTCGCCATCAGCCAGGGTGATCCGATGGTGCTGGTGCACACGCCCATCGCCATCACGCTCTACATCATCGCCGCCGCCGCCCTGCTCATCCCGCTCTACCTGCGGCTGCGCGGCAAGGGTGCCGTGCTGCAACAGATGGCCGCCGACGAAGACTGATCCTTATTCTTCTCCCCATCGGGGAGAAGGTACCCCGCAGGGGCGGATGAGGGGGTGCTGCGGCTGACTCAGCTTGCGGAGCTTGCCCCCGGACTACCCCTCACCGACCCGGCTTCGCCGGGCCACCTCTCCCCGATGGGGAGAGGAATAGAAAAGCAAAAGCCCGGACGCCCATTCAAGGGCATCCGGGCTTTCTCACGTCAGATCGGTCGCTCGGCGCAGGTCGCTCCAGGGAGGGAAAGCGCCCCGCGTCAGGGGAGACTTAGAGCTTGCCGATCGAACGGAAAGCGTCGGCGTCGATACCGAGGGACTTGAGGTGCTTGGCCTTGGGCGCACGACCACCCTCGACCGCGTTCGAGACGGCAGCAGCGCTGCCGAACACTTCGACGAAGGTGCCAAGGGTCGCAAAGAACTTGCGGGTGGTGCTCATAGCCAGTCTCCTCATCAGCCCCGACCGAATTGCCGGGCCGCTTTCATGATTGAACAGATGGGCCCGACGGACCGGTTGCGGTAGGGGCAAAACGACACGCCAGCTATGCGTTCTGTGCAATTAACTGGCTGTACACCGACGAATTCATCGATTTCGGCAGGAAAAGCTCCAATTCCACGTTTAGGCCATGCGTTGCCAGCATGGCCTGGTGCCGACTGGGCAAAGGCCGCTTGCGCCGGACCTACCCTCCCCCTTGTGGGGAGGGAAGCGAGATAGGAATTAGCGTGAGCTAAGTCCGTGATCGAGCAGGGTGGGGGTATCTCACCACGAGTCCGGCGCGTGGGACACCCCCACCCTTGATCCCTCCCCACAAGGGGGAGGGAGACGACTGAGGCGTCTACATCACGGCTTGGGCGAAACGATCTCGCCCCAGCTGTCCAGAAACCGCTGCCGCCGCTGTTGATCCAGCGACACCAGTAGCGCCGGACCCAGCGGAATGGGCTGGATCACGCCGCGTCCGCGCGCTGCGATCGCCTCGCCGGTCCATTCGCCTTTCCCTCCCGGTACGACCGAACCCAGCGCCGTTTGCTCTGCCGCGATGGCCTGTCCGGCTGGCGATAGCGCAAAGTCGACAAACGCCTTGCCCAGCTCGGGGGAGGGCGCGTCGCGCGGGATCAGCATGGCCCGTGTCAGCACCAGCACGTAGTCGTCGGGCACCACGATCTCGATATTGGCGCCATCGGCCTGGCGCGCAAAGGCATAGGAGCCCAGCACATTGTAGCCCAGGGCCAGCGTGCCGTCGGCTACCCCGTTGAGAATGGCCGGGCTCGATCCCGAGAAAACGGCCTCTACCCGCCCGAACGCCGCCGCCAGCCGCCAGAAGTTCGACGAGATCACCTGGTCCTGCGAGGCCAGCAGATACCCCACCCCCGACAGCGCAATATCGTAGGTGGCGATGGCCCCGCGAAACCGCTCGGTCTGCGTCTCCAGCATTTCCGCCAGCGTCAGGTGGGTGCGGGGCACTTCCTCGGCGCTGATCCGATCGGGGTTGTAGATGATCACCGCCGGCTCGAAGGTGAAGCCGAACACCTCGTTGCGCCAGTGCGCCCAGTCGGGCAGGTCGCCGAGAAACGGGCTGTCATAGGCAATGGCGTGGCCGTCATTGGCTAGCTTGGTCATCAGGTCCGAGGCCGAGCTGACCAGCAGGTCAGGCTTGGGCGTCAGGTCGCCGGCCAGGTAGCGCTCGTAAAGCGGCACGGAATCGGTTTCCTCGTAGACGACAGTCACGTCTTGCCGCAGCGTCTGGAAGCCGGCGATGAACTGGGCAAACAGCGGCGTATCGGTGACGCCCACGATGGTCAGCACCAGGTCGCTGCTGCCGTCCGGCGCTGCATAGCGGGTTGACGCGGCCTCCGCGCCGCGCGGATCCAGCAGCAACAGGCAGACCACCAGGGCCGAGAGGGACCCCAGCGCCCGCCGCAATTGCTCCACCTTAGGATTGCGCCCCACCGTGGGCAGGTCGATTTCCACCACCAGCCCGCCGCCCGCCCGGTCCTTCAGCCGCAGCGCTCCGCGATGCGCCTCCACCACCCGATTGACGATGGATAGCCCCAGCCCCGATCCCGCCGTGGACCCGCTGGCCGTACCGCGCTTGAACCGCTCCAGCACCAGCGGCTTTTCGCTATCGGCAATACCCGGGCCGTGGTCACTTACCTCCAATGTCATCAGCCCATCGGTCAGCCGCCCGCCGATATCAACCGGTCCCGTCGAATAGACCAGCGCATTGTCGATCACATTGCGCACCATTTCGCGCAGCGCCACCCGGTCGCCGCGGATCTGGGCGCCCGCCACCGCCTCGGGCAAATCCACCACCAGCCGCCCCGCCTGGTCGGGGTCGAGCCGCTGCCGCACCTCGTCCACCACCAGGCCAAACGCCGTGGTGTCGGTCTCCTGGTTCTCGAGGCGGTGCGAAATCGTCGCCTCCATCAGCAGTTGCGATACCAGCTGGCTCGCCTGCACCGCCCCCTGATGGATGCGGCCAACCCGAGCGCGCAGGGCCACCGGATCCTGCTCGTCCATGGCGACTTCCGCCTGTGCCCGCAGCGAAGCCAAAGGCGTGCGCACCTCATGCGCCGCCTCGGCCACCAGCCCGGTCACCCGCTCCATCGCGCTGCCCAGCCGCGCCATGAAGGCATTGAGCCCGGAGACGAGATGGCTTACCTCGACCGGCACCGGCACATCCACGGGCGAGAGATCATCGGGCGCCCGGCCACGCAATTCCTGCTCCAACTGGTAGAGCGGCGCAAACATGCGGCCGATGCCGAACCACACCAGTGCGATGGCCAGCAGCGTCAGCGCCACCACCGGCACGATGGCGTTGGAGAGGATCTCCCCGGCCAGCGCCTCGCGCTCGGTCTGCGTCTCGGCCACATGGATCGTCACCCAATCCGCATCGCCGCCCGACGAGGTCAGTCGCCCCACGCTCGCCACCCGCACCAGCTCGCCGCGATAGATCGTGTCGGTGAAGTCGGGCCCGGCCGAGGTCATTTCCGGCAGCATGCCCGACAGGTCCGCATAGCCCGTCACCGCCCCGCCACCCGGGCTCTCCACTGCGTAAAACACCCGGTCCCGGCCGGAGAACATGCCGAACGAGGCAAAGGGCAGTTCGACGATGACGGTGTCGTCCTCCACCTGCACGGCGCCGGCAATGGTCAGCGCCGAGGCCGCCAGCAGCCGGTCGAACGCCCGGTCGGCGGCCCGCTCGGCATAGTCGCGGATGAACACGATCAACACCACCGCTGCCGCCAGCAGCAGCGCCAGCGCCAGCGCCACGATGCGCCGGCGGATGGAGAAAGATTTGTTGGTCATGAAGAAGTGCCACACCTACCCATGCGGCGCCCGCACCACGTAGCCGACGCCGCGCACTGTCCCGATCTCGATATTGGCCGGCTCCAGCTTCTTGCGCAGCCGCGAGATATGCAACTCCAGCGCGTTGACCGAGACGGCTTCGTCGAAATTGAACAGCTGGTTCATCAGCCGCTCCTTGGGCACCACCCGGCCCACATTGGTGACGAGAATTTCCAGCAGCCGGAATTCGCGGCGCCCGAGCTCCAGCGTCCTGCCACCAATGCTGGCATTGAGGCCGGCCAGGTCCATTTCGAGATTGCCCACGCCCAGCGTGCTGGTCGTCTGCCCGCCGGTACGCCGGATCAGCGCCCGCAGGCGCGCTTCGAGCTCGCGCAGGTCGAATGGCTTGACCAGGTAGTCATCGGCGCCCAGGTCGAGCAGGCTCACCTTGTCGTCGATTTCCGAGCGCGCCGTGATGACAAGGATCGGCGCATTGAACTTGCCCTTGCGCAGTTCGGCGATCAGCCCGATGCCATCGCGATTGGGCAGCATCAGGTCGAGCGCCACAGCATCGAAATCGTCACCCTGGGCCGTGGACACCACGTCGTTGCCGTCGCGGACCCATTCCACCGAATGGCCGGAATTGCGCAGGCGCTTTTCGATTGCCTCGCCCAGGTCTTCGCTGTCTTCGACGAGCAGGATTCGCATCGGCGCCGGTCTCCCCGGCGGCACACTAAGGTCTGCGGGGCCCCGTGTCTAAAGGAGAGTGCTCACCATAGCGGCGGCGACTGCCACGATGCCGAACGCGGCAAGGCCCGCCGCCAGCAGCATGACCTGCGCATGGTGGACATAGCCAGTCGCCCGCGCCTGCTGCCGCGCGGCTTCTATTGAATTGCCGGATTCGTGCATATCGAGATGGGCCATCGAAACATCCTCCCAGCTTGCCGATCCATCGGACCAAACGTCACCTGGGCAGCCGCTTTGCGCTGTCTCTCACCCGTCGCCAGAAGGGTAGTCCCGACCGCCCATCGGGCGAAATGCGATCCGTCAATCGAAGTTAATTTACATAAAATGTGATGGGCCCAAATCTTGTATGGAAGATGATTGATCTGCCTGCCGGATCATGGCAAAAACCGCTGCATGACCCATTTGCATCCAGACCGCCTGTTCCCCGCATCCGAGCCAGCCCGCTCCGTGGCGCGCGATCTCTATCCCGAAGTGCGCGACCTGCCACTGGTCTGCCCGCATGGTCACACCGATCCGTCATGGTTCGCCGATAACGGGCGTTTTCCCGATCCGGCGGCTTTGTTCCTCACGCCCGACCACTATGTGCTGCGCATGCTGCGCAGCCGCGGCCTGAGCTATGACGACCTCGGTGTTCCCCGCAAGGATGGCAAGCCGGTCGCCGGGGGCAGGGCGGCCTGGCGCCTGTTCGCCGCCAATTACCACGTCTTCGCCGGCACCCCGTCCAAGACCTGGATCGATCACTCACTCGATTGGGCCTTCGGCATCAAGGACGAGCTGTCATCCGCCACCGCCGACGCCATCTACGACACCATTGACGCCGCACTCGCCACGCCGGCATTGCTGCCGCATGCGCTGCTCGACCGGGCCCGCGTCGAAGTCATCGCCACCACCGAATTTGCCCTCGATCCGCTGGTGCATCACCAGAAGATGGAGGCCAACGGCACTATCGGCCGTGTCCGCACCACCTATCGGCCCGATGACGTCACCGACCCCAGCCGCGCCGCCATTGTCGAGAACCTGCAGCGGTTTGGCGAGATCACGGGCGAGAACGTGGCCACCTGGTCCGGCCTCATCAATGCGCACCGCAACCGCCGCGAATATTTCCGCCGCTTCGGCGCCGTCGCCACCGATCACGGCGTGCCCACGGCCAATACCGCCGATCTCTCGGCGCCCGAGAAGCAGGCGCTGCTCGACAAGGTCCTCGCCGGCCGGCACGACGCCGCCGATGCCGAGCTGTTCCGCGCCCAGATGATGACGGAAATGGCCTTGCTCTCGGTCGAAGACGGCATGGTCATGCAGCTTCATGCGGGTTCGCGCCGCAATACCGATCCGCTGCTGATGGCAGAGCGTGGCACCGATCTGGGCGCCGACATTCCAGGCACCACCGACTACGTCAATGGCCTCAGGGCGCTATTGTCGCGCTGCGGCAACGAGCCCAACCTGCGGCTGATCATGTTCGTGCTCGACGAAACCACCTATGCCCGCGAGCTGGCGCCCATGGCCGGCTATTGGCCCAGCCTGATGATCGGGCCGCCCTGGTGGTTCCACGACAGCCCGCAGGGCATTCGCCGCTATCTCGACCAAGTGGTGGAATCGGCCGGCTTCTACAATCTCGCTGGTTTCAACGACGATACCCGCGCGCTGCTCTCCATCCCCGCCCGGCATGACGTGTGGCGCCGCGAAGTCTGCGGCTTCCTCGGTCGCTGGGTCGGCGAAAACCGCATCACCAAGTCGACCGCCCGCGACGTCGCCCGGCACCTGAGCTACCAGGCGGCCAAGGATGCGTACAAGATCAAGTGAATTTTCAGTCGACACCCTCCCCCCTGCGGGGAGGGATCAAGGGTGGGGGATGTTTAGCCCGGATATTCGGGCCAAACCACACCCCCTCCCAACCTCCCCCGTCGAGGGGGAGGTGCCGCGCGGCGGTTCTGGCTGCTAAGGCGACTTCCACAATACCAGCGCCACGATCACCACGCCGGTGACCAGCAGCAGCAACAGGCCGCCCAGGCCGTTCATGACCTGCCGGCCAAAGGTCGGATGCACTTCGTCGGCCGAGATGATGTCCGAGAGCCGGGTCGGTTCCCGCCGGTCTTCGTAAGGTTGATGCGTCATTTCAAGTTCCCCCCTGCTGGACTTGCTTTCGCGTGCCTCAACCCTGCGCCCCCAACCGGTAAAGGAGAGTTGCCGGCCTAGCCCTTCCTCGACTTAGGGTTGCCATTGCGCCAACCGGCAGCCTTAGCCGTTGGTTACCGTCACGATTTCATCAAGTTTTCCGGCAATCAGGCTCCACCCTGTCGAAACCGGGCGCGCCTTCTGCTCTAATGCCGGCAATGATGAATCAGTCGCCCGTCGAAACCGCGCTCAGCCGCGCCCTGATCCGCTGGTCCCTGACCAAGTCCACCCCCGTCGCCGAAACGGCGACGAGCTGGATTTTCCGCGTCGAGCAGAATGGCCGCAACTTCGCCGCCCTCAAGATCCTCAAGCCCCTGGCGGCAATGGAAGAGCGGCGCGGCGCCATGCTGATGAACTGGTATGGCGGGGAGGGCGCCGCGACAGTCTTCGACATGCATGGCGATACCATCTTCATGGAATGGCTCGATGGCGGCACGCTGGGCGACCCGGTCCGTGCAGGCAAGGACGACGAAGGCACCATCGCGATCGCCACTGTCGTCGGCAACCTCCACCGCCCGCGTGCCGATGCGCCCGATGGCCTCGAGCCGCTGCGCGACCGGTTCCAGACCCTGTTCGATACCGATGTGCGCACCTGGCCGCACACCGCCCGCGATCTCTATGCCCGCTCCTGCGGCATTGCGCTCAAGCTGTTCGACCGGCCCAGCGCCCAGATCCCGCTGCATGGCGACATGCACCACGACAATGTGCTGAGTTCCGATCGCGGCTGGCTGGCCATCGACCCCAAGGGCCTCATCGGCGATCCCGCCTACGACCTGGCCAACGTCTTCATCAATCCCAAGGGCGCCGCCCACCTTGCCACCGACCCGCGCCGCATCGCGGTCCGCGCCGACATTCTCTCCGAGCGCCTGGCCTATCCGCGCAAGCGTCTTCTTGGCTGGGCCGCCGCGCATGCGGCGCTGTCGGCCTGCTGGGAGCTTGGTGAGGGGCAGCCCATTACCCATCAGCTTGCCTGCCTGCCCCATCTGCTCAGTGCCTACGACCAGGCCTGACCCATCGTGGATACAATGATGCTCACCACAACGCGCCGCGGCTTTATCCTGTTGACCGCGACCGCGGCCCTGGCGGCCTGCTCGACCACCATCCCCATGCTGCCCAAGGGCGCCAGCACGCCCGAAACCCTGACCGACGGCGAAATCCTCGCCGCGATCAACACCGTGCGTCGCGCCAATGGCGCCCCGCCCTGGACCTACAATGTCAGGCTCGAAGAGGCCGCCCGGTCGCAAGCGCGGCTCATGGCGCAGAAAAATACGATGAGCCACGACCTGGGCGTCACCCTGCGCGAACGCGTCACCGCTGCTGGCTATCTCGGCGCCGTCGGCGAAAATGTCGGCAAGGGCTATAAGGACCTGCAGGGCGTCATCGGCGGCTGGATGGATTCCTCGGGCCATCGCGGCACGCTGCTGAGCCATCGCTTCGTCGAATTCGGCCTGGCCGCCGCCCGCGGCCCCGGCGGCAAGCTCTACTGGGCCATGATCGCCGGCGGCAGTTTCGAGGCGTGGAAGGGCTAGGGGGCTAAGGTTTTTTAGCGGATACCCCCGCCTAACCTCCCCCTGATAGGGGGAGGAACAGATCGCGTTTGAGGCACTATCGAGCCCAACCCACCGGACGGATTCCTCCCCCTATCAGGGGGAGGTTAGGTGGGGGTATCCGACAAGGACTCTTCCCGCCGCTAAACGCTCAGCGTCCGCCGCACCGCCACGTCCCAGCCCTTGATCTTCCGCTTGCGCTCGGCCGCATCCATCTGCGGCTTGAACTGCGCGTCCCGCGCCCAGCTCGCCGCAAAGTCCTGCATTCCAGGCCAAACGCCGGCCTTCGATCCCGCCAGCCACGCCGCGCCCAATGCTGTGGTTTCAAGGATAACCGGCCGATCGACCGGCGCGTCGAGCACGTCGGCGAGGAACTGCATGGTCCAGTCCGATGCCACCATGCCGCCATCGACGCGCAACACTGTATCGCCGCCGCCCTTCCAGTCGCGATGCATGGCTTCGAGCAGGTCGCGCGTCTGGTAGCAGACCGCCTCCAGCGCGGCCCTGGCAATCTCGGCCGGGCCGGAATTGCGCGTCAGGCCATAGATTGCCCCGCGGGCCTCGGCGTCCCACCACGGCGCGCCCAGGCCGACAAAGGCGGGCACCATGTAGACATTCTGGCTGAGGTCGGCCGTGCGGGCCAGCGGCCCGGTTTCGCTGGCCTGCTTGACCAGCTTCAGCCCGTCGCGAATCCACTGCACCGCCGCCCCGGCAATGAAGATCGAGCCTTCGAGCGCATAGCTGGTCTTGCCGTCCAGCCGATAGGCGATGGTGGTCAAGAGGCGGTTCTTGCTCCTCACCATGTCGGCGCCGGTATTGAGCAGGGCGAAGCACCCCGTGCCATAGGTCGATTTCAGCATGCCGGGCTTGAAACAGGCTTGGCCGATGGTGGCTGCATGTTGGTCGCCGGCGACGCCCAGAATCGGGATCGCCGCACCGAACAGGCTCGCGTCGGTGACCCCGAAATCATCGGCGCAATCCTTGACCTCGGGCAGCAAGGCGGCCGGTATGTCGAACAGATCAAGCAGGTCCCTGTCCCACTGGTTCTTGCCGATATCGAACAGCAGCGTGCGGCCCGCATTGGTGGCGTCGGTCGCATGCACCTTGCCGCCGGTCAGGCGCCAGATCAGGAAGCTATCCACCGTGCCGAAGGCAAGCTGGCCCTTCTCGGCACGCTTGCGCGCGCCCTTCAGGTTGTCGAGCAGCCATTTGACCTTGGTGCCGGAGAAATATGGGTCGAGCAGCAGGCCGGTCTTTTTGGTGACGCTCTTTTCGTGCCCCGCCTTCTTGAGCTTGGCGCAGTAGGCCGCCGTGCGCCGATCCTGCCACACGATCGCATTGTGAATGGGCTTGCCCGTCTGGCGGTCCCAGATCAGCGTCGTTTCGCGCTGGTTGGTAATGCCGATGGCAGCGACATCCCCGGCGTCGATGTCAGCGGCTTTCAGCGCCGTCTTCACCGCCCAGACGACCGATTCCCAAATCTCCTCCGGGTCATGCTCCACCCAGCCGTCCTGCGGAAAAATCTGGGTGAATTCCTTCTGCCCCACCCCGGCAATCGTCCGGTCCTTGCCAAACACAATCGCCCGGCTCGACGTCGTCCCCTGGTCAATCGCCAGAATGTAGTCGGTCATACTTGTATCCTCCCCATGGCCGTTCGCCGGCCTATCAGTCGGGTCACCCTCCCCCTTGCGGGGAGGGCAGCAAAGCTTGGCGCAGAGCGCCTAGCGGCGCCGGGTGGGGGCGCGAGAGCCGGGATATTAGGGCCAAACACCCCCCACCCTTGATCCCTCCC
>CBFGMY010000146.1:0-10691 GCA_965650055.1 uncultured Devosia sp.
GACACTGCAGGTGCTGGCCGAGGGCTTTTCCGCTGCCGGCGTGCCGGTCTTTGCCGCCGACATCAAGGGCGACCTGAGCGGCGTGGGCAAGATGGGTGCGGCCCAGGGCTGGCAGACCCAGCGGGCCACCGATATCGGCTTCACTGACTTCAAGGACGATGTATTCCCCGTCATCTTCTGGGACCTGTTCGGCCGGCAGGGCCACCCTATCCGCGCTACCATTTCGGAAATGGGCGCGCTGCTGCTGAGCCGCATGCTCGAACTCAACGACACCCAAGAAGGCGTGCTCAACATCGCCTTCAAGCTGGCCGATGACGAAGGTTTGCTGCTGCTGGACCTCAAGGACCTGCGCGCTCTGCTGGTCAACATCCAGGAACGGGCCAAGGAAATCTCGACGCGCTACGGCAATGTGACGACCGCCTCGATCGGATCGATCCAGCGAGCCTTGCTGGTGCTTGAGCAGCAGGGCGCCGAATCGTTCTTTGGCGAGCGAGCGCTCGAGATCGCCGACCTGATGCGGACCGATCGGGATGGGCGCGGCTTCATCTCCATCCTTGCCGCTGACGAACTGATGCGGGCGCCGCGGCTTTACGCGACCTTCCTGCTGTGGATGCTGAGCGAACTGTTCGAGGAGCTCCCCGAGGTTGGCGACCCGGACCAGCCCAAGCTGGTGTTCTTTTTCGACGAAGCACACCTGCTGTTCGACGACGCCCCAAAGGTGCTGATCGACAAGGTCGAGCAGGTGGTGCGGCTGGTGCGCTCCAAGGGCGTCGGCGTCTATTTCGTGACGCAGAACCCCATCGACATTCCCGAAACCGTGCTGGCGCAGCTCTCCAACCGGGTGCAGCACGCCTTGCGCGCCTATACGCCGCGCGAGCAGAAGGCGGTGCGCGTGGCCGCTGAGACCTTCCGGCCCAATCCGGAATTCTCGACCGAGGAAGTCATCACCCAGCTCGGCATCGGCGAGGCGCTGGTCTCGGTGCTGGAGGCCAAGGGCATTCCCTCGGTGGTCGGGCGCACGCTGATCCGTCCGCCCTCGGCGCAGGTGGGCCCGCTGAGCCCCGCCGAACGCGAATCGATTATCGCCGGCTCGCCCGTCGCCGGGCTTTACGACAACCCCGCCGATCGCGAATCGGCGTTCGAAATCCTGGCCCGACGCGCCCGTGACCGGCAGCTGGCCGAGGAACGGCAGCAGCAGGACGACGAGGTGCGCAAGACCGAGCGAACCTATCAGGACGAGCGGCCACGCCGAACCTCGACCCGCCAGACGCCCGCAGAAGCGGCCATGAACTCGCTGGCCCGCACGGTAGCGAACCGGCTGGGAAGCGCGCTGGTGCGTGGCATTCTCGGCGGGCTGAAGCGGGGACGATGAGCATGATGGAGCCCGCCGTCACCGGCCCCGTTATTGCAGTCTTCGCCTCGGACAGGGGCCCGGGCGATCCCGAGCGGGCCTCGATCATGAGCCAGGCCGGCAGCTATTTTGCCAAGCGCGGCGCCCGCATCGTCTGCCTTGCCGAAAACGGCATCATCCCCGTGCCGCTGATTACCGCAGCCCGCACGGCCGGCGGCAGCGTCGAGATTGTCGCCGATGCGTCGATCACCCTGCCGCCCGCGCTGGCTGACGTGATAATGGAAGTGCTGCCCGAAAAGGCCGATCGGCTGGCGCGCATGGCGCAAAAGGCAGAGGCCTATGTGGCGCTGCCCGGCTCGCTGGCCTCGGCTTCGGCCCTGTTCGGCACCTGGGCCGCTGCCAAGGCCCAGGGGCGCACCCCGCCGGTGGTCATGCTCAACCGTCACAAGGCCTATGAGGTCATGCGCGGTTACGCCGCCGACGTGCTGTCGCCGGGCCTGCCGGGCTATGATCGCGCCGTGCAGTTTGCCGACTCGATCGAGGATTTGTGGGCCAGACTGCAACGGTTGGTGAGCGAGGCGCGGTAGCCTTTCACCTCCCCCAAAGGGAGAAGTGAAGAAACCTACCCGTCCAGCCCGGGCTGGCGGGGTTTGCGGCGGTCGGGGAAGAGGGGGATGACATTGTCGCTGCTGCGGCGCGTTGGCACCGGATGCGGCGTGGGCATCGGCATGCGGTTGCGCCGCTCGGGGCCGCGATAGCCGCCGAGCACGCCCACGACGCTGCGGGTGCGCAGGCGGGTCTGGATGCGCTGCAACAGGTGGCGGGGCGACATCGGTTTGATGATGACCTCGTCGATGCCGGCGCTGATCGCCTGGTGGCGCATCGGCGGGGTGATGGTCCGCGTCAGCGCGATGACCGGCACGTCCTGGCTGATCAGCGCATTGTTGAGACGGATCGATTCGACCATTTCATAGGCCGGGCGGCCGTCGCGGTCGAAATCGCAGACCAGCATGTCGATGGGCGCGATACGCATATAGGCCACGAGGTCGATGTCGCTGTCGAACTGCCGCACCTTCAGATGCGAGTCGCCAGCCACCACCATCGCCAACAGGGACGATAGCGCGGTGTTTGCCGCAATGATGGCAACGACCTTGGTCGGCTCTGACACTGACTTCCCCCGAATGGTAAACAGACCGTTACCATGATGGGGCGGGGGGTTGAAGTGTCGGGTTTGTGACATGGCTAACGCCTGGGGAAAAGTCGCGCGGCCGGGGCGTGAAAAAGCCCGCCGGCGCGGGGCGCGGCGGGCTAATTTCGATGCCTCAGTTGATCCCTCCCCCTTGCGGGGAGGGATCAAGGGTGGGGGATGCTTGGCCCGCATATCGGGGCTCTCAACACCCCCTCCTAGCCTCCCCCGTCAAGGGGGAGGTACCGCTCCGTGGGTGGCGGCCGAGGTGGCTTAAGCGCGGGCTTCCTCGAACAGCAGCTCGACATGTTCCCAGTTCACCAGGTTGTCGAACCAGGCTTCGAGGTACTTCGGGCGGGCATTGCGGTAGTCGATGTAATAGGAGTGTTCCCACACGTCGACGCCCAGGATCGGCTTGCCGCCATGGACCAGCGGCGACTCGCCGTTCGGGGTCTTGGACACTTCGAGCTTGCCGTTCTTGAGCGACAGCCAGGCCCAGCCCGAACCGAACTGGGTGGTGCCGGCGGCGATGAAATCGGCGCGGAACTTGTCGAAACCGCCCAGGTCGGAATCGATGGCTGCCTGCAGCTTGGCCGGCAGGTTCTTGCCGCCGCCATTGGGCTTCATCCAGTTCCAGAAATGCACGTGGTTGTAGTGCTGCCCGGCATTGTTGAAGAGGCCGGCATTCTTGCCGTAGCTCTCCTTGACGATGTCTTCGAGCGGCAGGACTTCGAGGCCCGAACCTTCCAGCAGCTTCTCGCCATTGGTCACATAGGCCTGGTGATGCTTGTCGTGGTGGAATTCAAGTGTTTCCGCCGACATGTAGGGGTCCAGGGCATCATAGGCATAGGGCAGGGGCGGCAGGGTGAACTTGGTGGACATGGTGGCCTCCGGTTGGAATAGACGCTGAGGGGAGTGGCCTTGGTATAGGCCGATTATGACGCTGCAACAATCAGTTGGAGGGGAATGATCCTTCCAAACCAACCGCGTTCAGCGCAAAGGCATAGCATTCGGCAGTTTCCTTGAGGCGGTCAAACCGTCCCGAGGCGCCACCGTGACCGGCGCCCATATTGGTCTTGAGATACAATGGCGCCGTGCCGGTCTTGGTTGCGCGCAGCCGGGCCACCCATTTGGCCGGCTCCCAATAGGTGACGCGCGGATCGGTGAGGCCGGCCAGCGCGAAGATCGGCGGATAGTCCTTGGCCGCCACCTGCTCATAGGGCGCGTAGGCGGCGATGCGGGCGTAATCCTCCGCCGAGGCCAGCGGATTGCCCCATTCCGGCCATTCGGGCGGCGTCAGCGGCAGCGTTTCGTCGAGCATGGTGTTGAGCACGTCCACGAACGGCACCTGCGCCAGGATCCCGCCCCAGAGGTCCGGCCGCAGATTGGCGATGGCGCCCATCAGCATGCCGCCGGCCGAGCCACCCTGCGCAACGATGCGGCCCTTGGCGGTGTAGCCCCGGTCGACCAGCATCTCGGCCGCGGCAATGAAATCGGAAAAGGTATTGGTCTTGTTCTCGCGACGGCCCTGCACATACCAGCGATACCCCTTCTCCATACCACCCCGGATATGGGCCGTGGCGTGGACAAAGCCGCGATCCACCAGCGACAGCGCCGAGATCGAGAAGGATGACGGCATCGACATGCCATAGGCGCCATAGCCGTAGAGCAGAGCCGGGGCAGAGCCATCGAGCCTGGTGCCCTTGCGATAGAGCACGGTGACGGGCACCAGTTCGCCATCGGCCGCCGGCGCGAACAGACGGCGGGTCTCGTAGTCATCAGGGTTGTGGCCGGAGGGCACTTCCTGCTCCTTGAGCAGGGTGCGCCTGCCGGTCTCGAGATCCATGTCGTAGGTGCGCGACGGCGTGGTGGGCGACGAATAGGTGAGACGGAACACCGACGTATCGAATTCGTAGCCGACCGACATGCCCAGCGAATAGGCTTCCTCGTCGAACTTGACCGTTTCTTCCTTGTTGGTGCGCAGGTCGCGCACGACGATGCGCGGCAGACCATCATGGCGTTCGAGGCGCAACAGATGGTTGCGGATGACAATCGTGTCGAGGATCAGCACGCCCTGGCTGTGGGGCACCAGGTCGGTCCAGTTGTCGGCGGCCGGATTGTCGACCGGGGCGGTGACGACCTTGAAGTCCTCGGCGCCATCGGCATTGGTCCGGATGTAAAGCAGGCCATCGCGCTCATCGATGTCATATTCGCGATCGGTCAGCCGCGGCGCGACGAGGCGCGGCGCGCCGCCGCGCTCGGCATCGATCAGCCAGCATTCGCTGGTCTGGTGGTCATGCGCGTCGATGACGATGAACTTGTCGCTGAGCGTACGGCCGACACCGACGAAGAAGCCGGGATCCTGCTCTTCGAAGATGATCGGGTCGGCGGCCTGGTCGGTGCCGATGGTGTGGAGGCGCACCCGGTAGGGGCGGTGATTGTCGTCATACTCGGTGTAGTAGATCGCCTTGCTGTCATTGCTCCACACATAGGAGCCGGCGGTCTCCGTGATGACCTCGGCGCTGTCCACGCCGGTATCGAGATCGCGGATGATGATGTCGTAATATTCCGACCCGGCCCGGTCGGCGGCCCAGGCCAAATAGCGGTGCGAACGGTCGTGCTCGGCGCCGGCAAAGCCGAAATAGGCATCGCCTGCCTCGATATTGCAGTCGAGCAGCACGGTTTCGGGGCCGCCATCGCGTGGCGTGCGGACGATCAGCGGATACTGCTTGCCCTCGAGCATGCGCGAATTATAGGCGAAAGGGCCGTCGGGCGAGGCGATGCCGCTATCGTCCTCTTTGATGCGGCCGCGGATTTCCTTGTAGATCGTGTCCTGCAAGGCTGCCGTGGGCTCGCCGAACTCGGCCTCGTAGAAGGCGTTTTCGGCATCGAGATAGGCGCGAATTTCCGCGTCCAGCGTCTCGGGCTTCTGCATCACCTCCTGCCAGTTGCCTGCGCGCAGCCAGTGGTAGGGGTCATCGCGCTGCACATTGTGAAACGTGACGGCATGCGGCTTGCGGGCAGCGACGGGCGGAACGGGCTTGGTCATGGGAGGATCCGAGAAGGCGGGTTCCATGACATAGGCTCGGCTTTCCCCGAAAGGAAGAGGCGAAGAAAGCGACCATCGTTGGACAACCCGGTGCGCTCACCCGTTTTGGCTTGTTCCCGAGGGATCATCCGGTAAGGTCTTGCCGCAAACCGGCCATCAGAGTCGGTACGCGGGAGTATTGGCAGTTGGGGCCTGGGACAGACGCAAGCATAGCGCTGGTGGCGATTGCGCCATTTGTTGCCGCTTTGCTGGCGCCGCTGGTTCATCGCATTGCCAAGCCCTTTGCCGGCTGGGTGCTGGCGCTGGTTCCTGCGGGTCTGTTCCTGCTGCTGCTTCCACTGGTCGAACCGGTAACTGCCGGCGGCGCGATATCGGCCCGCATCGGCTGGGTGCCGGCGCTTGATCTCGATCTGTCCTTCGTCGTCGACGGGCTGAGCCTCACCTTCGCGCTGGCCATTACCGGCATCGGGACGCTGATCGTGCTCTATTCCGGCGCCTATCTCAAAGGCCATCCCCATCTGGGGCGGTTCTTTGCCTTCCTGCTGATCTTCATGGGCGCCATGCTCGGGCTGGTGCTATCAGATAACCTCCTGGCGCTGTTCATGTTCTGGGAGCTGACCTCGGTCGCCTCCTTCCTGCTGATCGGTTTCGATCACACGAGGCAGGCCGCCCGCCGTGGCGCGATCCAGGCGCTGGTCATCACCAATATCGGCGGCATGGCGCTGCTGGTCGGCGCCATCGCGGTGCATCAGCTCACTGGCGCCTGGGAGATGAGCGCGCTGGGCGACGAGGTTCGCACCAGCGGTCTCTATGGCCTGGTGCTGGCGGCGTTTCTGGCGGCGGCTTTCACCAAATCGGCGCAAGTGCCGTTCCATTTCTGGCTGCCAAACGCCATGGAAGCGCCGACGCCGGTTTCGGCATTCCTGCATTCGGCCACCATGGTGCAGGGTGGCGTCTATCTGCTGGCGCGGACCACGCCCTGGCTGGGCGGCACGCAGGCCTGGACGCTGATCCTTGTCGGCTTTGGCGGCGCGACGCTGCTCTGCGGAGCCTTCGGGGCGCTGCGGCAGACCGACCTCAAGCAGATGCTGGCGCATACCACCATCGCCTCGCTGGGGCTTTCCGTCCTGTTGCTTGGCCTGGGGACCGGGGCGGCCATATCGGCCATGCTGCTCTATTTCGTGGCGCATGCGCTCTACAAGGCCGGCCTCTTCATGGTGGCCGGTGCCATCGACCATGGCGCCGGCACGCGTGACATCACCGTGCTGGGTGGCCTCGGCGACAGCATGCCGGTGACCTTCATCGCCGCGGCGCTCGCCAGCCTCGCCATGATCGGCCTGCCGCTGACGCTGGGCTATTTCGCCAAGGAAGAAATGTATCTGGGGCTGCTGAGCTGGCAGTGGCCCGATATCGCGGTGCTGGCCACGCTGCTGGTCGGCAACGGCCTCCTCGCCGGCATCGCCATGCTGATCCTGGTGCGGCCCTTCCTCGGTCCGGTCTTGCCGACACCGAAAACGCCGCATGAAGCGCCCATCGCCATGCTGGCCGGCCCGATCGTTCTCGGCGCGGCCAGCATCGTGGCCGCGGTAATGCCCGATTGGCTGGGCGACCTACTCCTCGGGCCCGGCACGCGGGCCATTCTGGGCGAAGCGGTGAGCAGTCACCTGTCGCTGGCGATCAACCCGATCAGCGTGATCTTCTGGCTGTCGCTGGCCACCTGGACGCTCGGCTACCTCGTCTATCGGCAGGCGGCGGCGATACGCACCCTGGCGCGGCGGTTCGAGACTGCCCTCGGCTGGACGGCCGATGCGGCCTTTGATGGCGCCATGTTCGGGCTGATCCGTTTCTCTGGCGCCGTGACCCGCCTGCTGCATCACGGTCGGCTCGAACTGTATCTGGTGACTGTCTTCGCCATGCTGGCGCTGGCGCTGATGGCGCCGTTGCTGCTGCTTGATGGCTACGCGGTGCTTTTGCCCACGGCCGATCTCGGCAATTGGTCGGCCAAGCTGAACTGGCCGGACCTGCAGCCCTATGAATGGGGCGTGGTGGCGCTGGCCCTGCTTGGCCTCGCTGCCGTGCTGCTGGCTCCCAACCGGCTGATCGCCATTGTCGCTCTGGGCATCCAGGGCACGGCCGTGGCCCTGATCTTCCTGCTGTTGGGCGCGCCCGACCTCGCCTTTACCCAGTTCATGGTGGAAATCCTGTCAGTGGTCATTCTGGCGCTGGTGATGACCCGGCTGCGGCTCGACGAGCGCGATCATCGCGAGTTCGAGGACCTGGCGCGCGATGGCACGCTGGCCCTGGTCTCCGGCGCCGGCGTCAGCCTGTTCCTGATGGTGGTGCTGTCAGGGCCGTTCGATACGCGGCTGTCGGACCTGTTTGCCGCCACCAGCGTGCCGCTCGCGCATGGGCACAACATCGTCAACGTGATCCTGGTGGACTATCGCGGTCTTGATACCCTGGGCGAAATCTCGGTGGTGATGGGGGCCGGCATCGCCATCATGGCGCTGCTGCGGCGGCGCGTGAAACAACCGGTTCTCCCCGTACTCGCGCCGCGTCGCCGGCGGAAGGCGGCGCCATGAACACCGTCATCTTCCGCACTCTCGCGCCATTGATCGTGGCGATCATGCTGGTCTTCTCGGTCTATATCTGCCTGCGCGGTCACAATGCACCCGGCGGGGGTTTCATCGGCGGGCTCATTGCCGCCTCGGCCATTGCCGTCCTTGGCATGGCCACGGGCGCCGAGGCTGCGCGGCGTGCCCTGCGCCTCGATCCACTGGCCATTGCCGGATTTGGCGTGTTCATCGCCGCGCTGTCGGGGCTGTTGTCGCTCTTCACGAGCTCCCCCTTCATGACCAGCATCTGGCTCTCTCTCGAGCTCGGCGAGGCCAATGTGCCGCTCTCGACGCCGCTGGTCTTCGACATCGGCGTCTATCTGGTGGTCTTCGGCACCATCGCAACGATTGCCCTGGCGCTCGAAGGTGATGGCGAGGAGGACCTCTGATGGATTATGTGCTCGCCGGCCTCGTCGGATGCTTTATCGCGCTGGGCACTTACCTGCTGCTGTCGCGCTCGGTCATCCGCATGCTGCTCGGGCTGGTGGTGCTGGGCAATGGCGTGAACCTTGTCATCTTCACCGCCGGCCGGCTGACCCGCGGCGTTGCCCCCATTGTGCCCTCCGGGCTTGACCAGCCGGCCGGGCCAATTGCCAATCCGCTGCCGCAGGCATTGATCCTGACGGCCATCGTTATCGGCTTTGCCATGTTCAGCTTCCTGCTCGTTTTGGCATTCCGCGCCTATCAACGCCTCGATGCCGACAATACCGACACCATGCGCGTCGCCGAGCCGGTCGACGGGCCCAACCCGCCGCTGAGCTACTGACATGGTGGAACTGGTGCTGCCATCGGCGATGATCGAAACCATGACTGCGGCGGCCGACTGGATCGTTGTCCTGCCACTGGTGCTGTGCCTGATGGGCGCTGCCGCCACGTTGATACTGCGCCGCTCCGGCGGGCTGACGTTCATGTTCTCGCTGCTCGTCCTCGTCGGCGTCATCGCCTGCGAGATCACGCTGCTGCTACGGGTTGTCGAGGATGGGCCGCTGGCCATGACCATGGGCAGGTGGCTGCCGCCCTTCGGCATTAGTTTTGCCGCCGACATCTTTGGCGCCGGCTTTGCCTTGGCTGCTGCGGTGGTGACCCTGGTGGTGCTGCTCTACGCGCAGGGCGAGCGCGGCGACGCTGATGGTCGCGACGGCTTCCACGCGATGGTGCTGCTGCTGCTGGCCGGCGTGACCGGATCGTTCCTCACCGGCGATCTGTTCAATCTCTATGTCTGGTTCGAGGTGATGTTGATTGCTTCGTTCGGCCTGATCGTGCTGGGGGGCAGTCCCGCTCAGCTCGATGGCGCGGTCAAATACGGTTTTCTCAACTTCCTCGCGACCAGTTTCTTCCTCTTGGCGCTGGGCCTGCTCTATGGCCTGCTCGGCACGCTCAACATGGCCGATATCCTGCGCGTGGCGCCAGCGGCCAACCCCGCCGCCGTGGCCGGCGTCGCGGCCTTGTTGCTGCTGGCTTTCGGCATGAAGGCTGCGGCATTTCCTGTGAACGCCTGGCTGCCTGCCGCTTACCACACGCCACCGGCGGTGATTTCGGCGCTGTTCGCCGGCCTGCTCACCAAGGTCGGCGTCTATGCCATGCTGCGTGCACTGGTTGTGCTGCTGCCGGCCAGCCGCGACCTGCTCGAGCCCGTGCTGATCGCCATCGCCGTGGCCACGCTGTTGGTCGCGCCGCTGGGCGCCATTGCCGAGACCAACCTGCGCCGGGCGATCGGCTTCCTCGTCATTGGCGGTATCGGCTCGGTATTGGCCGGCATTGCCATTCCCTCGCTGGCCGGTGTCGGCGGCGCCGGGCTCTATGTCTTCCATGCCATCCTGACCATGACGGCGCTCCATCTCGTCGCCGGCCTCGTCGAACGGCAGACCGGGGCGACCGATACGCGGCGGATGGGCGGGATCTATGCCGCTAGTGCTCCGGTCTCGATCCTGTTCTTCGTGCTGGTGCTGGCAACAGCCGGCGTGCCGCCTTTCCTCGGCTTCTGGCCCAAGCTGCTGTTGCTGCAGGCCGGGCTTGCCGACGGCTGGACCGGCGGCTTGGTCGCGACGGCTCTGGTGCTCAATGCCGTGCTGACATTGATCGCGGGATCGCGCCTCTGGGCCCACATGTTCTGGCGCCCGGCGGCTGAAGGCGCCGTTGTTTCCGACCCGGCCCGCCAGGGCGACCGGCTTCGCTTCGGCGCAACCGGGGCGCTGGTTGTCGTCGTGGTTGCCGCCGGCCTCTGGCCCAATGGCCTCTTCGAGGCGTTGCGCCTGGGCACGCCGGACCTGCTCGATCCCGCCCGCTATGTCGCCGCTATCGGCCTTGCAGGAGGCGCACCATGAACCCGATCATGACAGTCATCGTACTGGCGCTGATCTGGGCGGCCATTTCGGGCACCTTCAGCGGCTTGAACCTGCTGCTCGGGGCCGGCATCGGCGCGATCGCCGTGCTGCTGCTGCGCCGCAACCTGCCGCCGGGGCGAAGCCTGCACCGCCTCCGCAGTGTCGT
>CBFGMY010000147.1:0-10587 GCA_965650055.1 uncultured Devosia sp.
GCCGCGGCGGCAATGGCGATCAGATGCATGGTGGGGTTGGGCGAGCCGCCCGTGGCATGCAGGCCCACCAGGCCGTTGACGATGGCCTTTTCGTCGATGATGTGACCGACCGGCGTATAGTTATTGCCCAGGGCCGTCAGCGACAGGGCGCGGACCGTGGCCTCCCTGGTCAGCGCATCGCGCAAAGGCGTGCCCGGATTGACGAAGCTGGCGCCCGGCAGGTGCAGGCCCATGATCTCCATCAGCATCTGGTTGGAATTGGCGGTGCCATAGAAGGTGCAGGTGCCGGCCGAATGGTAGGACTTGCTCTCGGCCTCGAGCAGCTCGGCGCGGCCGACCTTGCCCTCCATGTAGAGCTGGCGGACCTTGGACTTTTCGTCGTTCGGAATGCCCGAGGGCATCGGCCCAGCGGGAACAAAGACGGCCGGCAGGTGGCCAAAGGTCAGCGCGCCGATCAACAGCCCGGGCACGATCTTGTCGCAAATGCCGAGGTAAACCGCCGCATCGAACATGTTGTGGCTGAGCGAAATGGCCGTCGCCATGGCAATGACGTCGCGACTGAACAGCGACAGATCCATGCCCGGCTGGCCTTGCGTCACGCCATCGCACATGGCGGGCACGCCGCCGGCGACCTGCGCCGTGGCGCCGATGGCGCGGGCGGCTTCCTTGATGATATCGGGATAGAACTGGTAGGGCTGGTGGGCGCTCAACATGTCGTTGTAGCTGGTAATGATGCCCAGGTTCAGCGTCTTGTTGCCGGCCAGTGCCGCCTTTTCCGCCGGGGTACAGGCGGCAAAGGCATGGGCGAGATTGCCGCAGCTGAGCACGGCGCGGTGCACGCCGGCCTCGCGCGCGGCATCGAGGCGGCCGAGGTAATCCCGCCGGCTGTCGCGGCTACGCGCGGCGATGCGATCGGTGACATCCTGGATGGCCTGGCGGACAGACATGGTCGAGCTCCTACTCTATGGTGGGCACGCTCCCAAACCGGAAAAGTGGGGCTACTTTTCCGCAGGAACGCGCCGGCTGGAGCCTTAGTGGCCTAAGCGGTCGATTGGGGACCGCAAAGGGGACTTAGGGGCACCAGTAGACAGTGACGGCGTGACCGGACCGCAAGACGGCACGAATGGGCATGTCCTCGATAGGACCATCACCCAGAGCCGTGTCGAGAACGTCGGCCTTTTCCTCCCCTTCGATATGAAGGTACAGCCCATCCGTGCGGAGGAGTCGCGGAAGGGTAAAGGTGATGCGTGGCTCGCCCGCGCCGGGGGCGCGGATGGCGATGGCAGGACCATCCTCGGTCAGCGCCTCGGACAGCGTATCGCCGCCGGGGAAGAAGCTTGCCGTATGGCCATCGCTACCCATGCCGAGCACGACAGCGGCGAAAGGCTCGGGGAGCTTGGACAGCAGGGCATTGGTCTTGGCAACCGCCGCCGCATCGAGCTCGTCGCCGCCCGAATAGAGCGGGAAGAAGCGGGCGGTGGCCGCCGGGCCCTGCAGCATGCGCTCGTTGACCAGCAACGCATTGGAGCGGTCGCTGGTTTCGTCGACCCAGCGTTCGTCGACCAGGGTGACGATAACCTTGGACCAGTCGATGTCCTTGGTCTTGCCCAAAGCCTGGAAGAAGCGGCCGGGGGTCGAGCCGCCGCTGACCGCGATTGCTGCTGAACCGCGCTCCGCGATCGCCGTACGGATACGGTCGGCCACGGCCTCGGCCAGTTCCTTGGCGAGGGTCGGCTTGTCAGCAAAGCTGCGGCGGTCGATGGTCATTCGTTCAGTCCTCGTTCCTCGGTGCCAAATACCTTGTGGCGTTTGGAGCCGAAGCCTTTCAGTCGACACCCTCCCCCTTGCGGGGAGGGATCAAGGGTGGGGGGCGGTTGGCCCGGATATCGGGGCTCCCAACACCCCCTCCCAACCTCCCCCGTCAAGGGGGAGGTGCCGCCTGGTGGGTGTGGCGCTATCCCACCCACCAGTCCCATCTAGTTCTCGTCCTCGTGCCAGGTGCGACCGTCGCGTTCGATGAGGGCGATGGAGCCCGAGGGACCCCAGGTGCCGGCCACGTAAGACTGCGGCGGCTCGCTGGAGCGGTCCCAGGCCTGGCGGATCGGATCGACCCACTTCCAGGCGGCTTCGAGTTCGTCGCGGCGCATGAACAGGGTCTGGTTGCCGCGGACCACGTCCATCAGCAGGCGCTCATAGGCCTCGGGGGTGCGCTCGGTGAAGGTCTGGGCGAAGCTGAGGTTGAGCGGCACTTCGCGCAGGCGCATGCCGCCCGGGCCCGGATCCTTGATCATCATCATGAGCTTGACGCCCTCGTCGGGCTGCAGGCGGATGATGAGCTTGTTGGCCTTGGGGGCGCCCTCGGCGTGATCGAAGATCGAGTGCGGGATCGGCTTGAACTGGATGCAGATTTCCGAAGCGCGGCTGGCCATGCGCTTGCCGGTGCGGAAATAGAACGGCACGCCGGCCCAGCGCCAGTTTTCGACCTCGGCCTTGAGCGCCACGAAGGTTTCGGTGCGGCTGCCGCGCTTTTCTTCGGGCAGCTCGTCCTGGTAACCGGCCACCGAGGTCGTCTCGGACTTGACGCCCTTGTACTGGCCGCGGACGGTGTTCTTGGCCACATCACCATTGGTGATGGGCTTGAGAGCGCGCAGCACCTTGAGCTTTTCGTCGCGCAGCGCATTGGCGTCGTCGGAAGCGGGGGGTTCCATGGCGACCAGGCACAGCAGCTGCAGCATGTGGTTCTGGATCATGTCGCGCAAGGCGCCAGATTCGTCATAGTAGCCGCGCGTGCCGGCGCCGACCGATTCAGCCACGGTCAGCTGCACGTGGTCGATATGGGCAGAGTTCCAGATGGGCTCGAACAGCGTATTGGCAAAGCGCAGGGCCAGCAGGTTCTGGACGGTCTCTTTGCCCAGATAGTGGTCGATGCGGTAAACCTGATCTTCCTTGAAGATCTTGGCGACGCCGTCATTGATCTCCATCGAGGAGGCCAGATCGTGCCCCAGCGGCTTTTCGATCACGACGCGGGCGTCCCGGCGATAGAGCTTCTTCTTCTGCAGGTATTCGGCGATGGGCTCGAAGAGATCGGGCGCCACGGCCAGATAGAAGGCGCGGACGATCTTGGGGTCGTCGCGCAGGGCCTTGCCCAGATCGCCGGTGGCATCGGGGTTGCTGGCATCGACCGGCACGTAGGAGAAAATCTTGATGAAGCGGTCGATGACCTTTTCATCCTGGTACTGCTTTTCGACGAACTGGCCGATGGCGTCGCGCGCTGCCTTCTGGAAATCGGCATCGGTGAGCTTGCTGCGCGAGGCGCCGATGATGCGGCTATTATCGTCGAACTGGCCGTCCTTGAAGCGATGATAGAGCGCCGGGATCAGCTTGCGCTTGGTCAGATCGCCCGTGGCGCCGAACACCACATAGTCGAAAGGCTGGACGGGAATGATACGGCTGGACACTGGGCTAGTCCCTGGTTGAGGCGAGGTTCAGGCGGAAAAGTTCTGCTTGGCGAGGATGACGGCGCCGTGCAGCGGTTCGAATTGCGGCAGGGCGACGAAGTTGCCGTAGCGCTTTTGCAGAATGGGGAACAGGCGCGCGCCAAAGCCGCCGACAATGGCCATGACATGGGCATTGTGGGCCTGGAACCAGCGCACATAGGTGTCGATATAGCCCAGCTCGATTTCCATCATCTTGTGGGCGACGGCGTCGCCCTTGTCGTGATGATCGAAAAACAGCGGCATCAGCTTGCCATATTCGGCCGGGGCGCGACCGATCAGGGCATCGTCGCAGCCTTCGGTGCCGTCGTCGCTGATGATCTTGAGATCCATGGCGGTGGCGAAGGACCAGGTCATGGCCGCCTGGTTGTCGCCGCCAAGCGCCGCGATCACCGCCTTGGTCAGCGGCGAGGCCTCGACGAGGCCATCTTCGGCTTCGACGGAATAGCGCGCCAGTTCACGGCCCAGAATGGCGCCGCTCATCTGGTCGCCGATCTGGAAGCCCCAGCCGCCGGCCTGGTGGCGCTTGCCATCGACGATGGACATGGCGGCCGAGCCGGTGCCGACGATGATGACGCCGCCTTCGCCGCCGCCCAGGGCACCGGCATGGGCGATGTCGATGTCGTCATAAACCTTGACGCCGGCGAAGGGCCACGGGCGCGCGGCGAACTCGGCGCGGGCCGTATCCATGCGCCCGCCGGCCATGCCAAAGCAGGCATAGGTGTTGGCGGTTTCGGCAAAATCGAGGCCCGCGGCCTTGAACACGTCGCGCGTGCCGTCGCTGATCGCCTTGTAGGCCGGCTCGCCAGAATCGATCTGCAGGTTGGAGCGGCCGTTCTTGACTTCGGCGAGCGTCACGAGATTCTCGTCGGCCAGGCGCACGCGGCAATTGGTGCCGCCGCCATCAACACCAAGATAATACCTGGGCACGCGGGGATTCTCCATTAGTCTGGAGGGATTCTGAAGCTCCCCGCTTTTCGCTGAAAAGCGGGAATAGCTCCAGAGTCTTTTTGTCGTGCTTCCGAACCGCAAAAGTGGCAGCCACCTTTGCTGGAAACACTCTAAGGTGTCGTTTCGGCGCGGACCATAATGCGAAAGCTGATAAGACGAAAGTAGAATAAGCCACAAAAAACGCCCGCCAAGCGCCTGCCTCGCATGGCTTGCCTGCATGGGCAGCGCAACCGGTTGGGGCCTCGCGCTTTTTGTAGGCATGAGCGCGGCGGCGGAAGGATCAGGGAGAGCGATGCAATGACACGACATGTGCTGGTTCTGGGCGGCGCCCGGTCAGGCAAGACGGCCTTTGCCGAACAGCTGGCGATCCGCAGCGGCAACAGGCCGGCCTACCTCGCCACAGCCGAAGCGCTCGATGCCGAAATGCGCGACCGGGTGGAAAGCCACCGGGCCGGCCGCGCGGCGCGCTTCACCACCATCGAGGAACCCCTGGCCCTGCCCGAGACGCTGCTGCGGGCGTCCGCGGACCATGATGTGATCCTGGTCGACTGCCTGACGCTATGGATCACCAACCTGCTGGTGGCCAATGCGGATGTGGCGCTGGCGGTGAGCGAGCTGGGCGCGACACTGGTGCAGATCAAGACCAGCAAGGTGATCCTGGTCAGCAACGAGGTCGGACTGGGCATCGTGCCCGACAATGCGATGGCACGGACATTCCGCGACCTGGCCGGGGCGGCGCATCAGCGGTTGGCGCAGATTTGCGACGATGTGTATTTCGTTGTGGCCGGGCTGCCGATGACGCTCAAGGGCGAGGCGGTGGGCCAGAACGAGATGCGGGTGCATAAGGCTTGAACGGAAGATATCCCGATGTCGGGCTCCCCTCCCCCTTGAGGGGAGGGGTGGGGGTGGGGGTCCGTCAGCTGCAAGCCGAACGACCCCCTCCCTCGGTCCCTCCCCTCAAGGGGGAGGGAGGCGAAAGAGCCGCGGCGCCGTGGGTTCCGCACGTCACGCCACCCAGAGCAGCAGCGCCACCACGACGCTCACCCCCAGCAGCACATTGAGCGTCGAGCGATACAGCACCAGCGCCCGCAGGATGTCGCTGCCGACCAGCTCGGATTTGCCGTCGCCGAAGCTGGGCAGGTCCACCACCTCGCCGGCATAGCTGCGCGGTCCGCCCAATCTGAAGCCCAGCGCCCCGGCGAAGGCGGCTTCGGGCCAGCCGGAATTGGGCGAGGCATGCTTGCGGGCATCCCTGATGGCAATGGCCCAGGCGCTGCCGGGGCTGGCATGTTCGGTAACGAAACAGGCGGCGGTGATCAGCACGGCCGTGAGGCGGGCCGGGAGCCAGTTGACGACATCGTCGAGCTTGGCCGCGGCCCAGCCATAGTCGCGGTAGCGCTCGTTGAGGTGGCCGATCATCGAATCTGATGTGTTGATGGCCTTGTAGAGCGCGATGCCCGGCAGGCCGAGCAGCACCAGCCAGAACCAGGGCGCGACGACGCCATCGGAGGTGCTTTCGGCCAGGGTCTCGATGGCGGCGCGGGACACGCCGGCTTCGTCGAGCGCCTGCGGGTCGCGGCCGACAATGTGGCTGACGGCCTCGCGGCCGGCATCGAGCGAGGTGCCGAGGGCCGACGCCACGGCCTCAACGGCGCGGCCGAGCTCCTTTTGCGCCAGGAAGGGGGTGGCGACGAGGATTTCGAGCACCCAGCCGAAGGGCAGGCTGCGCAGCAGGTGCTGGATGACCAGGGCGATGGCCAGCGTCACCAGTAAGAGCACGGCGAGGGTGAACATCCCGGCCTCGCGGCGCTGGTGCGGCGTGCGCTCGCGCTTGTCGACGCCGCGCTCCATGAAGGCAATGAACCGCCCCATCCAGATGACGGGGTGACCGACGAGGTCGGTGAGGCGCTGCGGGTAGCCGAGCCAGCGTTCGAGCAGGAGTGCGAAGGGGGCGATGAAGGGGGTCATGGCTTGCGAACCTTTTTGCCTTTCCTAACCCACCGGTCGGAAAATGCTACCTGAGACCTCATGGTGAGCTCGTCGAACCACGAGGGCGGGCACATCAATCTCGCCACGACCTCGTCCTTCGACAGGCTCAGGATGAGGTCTACTGGGACACAGGTGCCGCCAGCGCCAGCAGCGCGTCGATATCGAGGTGCTTTTCGAGATGGGCGGCGAGGTCGTCCAGGGTCTGCTCGATGCCTGCTTCGTAGGCGAGGTCCGGGCTGGCGGCATTGCCGAGGAAGGCGCGGCGGAACGTGTCTGCCGTAAACAGGCCGTGGAGGTAGGTGCCGGCGACACGACCATCGGCGCTGATGGCGCCTTCCGCCGTGCCGGAAACATGGGCGAATGGTCGGGTGCGATCGGCGCCTTCGGTCACGCCCATATGCATGTGATAGCCGCTGATGGCGGCGCCCGAGGCCATGTGGGTGGCCTGTTCCACCCGCAGTTGCTTGACCGGCGTCAGCACGGTGTCGACATCGAGCAGGCCAAGGCCGGCGCTGGTGCCGGGGGCGCCTTCGATGCCATCAGGGTCGGCGATCGTGCGGCCGAGCATCTGGTAGCCGCCGCAGATGCCGAGCACGCTCCCCCCCCCGCGATGGTGCGCCAGAATGTCGATATCCCAGCCATTGGCCCGCAGGGCGGCAAGGTCGCTGCGCGTGGCCTTGGAGCCGGGCAGGATGATCAGATCGGCATGGCGGGGCAGAGGCTGGCCCGGCTCGACCATGATGACGCGGATGCCGGGCTCGGCGCGCAGCGGATCGAGGTCGTCGAAATTGGCAATGCGCGGCAGGCGCGGGACGGCGATGGTGAAACCACCTGCGCGGTTGGCCGTGTAGCCCTCCAGCGCCAGCACATCCTCGGCCGGCAGTCTTGCCGCGTCGGCAAACCACGGTACCGGGCCGAAGCAGGGCACGCCCGTGCGCTCGGCGATGAAGCTGACGCCATCGGCGAACAGGGTAGGATCGCCCTGGAACTTGTTGATGAGCGTCGCCCGGATCAGCGCCGCATCGGCAGGGTCGATGACGGCAAAGGTGCCGACGATGGAGGCGATGACACCACCGCGATGGATGTCGCCGACCAGCGCCACCGGCACGGCGGCGGCCCGGGCAAAGCCGAAATTGGCGATGTCGTTGGCGCGCAGATTGACCTCGGAGGCGCTGCCGGCGCCTTCGACGATGACTACGTCCGTGTCCGAAGCAAGCTCGGAGAAAGCTTGCAGCACTTCGGGCAAAAGCTTGCTGCGTTCCTGCCAGTAGGCGCGCGCCGACATCGAGGCCCGCCGTTGGCCGCGCACCACCACCTGCGAGCCGGTCTCCTGCTCGGGCTTGAGCAAAACCGGGTTCATCGCCGTGATCGGCTCGCGCCGCGCGGCCCTTGCCTGCAGCGCCTGGGCCCGGCCGATCTCGCCGCCATCCGCGGTGACGGCGGCATTGTTGCTCATGTTCTGCGGCTTGAAGGGGGCCACGCGCAGGCCGCGATTGGCCAGGGCGCGGCAGAGGCCGGCGACCAGCAGGGATTTGCCGACATCGGAGCCGGTGCCCATGAACATCAGTGATTTAGCCATCAGCAGACCTCATCCTGAGCCTGTCGAAGGACGAGGTCGTGGCAGGATTTGCGTACCTCGTGGTTCGACAAGCTCACCATGAGGTCTCACTCCTCTATGCCGCATCCACGACATGGGCGTAAGACCCCATGACCCGGCCGATCACGGCTCCCATGGGCGGCAGGGCTTCGCCTCGTGCATCGGTGGCCGCGAAGAGCGGCGCCAGGCGGGTCTGCTTGGCCGAGGAATAGTGGAATTCGTGGCCGTTGAGGTGGCCCGGCCAGGGCAGGTCGCCGGATTGGATCAAGCGGCGGTAGCCGAGGATGCGCTTGGGGCGGTCGATGCGGGTGGTGACGGGCAGCAGGCCCGCCATTGGGTGCCCCTGCCCCGCCTTGTCGACCAGGGCTTCGCCCAGCACCATGAAGCCACCGCACTCGCCATAGAGCAGCGCGCCGCGGTCGCGGGCGGCGGTGAGGCCGGCCTTGAAGGCCGTCGCATTGGCCAGCGTCGCGCCGTGGAGCTCAGGGTAGCCGCCGGGCAGAAACACCGCGTCGGTGTCAGGCGCCGGCGCCTCATTGGCCAGCGGCGAGAAGAAGCTGAGTTCGGCGCCCATGGCGCGCCAGCCATCGAGCAGGTGCGGGTAGAGGAAGGCGAAGGCGTCGTCGCGGGCGATGGCGATGCGCTGGCCCAGTGGCGACAAAGGCCCGGGGGGCGTTTCACCATCGGCAATCGGGGTGGCAAGCGCCTGCAACTGAGCCAGATCGAGGTAGTTGGCGATCGTCTCGGCGGCCGCGTCGAGAAAGGTGTCGAAGGCGGCCACTTCGCCGGGCAGCACGAGACCGAGGTGGCGCTCGGGCACGACCAGGGTGGCGTCGCGCGGGATGGCCCCCAGGCAGGCGATGCCGGTGGCAGCCAGCGCCTCGACCAGCATGCGCTCATGCTTCATGGAGGCAACGCGGTTGAGGATGACGCCGGCAATGCGCACGCCCGGGCGCCAATTGGCGAAGCCGGCGACGAGCGGGGCCACCGACTGGCTCTGCCGCTCGGCATCGACCACCAGCACCACCGGCAGTTCGAGCAACTCCGCCAGATCGGCGGTGGAGCCGGTATTGTCGGCGGCGCCGTCGAACAGACCCATCACGCCTTCGACCAGCAGCAGGTCGGCGCCGGTGGACTGGATGGCAGCCAGGGATTTGAGGCGTGAGGCCGACATCGACCAGGGGTCGAGATTGACCGCGTCGCGCAGGGCGGCGCGGGTGAGAAAGGCCGGGTCGATATAGTCCGGCCCGGTCTTGGCGGGGGCAACGACGAGGCCGCGGCGACGCAAGGCGGCCAGCAGGCCAAGCGTGACGACGGTCTTGCCCGAGCCGGAGCGCGGGGCCGCGATGACGAGGCCGCGGGTCATGGGCGCACACCGATTAGCGCAGTCTGCCTTCCCTCCCCCTTGAGGGGAGGGATCGAGGGTGGGGGTCCCTCAGCAGTCCACTGCACCACCCCCTCCCCGGCCCTCCCCTCAAGGGGGAGGGGGCGCAAACTGTGAGCGTCGCGTTCAGCCAAAGACATGCCGGCGTGCCTCCCCGACATACCAGTCCAGTGACTGCCTGTAGGCGCTGACCGGGCCGAGGACGACGATGGCGGGCGTCGGCACGTCAGTCAGCGCGTGCGCCTCGGCCAGCGTCGTCTCGATGACCGACTGATCTGATGTGGCGGCATGGGAGACAATGGCCAGCCGGTCGGCGCCGTCGCGGCCGGCGGCCAGCAGCTTTTCGGTGATCGAGCCCAGATGCTTGACCGCCATGAACATGACGATGACGGGCGCCGCGTGGGCCACGGCGTTCCAGTCGACGCCGCCGGGCACGGCGCCGCTCTCGTCATGCCCGGTGAGGAAGATGACGGCCTGGTTGGTGTCGCGATGGGTGATCGGAATGCCGGCATAGGCGAGGCCGCCCAGGCCCGAGGAGATGCCGGGCACGATGCGGAAGGGGATGCCTGATCGCGCCAGCGCGCCGGCTTCCTCGCCGCCGCGGCCGAACATGAAGGGATCGCCGCCCTTGAGGCGGAGCACGCGCTTGCCCGAGCGGGCGAGGTCGATCAGCTGCAGGGAGATGTCGGCCTGCTTGGGCGAGGGCTTGCCGCCGCGCTTGCCGGCGAAAAGCAAGCGGGTGCGGCGCGGTGCCATGGCCAGCAGGCCGGGCGAGACCAGCGCGTCATGCACGATGACATCGGCCTGGCCGAGGGCATGGTAGGCCAATAGCGAAACGAGGCCGGGGCCGCCTGGGCCGGCGCCCACCAGCCAGACGGTGCCTGGCTCGAGCGCCGGAAAATCGGCATGGTCGAGCGCAGCGAAGTGGCCGCGGCGGGCGGGGCGGCGGATCCAGTCAAACATGGGGCTGAACTCGATGCTCGGCTCCCCTCCCCCTTGAGGGGAGGGGGCGGGGGTGGGGGTCCATCAGTGATCCACTGAACCACCCCCTCCCCGGCCCTCCCCTCAAGGGGGAGGGGGCGATCGTCGCAGGCGCATAGCGGGCTTGAGAGAGCGCGGAGGAATAGGCACATTGGCCGTAAGGAGACTTGTGACCAAGATGAAGATTCTGA
>CBFGMY010000148.1:0-10557 GCA_965650055.1 uncultured Devosia sp.
CCTGATCCTCCGCTGAACGCGTCGGATCGTCCCTCTCCCTCAAGGGGAGAGGGGAGAGCGACAGCCTGAGCTTGCCAGCTGTGTCCTGAGTCTCTAAGAAGCCCGTCCTCGCGCTGACCCGGCGCATTCCCCAGATGGACGGCATGCCATGACCCTTGTTTGCGGCCTCGACTTCGGCACGTCCAATTCCACCATTGCCCGCCGCGATTCCGGCGGTGTGCCGCAATTGCTCAAGCTCGAGGATGGGCGCGAGACCATTCCCAGCGTGATCTTTTTCGGCTTCGAGGATGACAGCATCCATTTCGGCCGGCAGGCGGTGGCCGAATACGTGACCGGCGCCGAGGGGCGGTTGATGCGCTCGCTCAAGAGCGTGCTGGGCACGGCGCTGATCGGCGACACCACGCGGGTCAAGGCGCGCAGCTATGCCTTTATCGACATCCTGGGCATTTTCATCGCCGAGCTGAAGCGGCGGGCCGAAGCCGAACTCGACGGCGCGGTCGATACGGTGGTGTGCGGTCGGCCGGTGCATTTCGTCGACGATGATCCGGTGGCCGATGCCGCGGCGCAGAGCCAGCTCGAGGGCGCCGTGCGGGCGCAGGGCTTCCGCCATGTCGACTTCCAGTTCGAGCCGATCGCGGCGGCGCTCGACTATGAGCGGCAGGTGAAATCGGAAAAGCTGGCGCTGATCGTCGACCTTGGCGGCGGCACCTCGGACTTTACGGTGATCCGCGTTTCGCCCGAGCGGGCCAAGGCGGTGGACCGCAGCCAGGATATCCTGTCGACGGCGGGCGTGCATGTCGGCGGCACCGATTTCGACCGGCTGCTGTCGATGGGCAAGGTGATGCCGGAGCTGGGTCTCGGCACGATGACGACCGATGGCAAGCGGCACCTGCCGGTGGCGCCCTATTACGATCTTTCCACCTGGCACCGCATCAACCGGCTCTACAACGCGCAGACGCTGCGCGACCTGCGCGGCACGCAGCGCGAGGCCCGGGCTCCGGAAAGGGTGGAGATGATGATCGAGCTGGTCGAGGACCGGCTGGGGCACCGGCTGGTGGGGGCGGTGGAAGCCGCCAAGATCTCGCTGTCGGATGACGAGGCGACGGACTTTGCCTTTCCGGTGCGCGACCGGCGCATCGAGACGGTCATGACCAAGGCGGACCTCACCAAGGCGCTGCACAATTCGGTCGAGCGCATCGAGAACACCATAGCCGAAACGCTGCGGCGGGCAGGGGTGCGGAACCGGGATGTCGACAGCCTGATCCTGACGGGCGGTTCGACGCAGGTGCCTGTCATTGCCAGCCGGCTGCGGGCGCTGTTTCCCGAGTCGGAGCTGGTGCGCACCGACGTGCTGGGCAGCGTGGGGCTGGGACTGGCGATGGACGCGGCCCGGAAGTTCGGATGAGGGCGCTTCACCTCTCCCCTCGGGGGGCGGTGATGATGAACCCAGCTTGAACCGCCAGTTCCCGGTCGGTTCAGCGCGGCGGGGCCATCCTGCCATCAAGCAAACCAATCACGCCACGGCGCCGTGTTCAGGCTTGGCTGTCGGCGAACCATTCGAGGAGACGACCATGACTTTGCTCAAGACCATCGCCGCCGCCACGCTCGCCCTTTGCGCCGCCATGCCCAGCTTCGCCCAGGACCTGAGCCCGGTCGGCACCTGGCAAACCACGACCGGGGAATCGCGTTACGCGGTCACCTATTGCGGCGACGGCACCGCGCTCTGCGCCAAGCTGATCTGGCTGCGCAAGGATGCCCAGACCCCGGAAAACCTGGCGCTGCTCAACAAGCACGTAGTGCAGGGTGCACGGGCCACCGCCACCAACAAATGGCGCGGCACGGTAAAGTATGACGGGCACACGGTGTCCGGCTCGGTAACCTTGATCAACCAGGACAAGCTGAGTCTCTCGGGTTGCCAGCTGATTGCCTGCCAGAAGGTCGATTTCATCAGGCTTTGACTGGATGCCACGCGGCGCGTTGAGCCCGTCCTGCGAAAGCGGGGCGGGTTTTGTTTTGGTACGATGTTGTAACGCCCGGTTCACGGCCGTTTGCAGAAAAATCGCCTGACTTATCCCCGCGTCACGGTGATCGGCTATAGTTCAGGCATGGTCACGAAATTGGGTCACGAAGCGGACCGGATGGCCTGGTTGATGAGCCGGCCGCGTGACCCGGCGGGCCTTCGAGGCTGAACCAGATCGCGGACGCCGCGGCGATTCACAAGCGAGTCATTGGCATGGGTGAGACGACGCAGCGACAGCAGGTCGACTGGGCGGCGGTGCAACTCGACTACGAGCAGGACAATGGGACCCTCCCTGAAATTTGCGCGCGCCACGGCGTCACCGAGGCGCAGTTGCGGCATCGCCGCGAGCGGCATGGCTGGAAACTGAGGAACGAATGGACGCTACGTATCGCGCCGCTCATCAACCGCATGATGCGGGTTTTGGACGGTCAGGTCCGTGCACTGGAGAAGCCGATGACCGAACCGGTCGACAGGAATGCCGCCCTGCTGGGCACGATGACCAAGACGCTGGAAAAACTGATCGAGCTGGACGAGCGGCAGCGGGCCAAGCGGCCCGCCAAGCGCAAGGAAATGAGCGACATCAGGAACAAGCTGGCGGCGCGAATTGAACAGCTCAAACAGCATCGTTGACTATCAAGAGCTGCTCGACGCGCTGGACGAGAATGAAGGTGCCTCTCTCTACTTCGACTGGCCACTCTGGGCCGAGGCCGCACAACGCGAACCGGATGGGGACTGGACAACCTGGTTGATGATCGGCGGGCGCGGTGCGGGCAAGACCCGCGCCGGTGCCGAATGGGTCCGCGGCCTTGCCGCGGAGGGTGTGACGCCAATCGCCCTGGTGGGGCAAACGATGACCGAGGCGATTGCCGTGATGGTGCGGGGCGAGAGCGGGCTGCTGAACATACACCCGCCCAAGGAACGCCCGGTGCTGAGAGACAAGCGGCTGACCTGGCCGAACGGGGTCGAGGCGATGATCCTGTCGGCGAGCAATCCGGAGGGATTTCGCGGCCCACAGTTTGCCGCCGCATGGAGCGACGAGGTAGGCAAATGGCCAAAAGCGGAAGCCGCGTGGGACATGTTGCAATTTACGCTGCGGCTGGGCAAGCGGCCGCGGCAGATGGCGACCACCACCCCTCGCGCAACCAAGCTTATGCGGCGACTGCTGGGTGATCCGCTGACCGCGGTGACGCGGATGAAGACGAACGAAAACCGGTTTCTCGCACGGGCCTTTCTCAACGCCATCGTCGCCCGCTATCGCGGCTCCATTCTCGGTCGGCAAGAGCTGGATGGGGAGCTGATCGAGGACGATCCGGGGGCGCTGTGGCAGCGGGGCGTGTTCCGGCGGTTCGGGGGTGGCGAGATCGGGCGCATCGTCGTGGCGGTGGATCCGCCGGTGACGGGAACGGCGCGGTCCGATGCCTGTGGCATTGTCGTGGCCGGACGGGTGGGCGAGGGCGTCGTGGTGCTGGAAGATTGCACCATGCGGCAGGTGCCGCCGCTGACCTGGGCGGCGCGGGCGGTGGCTGCCTTTGAAGCGCACCAGGCCGATGCCATCGTGGTCGAGGTGAACCAGGGCGGCGACCTGGTGCGGGCACTGATCGGGCAGGTCGACCCCGATGTGCCGGTGCGCGAAGTGCGGGCCTCCAGGGGCAAGTGGATGCGGGCCGAGCCGGTGGCGGCGCTCTATGGGCGCGGGCTGGTGAGCCATGCCGATGGACTGACTGATCTGGAAGACGAGATGTGCGCGTTTGGGGTGGACGGGAAGAGTGACGGGCATTCGCCGGACCGTGTCGACGCGCTGGTCTGGGCGGTGACGGAACTGCTGCTCAACGACATGCGACCGCGGATACGCGGGCTTTGAGCCGATCCGCAGGACAATTCGCTCCAGTGGAGCGAATTGAGGCGAAAAGGCCATGAGGGCTACGCCCGAATGGCGGGGAGCCGAACCCGCAGTCGTCTCCCTCCCCTTGTGGGGATCAAGGGTGGGGGTGGTCACAAGCACCGCGTTTGCGGAAAGACACCCCCACCCTGCTCGATTCAACGGACTTAGCTGACGCTAAGTCCTATCTCGCTTCCCTCCCCACAAGGGGGAGGGTGATAACTGATGGGCCGGTTCAGGACAGCCTTGCGCACTCGGCGCAAAGCGGCTTGCCGCCGGTGCCGGAGCGCCGGTTCTCGGTCTCGATGTTGTTGCCAGTGTTGCAGTTGCTGTTGTCGTGGTGAACCGATTGCTTAATCGAATGCCACGGAGATTTCTTTGCCATCGTCTGACGCCTGCATGGATCGTGAAGGCATCAAAAATGGGTGATTCCGGGCGAAGCCGGAATTAGTGCGCACCCCATTGGGATTCATACGGCCTTCAGTCTCAAGGAACCAAAACATGCCGAACTGGATCAGCCGCCTCCTGGGTGGTGCAGCGAACACGCCTGCGGAACGGAAGAGCTTTGCCGGGCATACGCTGCTGAGCCTTTCCCAGCTGGGGGCGGCGAGCTGGAGCAATCGGGGATTTGCCAGCCTGGTCAACCAGGGTTTTGCGCGGAACCCGGTGGTCTATCGCTGCGTGCGCCTGATCGCCGAGACGGCCAATCGCGTGCCTCTCGTGGTGAACGACGGGGGCAGACGGGTGGATGAGCATCCGCTGGCGACGCTCCTGGCGCGGCCCAATGGGCGGCAATCGGGCGGGGAGCTGCTCGAGGCGGTTTATGCCTATCTCCAGACGGCGGGGAATGCCTATCTGCAGGCGGGAATCGTCGATGGCGAGGTGCGTGGCATCTTTGGGCTGCGACCAGACCGGATGAAGGTGGTGGCCGGCGCCGATGGCTGGCCCATGGCTTATGACTATACCGCCGGCGGGCGGACGATCCGGCTGCGCCAGGATGAGGGGCCGTTGCCGTCGGTGCTGCATATGGCTTTGTTTCATCCGCTCGACGATCACTATGGCATGGCGCCGCTCGAGGCAGCGCAGACCAGCCTCGATATCCACAATGCCGCCGGGCAGTGGAACAAGGCGCTGCTCGACAACGCGGCGCGGCCATCGGGCGCGCTGGTCTATTCGGCGGCGGGGCAGAGCCTGACCGAGGACCAGTTCAGCCGGCTCAAGGCTGAGCTGGAGCAGAACTTTTCCGGCGCCGCCAATGCCGGCAGGCCGATGCTGCTCGAGGGCGGGCTGGACTGGAAGGCTATCGCGCTGTCGCCCCGCGACATGGACTTCATCGAGGCCAAGCACGCCGCGGCGCGCGACATCGCGCTGACCTTCGGCGTGCCGCCCATGCTGCTCGGCATACCGGGCGACAATACTTACGCGAACCTCGCCGAAGCCAACCGGGCGCTGTGGCGGCAGACGCTGATCCCGCTGGTGGTGCGGGTGGCCGAGGAGCTGAGCAACTGGCTGTCGCCGGCCTTCGGCGGAGCCACGGTGGCACCGGATTTCGATGGCGTCGAGGCGCTGGCCGAGGACCGGGCGGCGCTGTGGACGCGGGTGGGCGGGGCGGAGTTTCTGAGCGACGCGGAGAAGCGGGCGATGCTGGGGGTTTAGGCTACAGGGAACAGAGGAAGGCATTCCCTCGGCGGACGTCAGGCAGCACCTCGGCCATCTCTAGTGAGGCCGCCGCCGGTCCAAGCGCTGTCTTTGCATCCTCGAGCCCGCTGCGATCCACTCGAATAGGACCGAAACCCTCCGGACCGCTGATCTGTGGCCTTAGATCGGGCGTGGCAGAGCGGGAAAACTCGCCGACGTAAACCAATTTGCCCGCAGGAGCGACAAAAGCAGCAGGGTCGGTGTCGACAACGTAACCCGACGTATTGAAGAAGCTAACCACGTAGGCGCCTGGCGGTACGTCGAACACGAAGTACGAGGTTCCATCGGTACCAGAAGTTGCCTCTGTGTGGTCGTAGCGGCCGCAATTTCCGGCGTCGCCGGTGGTGGGGTCATAGCGGGCCAGAGCGAGGGTGAGGCCGCCATTTGAGGCGTCCAGACCATACACCAGCCGGGTGACGTTCGTGGTGTTGCCGGGCTTCGGCAAATTGGTAAGTCGAACAGCATTGCTCGGGCCGAAAAAACAGCCCTGCAGGCTCAAAGCGAGCAGCATTGCCGCTGAAGCGGCCACTAGGCGCTGGGTCGTCGATCGCATCGCTATATGTCCCTCGCGCCGACTTTGCACGATCGACGAGCGGACTCAAGCGGCCATCTCTTTGGAGAACCATCATGGACGAGCTGACCAAAACCGTCATCGAGCGGGGTGATCTCGCGCATCTGGCGCTGTTTTTGTGGGCGACCGGAGCGAGCACGCTGCTGGTGTGGGCGCTGCGCGAGATGGCCAAGGTGAATCAGCACTTTAACGACTTCGTGCAGGAGATCGCGAGTTTGAATCGGCTGTTCAGGAAGGATGACTAAGGTCATGGCCAGCAAGCAGAATTTGCAGAATGCGCAGCAGACGTTCCGGCAATTCGCCTGGAACCTGGCGGGGACGCTGGCGCGGCCCGGCAAGGCGGTCGCGGCCAAGCCGGGCAAGCGCTGATGGCGGGTATTCCCATCGATGCCGAGGGACGGTTTTCCGGCTATGCCAGCATTTTCAACCGGCTCGACAGCGGTGGCGACATCGTCATGCCGGGGGCGTTCAGCAAGAGCCTCAGCAAACGGCGCGATCGTATCCGGCTGCTGTTCCAGCATGACCCCAAGGAGCCCGTGGGCACTTGGGACGCCATCGGCGAGGACGGCCATGGCCTGTTCGTGGCCGGCCGGCTGGTGCCGGGCGTGGAGCGCGCCGATGCGCTGCGGCGGTTGATCGAGGGCGGGGCGCTCGATGGTTTGTCCATCGGCTTCCGGACCGTGAAGGCCACCCGCGAGGGTGGGCATCGCAAGCTCTGGCAGATCGACCTGTTCGAGATTTCGATCGTGACTTTTCCGATGATGGAGGACGCGCGCATTGCGCCCTCAGGCTATTCGACCGGCGCCGCCATCGTGGCCGCCACCAACACCATCCGCAACCGATAGGGACACCTACATGGACATGACCAGTGACGGCCTTGAAACCAAGGCCGGCGCGGGGAGCGACGTTGCCGCGCTCTTCGCCGAATTCTCGACCGCGTTCGAGGAATTCAAGCGCACCAACGACCAGCGCCTGGGCGAGATCGAGAAGCGCGGTTCGGCCGACGGGCTGCTTGAAGGCAAGCTCGACCGGCTCAACGCCGTGCTTGACGGGCAGAAGGCGGCGATGGACCGGGCGCTGGTGGAGCGGGCGCGTCCGCTGCTCGATGGCAAGGCCATCCGCCATGACGGCGAATACAAGGAAGCGTTCGCCTCCTATGTGAAGCGCGGCGAGGAGAAGGCGCTGTCGATCGGCGTCAATGCCGATGGCGGCTATGTGGTGCCGCCCGAAACCGAGACCGAAATCACCCGGCTGATGACGGCGGTATCGCCGATCCGCGCCATATCGGGCGTGCGGCAGGTGTCGGCTTCGGTCTACAAGCGGCCCATCTCGGTGACCGGGCCGGCGACGGGCTGGGTGGGCGAGACGGCGGCGCGACCGACCACGAACAGCCAGACGTTGGCCGAACTGAGCTACCCGACCATGGAACTCTATGCCATGCCGGCGGCCACCTCGGCCTTTCTCGACGATGCCGCAGTCGATGTGGGCCAGTGGATTGCCGACGAGGTCAACGCGGCCTTTGCGGCGCAGGAGACCACGGCGTTCGTCACCGGCAACGGCACCAACAAGCCGACGGGTTTCCTGGCAGCCACGGCTGTGGCCGAAGCGAGCTGGAGCTGGGGCAATCTCGGCTATATCGCCACCGGCACGGCCGGCGCGCTGCCGGCCAGCAATGCCAGCGATGTGCTGATCGATCTCGTCTATGCGCTCAAGGCCGGCTATCGCCAGAATGCCAGCTGGGTGATGAACCGCAAGGTGCAGGGCGCCCTGCGCAAGCTCAAGGATGCCGACGGCAACTACCTGTGGCAGCCGGCACTGACGGCTGACGGCAAGGCGCGCTTCATGGGCTTCGAGCTGGTCGAGGCCGAGGACATGCCCAACATCGGGGCGAACTCGCTGTCGATCGCCTTCGGTGACTTCAAGCGCGGCTATCTGATCGTGGATCGCCAGGGTGTGAGCGTGCTACGCGACCCGTTCAGCAGCAAGCCGTATGTGCTGTTTTATACCACCAAGCGCGTGGGCGGTGGCGTGGCGGACTATGACGCGATCAAGCTGCTGAAGTTCGCCGTCTCGTAAACGCCGTGATCCTGGCCAGCTAGAGCGAAGGCCTGCGCTCCGGTGCTCACGTACTAAGAGTACGCTCCGCTCCGGTGCTCGGGCCTCCACTCTATCTGACTCAGGCTGACGGCGTTTCCTTCGCGGCGCGGTGCCTCCCTGACCACGAACGGAGCGAGGCGCGGCGCCCTCTTCCTCTCCCCATCGGGGAGAGGACGGCCGCAGGCCGGGTGTGGGGGCGCTCGGGTCCGCCCAGCATGCTGGGTAAGCCGAAAGCTCCCCCTCAGCGCTCACCAAACCAAAAGGCAAAACAATGACTTCTTACCTTCTCGCCGGGCCCGCGGAGGAGCCGGTTTCGCTTGGCGAGGCCAAGGCGTTTCTGCGGGTCGACGACGCTGCCGAGGACGCCTTGATCACGACGCTGATTGGGGCGGCGCGGCTGCATGTCGAGGGCGTGACCGGGCGGGCGCTGCTGGCGCAGAGCTGGCGCGTGGTGCTCGATTGCTGGCCCGAGGACCGGCAGGTGAAACTGCCGGTGAGCCCGTTCATGGCGCTGACCGAAGTCACCGCCTATGACGCAACCGGGGCAGGGCACGACGTGTCGCTGGCGCAGTTCCTGCGCGAGCCGGACCGGTTGCTGCTGCCGGCTGCTGTGGCCGGCATGCCCGTGCTGCGCGAGCGCCAGGGGATCGAGATCGACTATGTCGCCGGCTTCGGCACCGAACCGGAGGATGTGCCTGCCGATATTCGCCAGGCGTTGCTGCTGCTGGTCGGCTACTGGTTCGAGCATCGCGATGCGGTGATCGTGGCCGGTTCAGGCGCTGTAGTGCCATCGGGCTTTGACCGCATGGTCGCCGGCTACAAGCGGGTGCGGCTGTGAACGAGGCACCACCACCCATCGGTACATTGACCGACCGCGTGCAGCTCAAGCGGCGCGAGATGACCGGGGAAACCGAGGGTGGTCATGTGGCCTTGTTCGTGCCGGTAACCAACCTTTGGGCCCGGGTGCGCTCGCTGACTGGGCGGCAGGGCACCAGTGCCGATGGCCGGGCCGTGGAGATTTCCCACGCGGTGGTCTTCCGCTTCCGCAATGACATCAAGCCGGGCGACCGCATCGTTTATCGCGGGCGGAACCTGGATGTGGTGAGCGCGGCTGACCTCAATGGGCGGCGGGCCTATCTGAGCTGCGCCTGCAGCGAAACCAGCTTCACGGGATAGGATCAGGGGGTAGGGGCCATGCATCCGATTTCCCTGTTGCAGGCCGCGCTGGTGACGGCACTCAAGGCCGACGCGGCGCTGGTGGCGATAGCGGGCGCCGATGGCGTGTTCGACGCGGCGCCCAAGGGGCGGCCGGCGCCCTATGTGGTGATCGCGCGGCACGACATCGTCCAGCGCGATGGCGATGACTCGCCCGGGCAGGAGCACCGGCTGCTGCTGCATTGCTGGGGCGACCAGCCCAGCCGCAAGCGGGCGCTGGATATGGCCGAGCGTGTGATTGAGGTGGCGGGCACGTTCGTGGCCGCGGGGATCACCGTGACGCATCGCGAGCATGTGCGAACCGAGACGGTGATCGATCGGGATACCGGGCTGGCGCGGGCGGCGGTGGGGCTGCGGTTTTTCTCAGAGCCGGTCTAGCACCGACCGCGCGGTGCCTGCGCCTCCCTCCCCCTTGAGGGGAGGGAATGAGGGAGAGGGTGGGTCAGTTGGCTACGACCCGACCCCCACCCCAGCTCCGCTACGGCCCGTCGGGCCAGGCTTCGCTACCCTCCCCTCAAGGGGGAGGGAGGGCAGGAGCCGGGACATAGTGATCTCTGAACCTCAATCCAAAGGACAAACACATGGCCGCTCAGAGCGGGAAGAATATGCTGCTCAAGCTCGACCAGACCGGGTCGGGGAGCTTTCTGACGGTGGCGGGTTTGCGGACGCGCGCGCTGGCCTTCAATGCCTCGACGGTCGATACGACCGACCAGGAAAGCGCCGGGCATTGGCGGGAATTGCTGGCCGGCGGCGGGGTGAAGCGGGCTTCGGTGACGGGTGCCGGCGTGTTCAAGGACACGACCTCGGATGCCCAGGTGCGCGCGCTGTTCTTTGCCGGGACCATCCGCAACTGGCAGCTGATCATCCCCGATTTCGGCACGGTGCAGGGGCCATTCCAGATCGTGGCGCTGGAGTTTGCCGCCGACCATGCCGGCGAGGTGACGTTCGACCTGGCGCTGGAGAGTGCGGGTGAAGTGACGTTTGCGGCGATTTAGGCGGGCATGCCGGTGGTGCCTTCGCCTCCCTCCCCCTTGAGGGGAGGGACCGAGGGAGGGGGTCGTTTGGTGGGTCCATTGA
>CBFGMY010000149.1:0-10552 GCA_965650055.1 uncultured Devosia sp.
GGATATCGGCCTTGGCGGCGACGGCATCGGCCAGTGCGCCACGCGCCAGCGCCAGATTGCCGGCGAGATCGCCGACCTTGGGATTGAGCTGAGCAAGCGCAATTCGGAGGCGGTCGGTCACGGGGCTGGCCTAACTGGGTGGGGGGCGGGGCGGAGGCTATCGGTGCCCTGCCATACCGCCCTCCCCTCCGGTACCGCAAGTGGAGAGTAACGGCGTTGCGGCGCGCTGCCGGAATTTGCCTGTACGCAATGGGTTGGGAGTTTGGTAACCCCCTGCGCGCAAAGTTGGCGGACCGGCGCACTGAATAGGCGCCGCAAGGCAACCGGGCCAAGCCCCAGGTGTTGCCTTGATGCCAGAAGGCATAGTGGACGAAGAGTTGGTGATGATGCGCAGGGTACTGGTGGTCGAGGACGAGATTTTCGTGGCCGCCGAAATCGAGCATGTGGTTGAGGACATGGGCCTGACACCAGTCGGCATTGCGCATGACGAGCGCTCGGCACTGGCGCTGGCGGGGCTGGCCGAAGTGGCCCTGGTCGATCTCAACCTGCAGGATGGCCCCACCGGGATCGGCATCGGTCGGACGCTGGCGCAGGCACATGGGGTGACCGTGCTGTTCCTGACCGCCAACCCAACCCAGCTGGGAGACGGGGTGTCCGGCACGCTGGGCGTCTTGTCCAAGCCGGTCAGCGACCGCGACCTCCGTGCCGCACTGACCTATGCGATTGCCCGGCGCGAGGGCGCCGAGGCGACGCCCCCTGCCCGGCTGCGACTGTTCTCGCAACCGAACGCACGGGGCGCGACGGGCTGATCTAGAGAAGCCGTGCGGAACGGCGCAGTGCGTCGACCGGCAGGTCGATCTCCACCCGCAGACCGTCGGGCTCCCACAGCCGCTCCAGGCGCCCGCGCAATTGCCCTTCGATGCTGAGCACGATCAGCCGCGAGCCGAAGCCGCTCAGTTCCACATCGCCGGTGATTGACGGGCCGCCATGCTCCTTCCAGGTGAGATGGTAGCGATCGCCATCGGGTCGGCCGGTAATATCCACCCGGCCGCCGTCGGTGGACAATGCGCCATACTTGGCGGCGTTGGTGCCCAGCTCGTGGAACAGCAGGGCCAGGGGGGTGGCCGCGCCATCGTCGATGACGGCATCGTCGCCGTGAAAGGCCAGGCGAGCCTCCCCGTCCTGGCGATAGGGCTGCATAAGCCGTTCGATCAGCGACTTGAGCGATCCCTGATTTTCCGGCGGGCGCGCTATGTGACTATGCGGGCGAAGGAAATCGTGCGCTTCGCCCAGGGCATAGATGCGCTGGCGCAGCTCATCGGCAAATGCCTTGGCCTCCGGACGGCTGCGCGCCGACAGGCTGATGATGCCGGTGAGCACCGCGAAGATGTTCTTGATGCGATGGCTCAGTTCCTGGGCGACGAGCTCACGCTCCTCGGCGGCGAGCCGGGTCTCGTGGATGTCGGTACAGGTGCCGAACCAGCGCACGATCTGTCCGGCCGCATCGCGGATCGGCAGGGCGCGGCCGAGCGTCCAGCGATAGACGCCACTGTGGTGGCGCAGGCGATATTCGATCTGGTAGGGTTCTCCCGTTTCCAGCGAGTGACGCCAGGCCTGCCAGGCGCGTTGCTGATCCTCGGGGTGGAACATGTCGTTCCAGCCTTCGCCGTCGGTCGAGCCCTCGGGCACGCCGGTGAACTCGTACCAGCGCTTGTTGTAGTAGTCGTGGAAGCCGTCGGCGAGCGTCGACCACACCATCTGCGGCATGGTGTCGGCCAGGGTGCGGAAGCGCAGCTCGCTCGCGGCCAGCGCCGTTTTGACCAGCACGCGATCGGTGGTTTCGTGGACGACGCAGAGCGTGCCCATGGACTGTCCATCTTCGCCGACGATGGGGCTGTAGTGGAGGTCCATCCAGCCCGATTCGAGCTGGCCGTGACGGTTGAGCACCAGTTCCTGATCGCGCAGGCTCCAGGATTGGCGGCGCAGGCCGCGCTCGATGTTGTCGCGGTTGAAGTCGGCGATTTCCGGCCAGGCGTCGAGCGCCGGCATGCCGAAGATCTCCGGATGCCGGACACCGGCGAATTGGGCATAGGCGTTGTTGTAGATGAGGATGCCCTGCTCGCTCACCATCATGACCATGGGTGTCGAGGCCACCATCATCAGCCGGACGGCGCCCTTGAGGCTTTCGGGCCAGCCGGGGATGGGGCCGAGCGGATTGGCGGCCCAATCGAAATCGTTGATCAGCTTGAGGGTGGGGTCCTGCTCAAGGCGAGCGCGCGCGTCGGGGCTGGCAGCGGGAAACAGAGATTTGGGCATGCGCGGCTTTCGTGAGGACCGACGACGTCAATCTCCCCACTATAGAAGGCTGCGCGTTGAACCTGCAACGCGCAGCGGCCGATCCCGTTCACAGCATTGAGAAATTTATTCGCCGGCGGCCAGATTGCGGCGCGGCGGCTTCTGGGCGTGCACTTCCTCGGCGACGAGGAAGGCCAGTTCCAGGGCCTGGCTGGCATTGAGGCGCGGGTCGCAATAGGTGTGGTAGCGGTCCGACAGCGAGGCCTCGGTGACGGCGGAGACGCCGCCGACGCATTCGGTGACGTCATCGCCGGTCATCTCGATATGCACGCCGCCGGCATAGGTGCCGAGCTCGCGGTGAATTTCGAAGAAGGACTTGACCTCGCTCAGCACCCGATCGAAGGGGCGGGTCTTGTAGCCGGTCGAGGCCTTGATGGTGTTGCCATGCATCGGATCGGAGCACCAGACGACGGTGCGGCCGGCCTTCTGCACGGTCTCGATGAGGCGTGGCAGGTGATCGGCGATCTTGTCCGAACCGAAGCGGGCGATCAGCGTGATGCGACCGGCCTCGTCGGTGGGGTTGAGGCGGTCGAGCAGGCGCAGCAGGTCATCATTGCTGAGCGTGGGGCCGCATTTGATGCCGATGGGGTTCTTGATGCCGGCGAAATACTCGACATGGGCGGCATCGGGCTGGCGGGTGCGATCACCGATCCACAGCATGTGGCCCGAGGTGGCGTACCAGTCATTGGTGATGGAGTCGCGACGAGTCAGCGCTTCCTCGTAGCCCAGCAGCAGGGCTTCATGGCTGGTGAAGAAGCTAGTCTGGCGCAGAGCCGGGGTATTGTCGGGATTGAGACCGAGGGCACCCATGAAGGTGATGGCGTCGTCGATCTTGCGGGCGACTTCCTCGTAGCGCGGATACCAGTTGGAGCCCTTCATGAACCCGACGGTCCATTCATGGATGCGGGTCAGCTCGGCATAGCCGCCCATGGAGAAGGCGCGCAGCAGGTTGAGCGTCGCGGCCGACTGGCGATAGGCCTGCAGCATGCGGTCCGGATCGGGCACGCGCGACTTTTCGGTGAAACCGATGTCGTTGATGATGTCGCCGCGATAGGAGGGCAGCTCGACGCCGTCGATGGTTTCGGTATCGGCGGAGCGGGGCTTGGCAAACTGGCCGGCGACGCGACCGACCTTGACCACGGGCTTGGATGCGCCATGGGTCAGCACGACGGCCATCTGCAGGAAGACGCGGAAGAAGTCGCGGATGTGGTCGGCGCCGTGCTCGGCAAAGCTCTCGGCGCAATCGCCGCCCTGCAGCAGGAAGGCCTCGCCACGAGCAACTGCCGCCAGGCGCGCCTTGAGATCGCGGGCTTCGCCGGCAAAGACCAGCGGCGGGAAGGTGGCGAGCTGACGCTCGGCCTCGGCCAGCGCGGCCGGATCAGGATAGGCCGGCACCTGGGAAATCGGCTTGTCGCGCCAGCTATTGGGGGTCCAGGTGGTCATATCAGGTCTCGCTCACGCAGAGTTACGGCTGTTGCGGGCGGAATACCAAGGGCGCGCGCGGGGGACAAGGATATTCGCCCTAGACCTTCTGCCCATTGCGATAGGTGTAGCTGGGGGCCTTGAAGGTCACCAGTTCCTCGGCGGCGCTGGGATGGAGGGCAATGGCGCGGTCGAAGTCGGCCTTGCTGGCGCCCATACCCATGGGGATGGCGACGAGCTGGATCATCTCGGCGGCGGATGGACCCAGGATGTGGCAGCCGAGGACCTTGCCACCATCCTTTTCGGTGATGAGCTTCAAAATCATCCGCTCGGTGCGGGTGGAGAGCGTGTTCATCATCGGGCGGAAGCGCGCGACATAGACGTCGATATCGCCATGGGTGGCGGCTTCGGCTTCGGTAAGGCCGATGACGCCGATCTCGGGATCGGAGAAAACGGCAGTCGGGATCTGGCTGTGATCGACGGCGAGCGGATTGTTGTTGAACACCGTCTCGGCAAAGTACCAGCCTTCGCGGATGGCGACGGGTGTCAGGGCGGCACGGCCGGTGACATCACCCACGGCGTAGATCGAGGGCACCGAGGATTGCGAATAGGCGTCGACCGCGACTGCACCCATGGCCGTCAGCTTGACGCCTGCGGTGTCGAGGCCGAGGCCCTTGACGTTGGGCGAGCGGCCGGTGGCGAACATCACCGCTCCATAGGGCGCGGTGACGCCGTCGCTGAAGGTGGCGGATATGTCATTGCCCTGCTTGGCCAGGGATTTGATCGATGTCTGGTAGATGAGCTTGATACCGCGATCGATCAGGCCCGCCTCAAGACCGACGGCCATGTCGTCGTCGAAGGTGCGCAGGATGCGCGAGCCGCGATAGATGATGGTCGTGTTGACGCCCAGGCCGGCGAAGATGGTGGCGAATTCCACCGCGATATAGCCGCCACCCTCGATGAGGATGGAGTGCGGCAAAGCCGGCAGGTCGAACGCCTCGTTGGAGGTGATGGCGAGTTCGGCGCCCGGGATCGGCGGGATATAGGGGTGCCCGCCAGTCGCTACCAGGATGTATTTGGCCGTCAGGTCGCGGGCCTGACCCACCAGATGCACGCTGTTGGGGCCGGTGACGACGGCACGATCCTTGATGATCTCGACACCCGGCTTCTCGAGATTGGCCGTGTAGGCGCTTTCGAGCCGCGTGATTTCCTTTTCCTTGTTGGCCACCAGCGTGGGCCAATCGAAGGATGCGTCGACCTGCCAGCCGAAGCTGGAGGCGACGTCGAACATATCGTGGAAGCGGGCCGCATAGACATAGAGCTTCTTGGGCACGCAGCCGCGGATAACGCAGGTGCCGCCGACCCGGAACTCTTCGACGATGGCAACCTTGGCGCCATAGGTGGCCGCCATGCGCGCCGCGCGGACGCCGCCGGAGCCAGCACCGATAACAACAAGATCATAGCTATCGGTCATGTCGAACGTTCCTCGGTAATCATCGTCACATGACGATATATCGGATGGCACTTCGCATAAACAAAGGCCCCGCACAAGGCGGGGCCGGATAGCTAGTGTGCAACCAGTGAGTGGTTGAGGCGATCAGACCTCAAAACCCTTGGCGCGCAGTTCGGCGCGGACCTTGGCAAAGAACTCGGAGCGGGTGTTGTTGGTGAACACCTGCAGCACCGCCTGGAGGTCGGCATTGACGTCGGTATTGGCGGCAGCAAGCTTCTGGCCGGTCGGCGATTCATAGAAGGTGACGATTTCCTGCAGCTCTTCCACCGTGAAGCGCGTGGCATAGATGCGCGCGAACTGATCGATCAGTTCGCCCTTGCGGCTCTGATAGGTCTCGAGAACCGCGCCGATTGCCAGGTCGATTTCCTTGGCCAATTCCGGATTCTGCGTGGTCAGCTGGCTCAGCGTGCCCATGCCGATCTCAACAAGAGTGATTTCGTAGACGCCGGCGTTGTCGGTCAGCTCCACATACTTACGCGCCAGAGCGAGCTGCTCGGGCGGCACTTCCTGGGCCATGGCCGGGGCGGCCACCGCGAGAATGGCGGCGCTCAGCACCACGGCTACCAGCGCCTTGGCGCGCGTCATCATACCGGTCATCGTTGAAAAACCCATCTTGTCCCGATCCATCAGTTCGTGCCGCTCGTCAGGGTTATTACGCCATCCGGGGTCGCCACATAAGCCGTCTTGCACATTTTGAGGAACAGCCCGTGCTGTACAACCCCGGCGATGTCGAGCAAGTCGCGCGACAGCGCTTCTGGCTGCGAAATACGGCCAAAAAAAGCATCGAGGAGGAGATGTCCCCCGTCGGTGACGAAGGGGGAGCCGGGCGTGGTTTCGCGCAGGCGCAGTTCGCCCTGGGCGCCATGGCTGGCCATCACCTCGGCCACGGCACGCTGCGTGGCGCCCAAGCCAAAGCGGTTGACCTCGATCGGCAGCGGAAAGCGCGGCCCAAGGGCCGGCACCAGCTTTGAATCGTCGGCGATGACGATCATGGCATCGGAGGCGGCTGCGACAATCTTCTCGCGCAGCAGCGCACCGCCTGCCCCCTTTATCAGATTGAGCTGCGGATCGATCTCATCGGCGCCATCAACGGTCAGGTCGAGCCGATCAAGGGTCTCAAGGTCGGATAGCGGGATATTGAGGGAGAGCGCCTGGCGCGCTGTCACTTCCGAGGTCGGAACGCAGATGCAATCGAACCCCGCAGCCACCTTCTCACCAAGCAGATCGACAAAGTGGCGGGCGGTCGAGCCGGTGCCCAGGCCCAGCCGCATGCCAGGCCGCACGTCGGCCAGGGCCATGGCAGCGGCCTGACGCTTCAGATCTTCGCTCATGTGGTCCCCCGCGCTGGTTTACCGAGGCCATTGCAGGGCCGATGCCGCCTGTCAATGCCGAAAACCGGCCTGGATCACGGATTGGTGAACGATAACTGTAACTTGCCAGCAACACAATTTTGCGAACGTGGCGCGAGTGTGGCGTTTCCGGGGCAAAGGCCTCTTTTCGCTATTACCCAAAACGCGTAAGCAACCGCAATTGTCATATGGGCGAGTCGAATGCCCATCTATTCCAGAGGCCAAGTCGTCAGATGTTCAATATCAAGTCAACGATAGCTATCGGGCTGTCGATTATCTTGTCGGCTAGCAGCGTCGTGCCTGCCACGGCTGCGCTGGTTTACGACCGCAATACCGGCGGTTGGGTAGACGAGGCGACGATCGCCCCGCCGAGCCCGCGCGGCGGCAGCCCCATCCGCAAGGAAATCGTCGAATACCAGACGACCCACAAGCCTGGCACGATCGTTATCGAGACCGACGAGCGTCGGCTCTATCTGGTGCTCGAAGGCGGCAAGGCCATGAAGTACGGCGTCGGCGTCGGCCGCGACGGGTTTACGTGGTCGGGCACGCACCGGATCACCCGCAAGGCCGAGTGGCCCGGCTGGACGCCGCCGGCGCAGATGCGCAAGCGCGTTCCGGACCTGCCGGCCTATATGGAAGGCGGCCCGAACAATCCGCTCGGCGCGCGCGCCCTCTATATCGGTTCGACGCTGTACCGCGTACATGGCACGTCCGAGCCTTGGTCGATCGGCCAGGCCGTCTCGTCGGGCTGCATCCGCCTGACCAATGACGACGTCACCGACCTCTATGATCGCGTGCAGGTCGGCGCCCTCATCGTCGTCAACCACTAATACCGGCGTCCGTCAGGTGATGCTGGCCTGCAAATGGCGGCAATCTGCGCTTCCGGTCCTCACGTACGAAGGTACGCTCCGGTCCGGTTATCGACTGTCGCCATTTTCGCCTCGGCCTGACCCGGCTAGCTTGCCTCTAGCGCAAAATTGATAGGGGCCGCCTTTTGGGGCGGCCTTTTTGTTTGTGGGCGGCTTTGAAAAAACATGGAGCGGGATTAGGTTGCCGGCATGACCGCATCCGCCTCCCCTGCCCGCCCGCTTGTCGACCGCTATGGGCGGCATGTTTCCTACCTGCGCATTTCGGTGACCGACCGGTGCGACTTCCGCTGCGTCTATTGCATGGCCGAGGACATGACGTTCCTGCCCAAGCGGGATGTGCTCAGCTTCGAGGAAATCGAGGCGATCGCCGGGGCATTCATTGCGCGCGGCGTGACCAAGATCCGGCTGACGGGCGGCGAACCGCTGGTGCGGCGCGACATCATGGACCTGGTGACGACGCTTGGCGGCCAGATCGGGCATGGACTGGAAGAGCTGACGCTCACCACCAATGGCAGCCAATTGCGCAAGCATGCGCAGGGCCTGGCCGATGCGGGTGTGAAGCGGCTCAATGTGTCGCTCGATACACTCGACGCTGAGCGCTTTCGCGCGATCACCCGGCGCGGACGGCTCGAGGACGTGCTTGACGGCATCGATGCCGCGCAGGCGGCGGGACTCGCCATCAAGATCAACATGGTGGCGATGCGCGGCGTCAACGACGGCGAAATCGAGCCCATGATGGCCTGGGCGCATGGCCGCGGCATGGGCCTGACACTGATCGAGGGCATGCCGCTGGGCGAGGTCGGGATCGACCGGGTCGACAGCTATCTGCCCCTGCGCGAATTGCATGACCTGCTGGCCCGACGCTACACGCTCAGCAAGCTCGACAAGCGGACCGGCGGACCGGCGCGCTACGTGCACGTGGCCGAAACCGGCGGGGTGCTCGGCTTCATCACGCCGATGAGCCATAATTTCTGCGAAAGCTGCAACCGGGTGCGCCTGACGGCGACCGGGCAATTGTTCCTGTGCCTGGGGCAGGATGACCAGGTGAACCTGCGCGACGCCCTGCGCAATGGCGGGGCGCCCGCACTGGACGCCGCCCTGGACCACGCGATGCTGATCAAGCCCAAGGGCCATGACTTCGTCATCGACAGGACCCGCCCGGAGCCGGCGCTGGGCCGGCATATGAGCGTAACCGGAGGCTAGGATGGGCGAACGGATCACCTTGACGGCCAGCGACGGCTTCACCCTCAATGCCTATCGCGCCGTGCCGGAGGGCAAGCCGCGCGGCGGCGTGGTGTTGATCCAGGAAGTCTGGGGGCTCAACAACTGGATCCGCAGCGTGGTCGACCGCTGGGCCCGGCACGGCTTTCTGACGGTGGCCCCGGCCATGTTCGACCGGGTTGAGTTTGGCTATGAGAGCAACGACTACGGCCCCGAGCAGTTTACCGTCATCGGCGAGCTGATGAAGACATTCGACCACAGGACGGCCCTGCTCGACGTGAGCGCGGCCGTTGGGGCGGCTGCCGCCGGCGGCAAGGTGGGCATTACCGGCTATTGTTTCGGCGGAGCGGTCAGTTGGCGGGCTGCGGCGCATGAAGGCATCGGGCTCAGCGCCGCATCGGGCTATTATGGCGGCGGGGTGCCCAACTATATCGAGCTCATGCCGCGCATTCCCACCGAGATGCATTTCGGTGACAGCGACAAGGGCATTCCGCTCGAGCAGATCGAGACGCTGAAAGCGCGGCATGCGGCGGCCGATATCTACACCTATCCGGCCGGCCACGGCTTCTGCAACAGCGACCGGGCGAGCAATTTCAACGAGGCCGCCTGCACCAAGGCCTCGGCCCGCACGCTCGACTTCTTCCGCAAGCACCTTGGATAGCCTGCGCGCGCACCGGGACTATCTCGAAGGCGAGTGGCAAGGCCTGCTGATGGCGCCGCTCTCGGCGCGAAAGGCCCGACTGGTGGCTGCGCTGGTGGATGCCTATGTCGACCGGCTGTTTGCGGCAACGCCCGGCGCGGAGGATATCCTGGCGTTTCGGGCAAAGATGGCGGCTGGGTCACCGGCGCTGGGCGCGATCATGGCGCTGTGCGGCCAGGATGGCGTGCAGCTGGCGACCGAGGCCGTTGCCATCCCCATCGCGGATTATGGCGCGCTTGGTGTCGAGGACTTCATGGTGAGCCTCTACAATGATCACACGGTGCAGCGGCTGGTGCTGGTGATGGCCGATGGCGGCCGGCACAACATGATCGATACGATCGCGGCGGCGATCAGCGCAGTCGACCAGCCGGGCGCCTAGCGCCAATCGGCTCGTTCGATCAGCTCGACCAGGATGCCGTCGGGGTCGCGGAAGAAGACGATGCGTTTGAGCATTTCGTTGAAGAAGGCGGGGCGCGGCCCCTCGACCGGCTCGATGCCGTTGGCGGCAAACCTGGCGACCATGGCGTCCACATTCTCGAAGGCGAAGGTCACGTGGCGGATGCCGGCTTCGTGGGGCGGCACGTCGCGCGACCGGCTGATGTCGGCGTTCGGACAGCCAATCTCGAGCATTCCCGCGCCGGTATCGAGGAAAACCACCTCGCCATTGGGGCTGGTCTTGCGCAGGGCCAGCTTGAGACCGAGCAGGCCGCAATAAAAGGCCATGGTTCGATCGAGATCGGAACAGGTCATGCCGACATGCTCGAGCGCGAGCAATCTGGGCCCCGTCTGCGTTTCGATCGTATCGGACATGGCAGCCAGCCTCCTACTTGTCGTCGTCCACGACAATGGCGAAGTCGAGCGGCAGGGCCGTGGTGTATTTGATCTGTCCCATGGCGAAGGCGGAGCTCACATCGGTCAGATTAATCTTGCTGATGAGCTTTTTGTAGAAGGCGTCATAGGCGCCGATATCGGGCACGACGACGCGCATCAGATAATCGACCTCGCCGCTCATGCGGTAGAATTCGACCACTTCGGGAAACTCGTCGATGACGCCGGAGAATTTGCGCATCCAGGCGTCGTTATGCTCGTTGGTCTTGACCGAGACGAAGACGGTGACGCCGAC
>CBFGMY010000150.1:0-10345 GCA_965650055.1 uncultured Devosia sp.
CCAGGTCGCCGAACGCGCCGCGCCGGGCTCGGTGATCCTGTGCATGCTGCCCGATACCGGCGAACGCTATATGACGACGCCGCTGTTCGAAGCGATCGAGGCAGAGATGGATGCCGATGAAATGGCGCTGTCGCTGTCGACGCCCGGATATCAACTCCCGCCGGCCTAGCGGGCGGTTACCGGTTTCAGCCGATACGGCCGAACGCGTGCCGGCATCGACAACGCGGGGGCGGTTGTTGCCGATGCCGGTTACGCAAGTCACTGACGATCGGGAACGGCATGGGATCTCGGACGTCAACACCCAGGACCATAGCATGGCTGGCGTGAGGGAACCGTGACGGCCCCTGTCAGCGTTCTGTAAGCAAGGGAGGACTATGCAGAAGGCGCCAGGAAGCGCCACCCGTCTGGTCTGGTTCGCCCGGTGACAATGCGGGCCCTGTGCCTTGTGGCGTCCGATTGGCTCACACATGGAGCAGTGCGATGCGGGTGCTGATTGCCGAAGACGACAACCGAATTGCCGAAACCCTCGAGAGCTCGCTCAGCAAGGCCGGCTTTGGCGTCGAGCGGGAGCGGGACGGGGAGATCGCCTGGTTCCGCGGCGATACCGAAGCCTTCGACGCTATAGTGCTCGATCTCGGGCTGCCGCAGATCGATGGCCTGACCATCCTCAAGCGCTGGCGCAGCGCCGGCCGGATGACGCCCGTGCTGATCCTCACGGCCCGGGGACAATGGGAGGAGCGTGTCGACGGCATCGAGGCGGGCGCCGACGATTATGTCGTCAAACCCTTCCATGTGCAGGAGATCGTCGCCCGGCTGCGGGCCCTGGTCCGTCGTGCCAATGGCCTGGCCACCTCGCGCATCCCGTTTGGCAGATATGTCCTCGACCTGCGCACCATGGAGGTCACCGAGGAGGGCGCCCCGATGGATCTCACGCCGCAGGAGTTCAAGCTGATCTCCTACCTCGTGCATCGGCGGGGGCAGGTGATCTCGCAACTCGAGATAACCGAACATATCTACAACCAGGACTATGAGCGCGACTCCAATGCCGTCGAAGTGCTGGTGGCGCGGGTTCGCAAGCGCCTTGGCCCCGAGGTCATCAAGACCCGGCGCGGCTTCGGCTATGCCCTGGGTGATGGATTTTGACCCTCCGGTCCCTGCGGCTGCGCATGATGGGGCTAGCGGTCGTCTGGGTCGCGGTCTCCCTGATCGCGGCGGGCCTGGCCCTGCAATACCTGTTCAGCATCAATATCGAGCGCACGAGCCGGGAGGATATGGAGGCTGCATTATCGCGCCTGGCAGCTGTCATCGTGCCGACGACGGCGACGCCGAGCCTCAGCGTGCCGCTGCCCGATCCGCGCTATGCGACCCCCTTTGGCGGGCGATACTGGCAGATCGAAGCGCTCGACAATGGCGAGATTGCACGCTCGCGCTCGCTGTGGGATTTCGTGCTGGATGCCCATGCCGGCGACAATACGGTCCACTACGACAACGGTCCTGACAACCGGCACCTGATTCTGTTGACCCGACGGCTGGAGATCGAAGGAGCGGGCGGCTCGCGGGCCTATCTCGTCACGGTCGGACAGGACCACGGGCCGATGCATGCGGCGGCGCAGCGCTTCGGCCGCGATGTAACGCGGGTGCTGCTGCTGCTGGGGGGCCTTATCATCCTTGCCGCCTGGTTGCAGATCAAGCTGGGCCTGGCGCCGATCCGTCGCGTCAAGACGGCGATCGAGGCCGTGCGGCGTGGCGATGTCGGGCGCCTTGAGGGCCAGTTTCCCTCCGAGCTCAATCCCCTGGTGCAGGAGGTCAACGGTTTGCTGGAGGCGCGCGAAACCATGATGGAGCGCGCCCGCGCCCGGGCCGCCGACCTGGCCCATGGCCTCAAGACGCCGCTGGCGGCGGTCGATGGCATTGCCGACAGAATCCGCGAGAAGGGCGGACACGCCGACGCCGACCTGCTGCAGGATCTCACCTTCGAAATGTCCGAGCGCATCGACTACCAGCTGCGGCTGGCCGCCTTGCGGGTCCGGACGTCGTCGCACGCCGCGCGTTCCTCGCTCAATACGGCAGTGATCCGCACCCTGACCGTGCTCAAGAAGACCGGGCGGGGCGAGGGCCTGCACTGGATTGCCGAACTGACCGACGATTGCTGGGTCGATATTCACCGGCAGGACCTGATGGAACTGGTCGGTGTCACGCTGGAGAATGCCGCAAAATGGGCGTCGAGCCGGGTGACGGTGCGCACGTCCTGCGAGGACGGACAGGCCATGGTCGAAGTCTGCGACGATGGTCCGGGTATCCCGCATGAACAGCTGCAATCGCTGGGGGTGCGCGGGCGACGGCTCGACGAGTCCCTGCCTGGCTCCGGCCTGGGACTTGCGATTGCCGCCGAGATCCTCGACATCAATCACGGCAGCATGAGTTTCAGCCGGGCGCAAATCGGCGGGCTGATCGTCACCCTTCGCCTGCCGCTGGCCGGTCAATCGGAGCTGATCGAAGCAGGCTAGACCTGAGGTTCGCCTGGATCGAGGCCCACCATGGATCGGGTGCTCTCGGCTGCGTTCTGCGCGCTGGCGATAAGGCCCGCGGCGGCGGCGCATGAGGCGGAGATGAAGATGGCAAACATGATGAGCGTGATCATGGGATTGTTCATGCCTCAAGCCGGGCGCCAGCGGGCAGGCGCGTGGTTATGGGTGATGGCCCTACTGGGTCACGGTGACGTTGGGCAGATCGACGTTGACGCTGTCGCCATTGCTGGAAATGCCGCCATTGGCCAGCCACAGGATCAGCAGCACCGCCAGCACCGCCGCCACGATGGCGCCGATAATGCCGAAGGGGTTGCCGCCGCCGACCACGACGGTTTCGCTCGGGCTGCGTTCGATGATTGTTTCGCGTTCGATGGGCATTGTTGCCTCCACTTGATTTGCCGGGACAACGCGCGAGCCTTGGCGCGAGTTGCGTAAGCGGCTGATATTTAAGGTTAAAATACGATCCCTTGCTGCGTTATCCAACTGTAAGGTTGGGGCGCCGCCCGCCGGTCGATAAGAAAAGGGCGGCCAATTGGTTGGCCGCCCTTTGAGTTATTGCTGAGCCGGTTGCCCGTCGGGCAGGGGCGGGCATTTGCCGTCCACCATCACCTCGGGCGGGCAGAGCGGTTTCTTGGCGGGCGCAGCCTCGGCATCGGCAGGCGCCGCCTCTACTTCTGCGGCCGGTTCGGCCTCAGTGGTTGCCGCGGGCTCAGGCGCTGCCTCTGGCTCGGCCGCCGGCTCGGGCTCGGCTGGTGCCTCGGCCTCCGGCGCAGGAGCTGCTTCAGGAGCTGCAGCAGGCGCTGCTTCGGCCGGTTCGGCTGGCGTCTGTTCGGGTTGCGTCGCTTCATCGGCAAGCGGTGGACATTTGCCGTCCACCCTGACTTCAGGAGCGCAAACCAGCTCGTCGTCAGCAGGGGCTGCAGGCGTGGCCTCCTCATCGGCCGCGGGTTCCGTGCTTGCCGGCGTATTGGGGTCCGTCGCAGGAACGGCTTCCTCCGTGCCCGCGGCCGGGGCCGCCTCACCTTCGGCGGCGGGTGCTGCCTCGGTTGCCGGCTGCGCGGCAGGGGCCTCAGCTGGTGGGGCAGCCGGTGCCTCTGTCTCCGCCGGAAGCTCGGCTGTCGCGCCGGCCGTGCCGCCTTCGGTCTCGATGGTGGCCGCCGCTTCGGTTTCCTCCACCGCTTCGGGCGGAGCAACCTCTGGGGTCGGTTCGGCCACATCCTGGTCGAAGATGACGACAGCCTGGGCGTCGACATCAACCGCCTGGGCGGCCGGGTCGGCGGCCGTTTCCGGCTGGTAGGCGATGACCTGCTGGCCGGTAGCCTGCTCGATGTAGTTGACTTCGATCACGTTGTTGATGACCAGGTCACCTTCGACCACCACCGGGCCGAGGAACTGGGTCTGCGCGAAATAGTCCGGCTGCTGGCTGCCGATGACGATGCTGGCCGACAGGTCCGGTTCGACGAAGCGCTCGGTGGGCACGAAGACCCAATAGCCTGCCGGCAGGTCGCGGCGCGAGATTTCGATGGAGATGGCATAGCCATCGTTTTCCGGCGGCAGCGGCGCCCAGCCGACGACAGCGTCGCTGCGCCGCCAGCTGACCCAGGCCGGAGCCCATTTGGTGCCGGGGACCCAGCACCAGCCGAGGTTGCGGTCGGCGAACCAGCGGCCATAGTGATAGGTCGCCCAGGCGAAGGGTTCATCGGAGGCAAAGTACCAGCCGCGACCCTCGAGATACAGCCAGCGGCCGTGGCTATAGGGGCGCCAGCTGGCGTCGACGCCGGTGGGGCAGAACACATAATTGTAGCGTGCGTGCCGCACCCAGACGCCATGCGGCTCCAACTGATCGAAAAACAGGTTGAAGCTGATATTGGCGGACTGGGCCTGAACGGCAGTGGCGCCCAAAGGCAGAGCAGGGGACAGGGCGGCGATCGGCAGGCAAAGCGTGGCGAGCGCCACACCGGCAAGCAGTCGGGACTTTAGCATGACATTCCTCGTTACTGGCGCGCCCCCGCAAAGAAGGACGGCCGCCCCGAAGGGCGACCGTGAACAGATCAGTTGACCGTGGCAGCCACGACCACGCCGGGCGAATAGACCACCGTGCGGTCGGTCATGTTGACGAAGTAGACGCGGTCATTGGTGTAGAAATAGCCGTGCGCTTCGTCGCCCTCGATGGCGTGGAGCTCGATCTCGGCAGGGATGACGAAGCCGACATCGACATCGCCATCAAGGACCACGGGCTCGGTGGGGTTGAGGCGGACATATTCGACCGAAGAGGCTTCAACGCCAGCCGATGCGCCGATGGTGGCGCCGGTAAATCCACCGATGACGGCGCCGATCGGTCCGAAGATGAGGCCGCCGACCACGGCGCCGGTCGCGCCGCCGGCCGTGCCGCCGACCACGGCGCCCGCATCGGCGTCAGCGTCGGTGGTTTGGGCATAGGAGATTGCAGGTGCGCCCAGCAAAGCGAGGGCGGAAACACACATGAGCAATTTCTTCATTCTGATTTCTCCATGTTGAATGGGATGAGACCAGAATGATCGGCGCCGTAGGTTGTTCCGGTGCTCGTCTATTTTTTGCTTTATATTTCAATATGATAACGTGCGATGTAAGCCTTTTGTCAGGCGCGCCTTGGTCCCCGGTCACATGAACGGGGCCTAAACGACGGGTTCACGCCAGCGTGAAATTGGGTCCGCTATTACCGCCCTCATCAAAACCAGCGCATCCCCAACGGATGCCAGATGAGGAAAACGATTATGACCAAGACCCTTTCACTGACCATCTCCTTGACCGCCGCCGTTCTCGCCCTCGCTGCCGCCACCGCTCCGACCCAGGCTGCTACCCGCCTGATGAGCAGCTCGGTCGAAGGCTTCGAATATCGCTGCGAAAACTATGGCGGCACCTTCGGCCTCGATGGCGCACTGGCCAGCTGCCAGACCCCGTCGGTCCCGGTGGCCTGCGAATATTTCGATGATGGCCAGGCCACTTGCAACTGGCCGGGCATCGAGCGCCAGATCGACGTGATCCGCGTCATCGGCAGCCTGCCGACCTACGACACTGCCTCCTCGTCCAGCGGCAATTCGGGCAGCGGCAATGGCGGTGGCGGCAACGGTGGTGGCGGCCTCCAGGGCCCCAAGGACATCAAGGATGCCCCCAACAACAACCCCGATCCGAAGCCGAACTTTGACGGCCCCAAGGATCTGCAGATGGCGCCGTAAGGCTTGCCGTTTCCCAATTGCAAAAGCCCGGTCCTGGACCGGGCTTTTGTCCGTGCCGCGGTGGGAGCCGGGCTAGTCGCGCAATTCGATCCAGGCCGGGGCGTGGTCGCTGGCGCCTTCCTGGCCCCTGATGTCACGGTCGACGCCGGCTGTGACCAGCTTGCGGGCCAATGACTTGCTCAGCAGCAGGTGGTCGAGACGCAGCCCCGCGTCGCGGGGCCAGCGGTTCCGCATATAGTCCCAGAACGTGTAGATGGTTTGATCGGGGTGTTTCTTGCGGATCGCGTCCGTCCAGCCTTGCGCCAGGAGCTGGGCATAGAGGGCGCGGCTCTCGGGCTGAACCAGCGCGTTATCGCGATAGGATGTCGTCTGGTAGATGTCGCGCGGCTCGGGCACGATATTGTAGTCCCCTGCCAGCACGACCGGCAGGCCGGTGTCCCACAGTCCCTGCGCGTGGGTGAGAAAGCGCTCCATCCAGGCCAGTTTGTAAGCGAATTTCGGCCCGGGCTGCGGGTTGCCGTTGGGTGCATAGAGGCAGGCCACAAGCACGCCGTTGACCGCGGCCTCGATATAGCGCGCCTGCTTGTCATCAGGGTCGCCGGGCAGTTCGGCCTGCGTGAGCACCGGCTCGCTGCCCCTGGCAAGGATAGCCACGCCGTTCCAGCTCGTTTCCCCGCGCCACACCGCGCCATAGCCGGCATCGGCGAGGGCCGTGGCGGGAAACTGCCGGTCGGTGGCTTTCAGCTCCTGCAGGCACACTACATCGGGCGCTGCATCGGCCAGCCAGGCCATCAGGTTGGGCAGGCGCTTGTTGATGCCATTGATATTGTAGGTGGCGATCTTCACGGCGCGATGCGCTTGATCCAGGCGTCGATGGATCGGGCAATCGTCTGGAGATGGTCGCCGGTGGAGAAGCCGCTCAATGCCTTGCGGGGTTTGAGGTCATGGTCCCCGTCTTCAAGGAACTGCACCGTGATCGCCGGCGACAGCGTGTAGGCGGCGATTTCCTCGGGCGAGCCGAATTCGTCCCGCGTGCCGTGGAAGATCATGGTCGGCGTCTTGAGTTCGGCCAGATGCGCCGTGCGCAGCGTCTCGGGCTTGCCTGGCGGGTGAAATGGGTAGCCCAGGCAGACGAGCCCCGCGATGCGCCCGGCATCGAACAGCGCATCGGCGACCATGCTGGCGACGCGTCCGCCCATCGACTTGCCGCCGATCAGCAGCGGGCCACTGGTCGGGCCGAGATCATCCACCGCGGCGATGAATTCGGGCATCACCTTGTCGGCCCGCGGCGGCGGTTTCTTGCCCACCTCGGTGCGGCGGCCAGCCATGTAGCCGAATTCGAAGCGCGCGACGCGGAACCCCTCGGCCGCCAGCGCCTTGGTCGTGGCGTTCATCGAAGCCGAGTCCATCGGGGCGCCGGCACCGTGGGCCAGCAGGATGGTGACCCGGGCATCTTCGGGGCCGTCGAAGAGGAAGCTGCTGGGCATGGGGCGGTCCGCTGTTTTGTGTCAGCGTAGCATGCAGATGAAACTGTGCCACGCCCTCGTGGTTCGAGGCTCGTGAAGAACTCGCACCTCACCATGAGGGCTACTCTTAGCTCGGTGGTCCAACAGCCCTCATGGTGAGGTGCGCCTCTTCGGCGCCTCGAACCACAAGGGCGTGCCCAATCTCACCCCGCCTTGTTCAGCATCCGGTTGGCCAGCCCAACGCCCGCCCGCGCGCGTCGGGCCCAGTCCGATGTGCCATCCAGCTCCAGATATTTGAGCCACCAGCCGCGTGCGGCGCCGAGGTCGTGCGCGTCATATTCGAGCGCCGCGAGGTTATAGATGGCGTCGGCATAGCTGGGGTCGATCTCCACGGCCCTGCCCAGGTGCTCGCGCGCCGCTGCGATGCGGCCCATGTCGCGCAGCACGCCGCCATGGTTGAACCAGGCCTCGACGAATTCGGGGTCGCGCTTGATGGCGGTGATGTAGGCGGTGGCGGCTTCTGAGAGATTGCCGAGCGCCCGCAGGCAGTTGCCGAAATTGAATGCGGCGACCGCGTCGGTCGGGTCGATGGCGGTGCAATGCTCGTAAAGCGTGGCCGCCTCGGCGAAAAGCTGCGCGGCTTCGGCCGTTTCGGCAGCCCCGAAATAGTCCTCGGCATCCTCTTCGACCTCAGGCAGCGGCAGGAGGCGCTGGCCATCAAGTTCGGCGAGCGAATGGGCATCCCTGATCACGATGCGCGCCGGGCCGTCGGCTTGCAGTGTCAGTGCGGTCAGCGACCCCACCGGCCCGATCTGGTGCACCGACCGGGCAATGGCGCTCCAGCTGGCGCCTGTGGCGACGAGGCCGGCATATTTCTTGGCGAGGATCACATCGCGGAACGAGAAGGGCTCGGCATGGTGTTCGAAGGCGTCGAACAGCGCCAACAGGTCGAGCGTGTCGCCATCGAGCCGGGACTGGTCGAGCATGGACTGGCGGGTGATGTTGGCCGTGGCCACCGGTGGCAGGCTGCGCAGCAGGCGCAGGAAGCCGTTTTCGCTGACCAGTGGCACGTCTTTCTCACGCGCCTTGCCGACAGCTTTCTCGATCTCTTCCTGCGTCTTGCTGGCAAGCAGCTTGCGGCCCAGCACCGCAGCAGTGGTGCCGCGGGTAATGGTGCGGTGCAGGCGACCACCCAGGCTCTGGACACGGCGGGTGGCAAGGCGGAGCGGGAAGGCTTGCAGGGCGCCGATAACGCCGTAGCTCTCCCCGCTTGCTCGCATCGTTTAGGCTTTCTTCTTTGCTGCCGCCTTTGGTGCTGCGGCCTTGGAAGCCTCGAGGGCGGCCTTGAGCGATGCCTTGGCGGCGGATTCCTTGGGTGCAGCCGGGGCCTTGGCCCTGCTCGGCGCGGCAGGCTTGGCTTCGCCCAGGCTGGCCTTGAGCGCATCCATCAGGTTGATAACATTGCCGCGTTCGGGCGCCGCCGCAATGATTGGTTTGTGGCCCTTGAGCTTTTCCTTGATCATGGACATCAGCGCCACTTCGTAGCGGTCTTCATAGGCCTTCGGGTCGAAATGGGTGACCTTTTGCTCGATGAGTTTTTGCGCCAGTTCGAGCATTTCGGGCTCGGGCTTGCCGACCGGGACATTGCCGAAATACTCGGCGGTGCCGCGCACCTCGTTGGGATTGCGCAGGGTGGTGACGAACATGCCGTTTTCGCGGGCGCCGATGGTGACGACGCGTTCGCGGCTCGACAGCACGAGGCGCGCAATGGCGACCTTGCCGGCCCTGCGCATGGCTTCGCGCAGCACGACGAAGGTTTCCTCGGCCATGGCGCCATCCGGGGCCAGGTAATAGGGGGCGTCCTGGTAGATCACGTCCACTTCGCTCTCATCGACAAAGGCCTCGATATTGAGCGTGTGGTTGGATTCGATACGGACGGCGTCGAGGTCTTCATCCTCGATGATGATGTATTGCTTGTCTTCGTATTCGTAGCCGCGCACCAGATCGGCGCGCTCGACCAGACCCAGCTCGGGGTCGACCGGCTTCATGTTGATACGGTTATGCGTATCCTTGTGCAGCTGGTTGAAGCTGATGCGCTCGGATGTCGAGGTCGCCGGGAACATCTTGACCGCGCATGAGACCAGGCTCAGCCGGATATGGCCTTTCCAACTCGCTCTGGGTGCCATTGTCGCCTCCTACGCAAACACAAATCGCAAACAACAAGTAGTCATGGGGTCAGATCCCGTGCGGACTCGTTAATGTCGGCCCAGGGGTCGCCCGCCGTGGTTAATAAACCCGGAAGAGTAGAGTAATTCAGGTCCTCGGGAGAGTCGATGGACTCGAGATCACGCCAGTCTATTGGCGTACTGGCTGGCAGGTGCGGACGGGCACGCAGCGAATAGGCGGCGACCGCCGTCGCGCTCCGGGCGTTGCGGTGATAGTCGATGAAGATGCGGCCCTTGCGGTTCTGCTCGCCCATCGTGGTGGTGAAGGTATCCCGCCCGGTCTTGGCCAGTGCCACCGCGATGGTGGCGCAGGCGGCGTGGGCCTGTTTCCAGGTGAGTTTGGTCGTCGTCGGCACGACGATATGGACGCCCTTGCCACCGGACGTCTTGACGAAGGGCTTCAGCCCCATGCCTTCGAGTTCGCCGCGCAGATGCACGGCGGCGTTGACCACGTCGCGCCAGGCGATGCCCTCGCCCGGATCGAGATCGAAGATCACCCGGTCCGGCTTGTCGATATGGGCGGCGTGTGTCCCCCAGGCGTGGAACTCCACCACGCCGAATTGCGCCAGGGCCAGGTAGCCCTTGGCGTCCTCGACCGAAATATAGGTCTGCTTCTCACCCTCCGAATTCTGCGTCTCGAAGCTCTTGAGGGTAGTTGGCATGCCGGTAAACGGGTGGCGCTGGAAGAAGCAGTCATGCGGCTTGCCGGTGGGGCAACGGAATAGCGAAACCGGCCGATTGAACAGGTGCGGCAGCATGTAGTCGCCGACGGCGGCATAGTAGACCGCAATATCGAGCTTGGTGGGCCCGGTCTTGCCGAACAGCCGCCGCGTCGGATTGGTCACCCAGATGCCAGCCAGATCGGCATCGGAGATGATGCGCTTGACCGGCGCGGCGATGGGCGTGGTCAG
>CBFGMY010000151.1:0-10268 GCA_965650055.1 uncultured Devosia sp.
TGACCGCGGTCGAGATGGTCTCGAAATAATAGTCCATCGGCGGCGCTTCGCTGGTCGGGTAGGGGGCCGGATAGCCGCCGCCGATATTGAGGCGCTTGAGCTGGATATTGGATTCCTCGACGATGCGGGATGCCGCCGCGATGTGCCGCTCATAGGCATAGGCATCTTCGCACTGGCTGCCGACATGGAAGCACAGGCTGGGCGTATAGCCCATCTGGTCGACCATGGTGACGATTTCGGCTGCGCCCTGTTCCATGACGCCGAACTTGATGCCGAAGTCGTAGGATTTGAGCGCCTTGCCGGCCTTGAAGCGCGTGGTCACCTCGACATCGCGCGACGGCGACACCACGGCAGCCAGCTGGTCGAGCTGCTGGGGGTGGTCGATGGTGAACGAGCGGACGCCGAATTCCTCGTAGGCCCTGATAATTTCGCGCTTGTTCTTGATGGGGTTGTTGTAGTGCATCACCGCGCCGGGGGCGTGGTCGCGCACCAGTTCCATCTCGGTATTGGAGGCGACGTCGAATGCCTTGAGGCCTTCGCGATGCAACTGCGCGATGATGTGCGGGGAGGGGTTGCACTTGACCGCATAGGTCAGCAGACCGTCAAAGCCTTTCCTGAACACCTTTGTCGCCCGGTGAAGCTCACGTTCGGAGAACAGGAAAGCCGGAAAATCCGGCGCTTCCGCCGCAATCAGGGCGGAGGTGTTCGAATAGACGTGGTTCGGCTCGGTGGTCATTGACGACTGGCCTTTCAGGGCTGGGGATGCGGGAACGGTAAACGCGTTTCCAGGAAAAGTGGCTCCCGGTTTTCCGTTGGAAACGCGCCAAAGTGAGCGCTGCATATAGGGCTATGCACCCCCTCGCGCAAACGATTATTTGGCCGCAAATTGCGACGCTGGCGTGACGCCCGTTTCGCCCCGGTTTTCCGGGCGTTTCGAGCCTAGTCCAGCACCACTTCGGGAAGTTCCATCACCGCCAGCGCCTCGATCGAACTGGTCCGCCAATCGGCCAGCCGCGCGATGAAGTCGGAGGCGTCGTCGTCATAGCCGCGGCGGCTGATGGCGAACAGCATCAGGCCATCGCCATAGGGCACATAGCGATAGGCGTTCCACTCGACGATGACGGTCCCGGAGCTGGAGTCGCTGAGCAGGAAATCGAGGATGAGCTCGCCGGTCGCCTCGTTGGCGATCATGTCGTAATTGACCACCGGATCGCTGGCCTGGCGCTCCTTGAGCCCGGCAATCATGTCGGCGGCGGCGCTTTCGGGCGTGGCTCCCTCGACCAGCACGTCGACCATGAACATCTGGTTATAGCTGTCCACGGCCTCGCCGGCAGGCAGATATTCCTGCTTGTAGTAGGCTTCGCTGGGATGGCTGGTCCAGGCCAGGTCGAAGCTTGTCTCCTCGAACACGATCGGCCCGGGAATGCCCAGGGCCTCCTCCTGCGCTGTGGCGGGCAGGGCCAATGCCAGCGAGACGATGGCAACGGCGGCGAAGCGAGACGGAAGCATAGGAAAAACCCTGGCTGGTGACCGAAAGACTAGACCCTAGTTTATTGAAGCTGTCGATTACCTGAACGGGTTCGCGGCCTGCGCCCGTGGGGTGGATTTGTCGAATGCCTTGATCCACGAGGGCGTGGCACGGGCTTCGGCAATCGGCTAGAAGAGCCCCATGTCCGATCTCTTCGCCGCCGACCCTGCCGAAACCGACCGCGCCCGGCCGCTGGCCGACCAGTTGCGCCCACGTTCGCTCGACGAGGTTATCGGCCAGACGCACCTGCTGGGCCCCGATGGCACGCTGCGGCGCATGATCGCCAGCGGGCGGCTGGGTTCGCTGATCCTGTGGGGGCCGCCGGGCACGGGCAAGACCACGGTGGCGCGGCTGCTGGCCGACCAGATCGGTTATACGTTCGAGCAGATCTCGGCGGTGTTCTCCGGCGTGGCCGACCTCAAGAAGGTGTTCGAGAAGGCCCGCTTCCAGCGCCTCTCCGGCCATCGTACGCTGCTGTTTGTCGACGAAATCCACCGCTTCAACCGCGCGCAGCAGGATGGTTTCCTGCCGGTGATGGAAGACGGGACCGTGGTGCTGGTCGGGGCGACGACCGAAAATCCATCCTTCGAACTCAACGCGGCTCTGCTGTCCCGCAGCCAGGTGCTGCGCTTTGAATCGCTGGGCCTCGACGATCTCGAAAAGCTGGTGCAACGCGCTGAGGAACTGACTGGCGCGGCCCTGCCGCTCGAGGCAGAGGCGCGCCAGACACTGCTGACCCTGGCCGATGGCGATGGGCGTGCCCTGCTGGGGCTTGTTGAGGAAGTGCTGGCCTCGGCCAAGGCGGGTGAGGTGCTCGACGCTGCCGGGCTGCTGACAGTGGTGCAGCGCCGCGCGCCGATCTACGACAAGGCGCAGGACGGCCACTACAACCTGATTTCGGCTTTGCACAAGACCATCCGCGGTTCGGACCCGGATGCAGCGCTGTACTATTTCGCCCGCATGCTGGTGGCTGGCGAGGATCCGCTGTTCCTGGCGCGCCGGCTGATCCGCATGGCGTCGGAAGATATCGGCGAGGCCGATCCGCAGGCACTGCCCATGGCGGTGGCGGCGCGCGATGCCTATCAGATGCTGGGCTCGCCGGAGGGCGAACTGGCGCTGGCGCAGGTCGTGGTTCACCTGGCCCTCGCGCCCAAGTCCAATGCCGTCTACACCGCCTTCAAGGCCACCATGAGCGTCGCCAGGGAGACCGGCTCGCCCATGCCGCCCATGGTCATCCTCAACGCGCCCACCAAGCTTATGAAGGGCTCGGGCTATGGCGATGGCTACATCTACGACCACGACACGCCCGAGGCCTTTTCCGGCCAGGAATATTTCCCCGAAAAGATCGGTCGGCAGAAATTCTACGAGCCGGTCGAGCGCGGCTTCGAGCGGGACCTGAAGAAGCGCATCGACTATTTCGAACGGCTGCGGGCGAGCAAACGGGGCGAGGCAAATGACTAGTCAAGGAGTGGAGCCCGCCCTCTCCCCTTGAGGGAGAGGGACGGCCTGACGCGTTCAGCGGAAGGCCAGGGTGAGGGGTGCTGCGTCATCCCATGCTTGGCGCTCGCGGATGGCGCATAACCCCTCATCCGCCCTTCGGGCACCTTCTCCCTCAAGGGGAGAAGGCGATCGCCCCGGCGGTGGTGCTACGGAGAACGACTGTGTATCCCTTCTTCCTCGTCGGCATTGGTGGCGCTCTGGGCGCGATGGCGCGCTACGGCACGGGCATGGTTATCGGCCGCGCCTGGCCGATGTCGTTCCCGCTGGCCACCCTGCTCATCAACATCATCGGCTCCGTCGCCATGGGCCTCCTGGTCGGCCTCATGGCCCGCTTCCTGCCACCGTGGCAGGAGGATGCGCGCCTGTTCGTCGCCGTCGGTATCCTGGGCGGTTTCACCACCTTCTCGTCCTTCTCGCTCGACACAATTGTGCTCATCGAACGCGGCGAATGGCTTTCGGCTGGCGCCTATGTGCTGTTGTCGGTTGTGCTCTGCCTCATTGGGCTTTATCTCGGGCTTTTGGTGACCCGAGGCGTGGCATGAGTGGCGTTCAACAGCGGCAGGTGAATGACGATGAAGACGGGATGCGTCTTGATCGCTGGTTCGCCACCCATTTCCCCCAGCTCGGCTTCGGACGCCTGCAGAAGCTCATTCGCAACGGCGAGGTCAAGGTCGACAAGGCCAAGGTGACCACCAGCACGCGGCTGGTTGGCGGCCAGACCGTGCGCATTCCGCCGATCGACGATCCCGATACCGTCAAGCCGGTCAAGCTCAGCAACGCCGATGCCGAATTCCTGCGCGGCCTCATCATGTATGAGGATGACGATATCTACGTCTTCAACAAGCCGCACGGACTTGCCGTGCAGGGCGGCAGCGGCCAGAGCCGGCATATCGACGGCATGCTCAGGAGCCTGCCCAATGCCAAGGGTGAGGCGCCTCGCCTGGTGCATCGGCTTGATCGCGACACATCGGGCTGTCTCGTCGTTGCCAAGACCAAGCAGGCGGCGAGCCATTTCGGCAACGTGTTCCGCTCGCGCTCGGCCCGCAAGATTTACTGGGCCGTGGTTGCCGGCAATCCGCATCCGCAGCAGGGTGAGATTTCCTGCTTCCTGGCGCGCCAGAGCACTGATGATGGCGAGCAGATGGTGGTGGTGCGCAACGGCGCGCCGAATGCGCAACACTCGCTGAGCTACTATTCGACCACAGATACCGCCAGCAAGCGCTTTGCTTGGGTGACGCTGAAGCCGGTGACCGGCCGCACGCACCAGCTTCGCGTCCACATGGCGCAGCTGGGCAATCCCATCATTGGCGACCCACGCTATTTCAATATCGAGAACTGGCAGGGCGCGCCGGGCCTCAGCGAGGGCCTGCACCTGCATGCCCGCCGCATCGCCATTCCGCTGCGCAATGGCAAGCGCCTCGATATTTCGGCGCCCTTGCCGCCGCATATGCGGCAGAGCTTCGAGACTCTGGGCTTTGACCCCGATCGCTACGATGTCAGCGGCGATCCGGAGGATGGCGCATGAGCCTGGTCGTCTTCGATATGGACGGCACGCTGATCGATAGCGGCGCCGAAATCACGGCGCGCGTGCACAAGGCATTTGCCGCGGTTGGCTTGCCGGCGCCCTCTGACGAGGTGATCCGTGCCAATGTCGGCCTGTCGCTGCCGATCTATCTCAGCGCCGTGTCCGGCATCGATGATCCTGCGGTGATTTCTGCCCTGTTCGACGCCTACCGTGCCGCCAGTGCCGCCTCGCTCCCGGGCCAGATGCCCATGTTCGATGGCGCGCGGGCGTTGCTGGAGCGGCTCAAGCTGCGGCCGGCTACCCAGCTTGCAGTGGCCACTGGAAAGGGGCGTGTCGGGCTCGACAAGACCCTGGGGCAGAACGACATGGCCCACTACTTCGTCAACCTGCAGACGCCCGACACCAATCCATCCAAGCCCCATCCCGGCATGCTCCAATCGGCCATGGAGGCCTGCGGGGTTGGGCCGGACGAGACGTTGATGATCGGCGACGCGGTGTTCGACATCCAGATGGCCGGTGCCGCCGGTGTCCGCTCCATCGCCGTCGCCTGGGGCATGCAACCGTTGGCGGCCCTGGTGGCTGCCGGCGCCACGGCCACTGTCGACCGCTTCGATGCGCTTTATGAGCTCATCGACACCTTGCTGGAGGAGAAAGCCCATGCGTGACCAGCTCGAGGAAGCACACCAGCATCGCGACGATGGCTATGGCCGGGCCCAGCACCTCAACAAGGTGGAACTGCCCAAGCGCTTCTACAAGGATGTCGCGGCCGGACCCGTCGATGGCGGCTTTGTCGTCACGCTCGATGGCCGGGCCGTGCGCACGCCGGGCAGGAAGCTGACGGTCATCGTCCCGGCGGCACCCATCGCCACCGCCATGGCCGCCGAATGGGCCGCGCAGGGGGAGTTCATCAACCCGGCCACCATGCCGACGGTTCGCCTGATCAATTCGGCAATCGAGAGCGGCGAGGCGATGATCCCGGCTTTCCGCGAGGAAGTCGTCAAGTTCGCCAGTAGCGACCTGATGCTCTATCGCGCCGAGAGTCCGCAGGAGCTGGTGTCCGAGCAGGAACTGGAATGGGACAAGGCGCTGACGGCCCTGGCCCGCCATTTCGGCGTAGCGTTCCAGCCGACCATGGGCATCATCCACCAGTCGCAGCCCAAAGCGACGCTGGATCGGCTCGCTGAGGCGCTTGTCGGGGAGAACCTCTTTACCCTTACGGCGCTGGTATCGATCACCGGACTTACCGGATCAGGACTCTTGGCTATGGGCTTGTGGCACCAGCTCTTTTCACCCGATCAGGTGTGGAAGGCGGCCCATGTCGACGAGGATTACCAGATCGGCCAGTGGGGCGAGGACGAGGAAGCTGCCGAACGGCGCGCCAAGCGCCGGGTCGAGTTCGATACGGCCGTGGCCGTGCTCGACGCGTTGCGGGCCTAGAGCCAGCCACGGCTACCGTGGCTTGGCGGCGCACATGAGTACCCAATCGGCCACATCTTTGGCAATCTGTCGTAACGGATCGAGGACGAAGTCACGCTCATGCGCATAGGGGTGGGGCAGGGTCAGGCGAGCCGTTTTGATCTCGAACTGGTCATAGGCGATCATGTCGATATCGATCATCCGAGGCCCCCAGACCTCTTCGCGCACCCGGCCCATGGCCAGTTCGACGTCGAGCAAAACATCAAGCAATTCAATGGGCTTGAGCGTGGTCTCGATACCGATGGCCATGTTGGCAAAGTCCGGCTGGTCGGTCTTGCCCCAAGGCTTGGTGGCGAAGACGCTGGATTGGGCGATGACCGTGATTTTCGGATGCGCCGCAATGCGCCGGACCGCCTCGGCGAGCTGCGCCGCCGGGTCCCCCAGATTGGCCCCAAGACTCAGCCAGGCCTTTGAACTCATTGTGTTTTCCGTTGCCGGTGTAGCTCGATGGCGGCTTCGCCGCGCACCATGGCAATGGGCGCCTCCGGCTTGCGGACGCGAATGACAACCCACTCAACGCCTTGAAATTTATCGAAGATTGCGTCGACGATATTCTGGGCCAGCGCCTCGAGCAGCTTCATGCGTTGGCCTTCGAAGGCGGCTTTCACCACATCGTAGACTTCGGCGTAGGAGATGGCCGTGCTGAGGTTGTCGGTGGCGGCGGCGACGGACAGGTCGGCGCCCAGTTCCAGGTCGACGAAGAATCGCTGCCCCAGCTTGGCCTCCTCGGCGAAGACGCCGTGATAGCCATAAAACCCCAAATCTTTCAGTATGATACGGTCGCCCGCGAAGCTCTGGCTCATCTGCTGTCCCCTTCCGCGGGCGGACCATACAGCGTCGCCTGGGCCACGCGAAGAGCATCGCGGTTCGCCCTGACGTCATGGACGCGGAAGATGTGCCCGCCATTGATGTAACCGAGCACCGTGGTGGCGATGGTCCCGGCCAGGCGCTCCTCGGGCTGGTTATCGAGCAGCTTGCCGATCATGGACTTGCGCGAGGTGCCGACCAGGACGGGGAAGCCGGAAGCATGCTGGGGGAATGCCTGCCCGATTCCTGCAAGTTGCCGCAGGATTGCGTAGTTCTCAGCCAGTGTCTTACCGAAACCGAAGCCAGGGTCGAGGACCAGGCGTTCGTGACTTATCCCCGCCTGTTCCGCCCGTGCGATACTGGCTTGAAAATACCTGACGATGTCGTCGAGCAGGGGTATGGAGCGGTCCCGATCCTTCTGCCAGTGCATGGCGATGACCGGAACCTGGTGCAGGGCCGCGACCTCTGCCATCTCCGGCGCGCCTTGGAGGCCGTGGACATCGTTGATGATGCAGGCGCCCGCCTGGATGGCCTGATCGGCCACCAGGGGTTTGTAGGTGTCGATGGAGATGGGCACGGTCATGCCGGCGGCGACGAGGGCGTCGATGACCGGCATGACGCGATCGAGTTCTTCCTGCGGGCCAACGGGCGACGAGCCGGGGCGGGTGCTTTCACCGCCGATATCGATGATGTCGGCGCCCTCTGATATCATCTGCCGGGCATGGGCGACGGCGCTATCGATCAGGTTGTGCTGGCCGCCATCGGAGAAGCTGTCCGGCGTGACATTGAGGATGCCCATGACAACAGGCGCCTGGCCGAGGATCAGCGGCGCGCGACCGGGCAGGGGAATGGTGTGGCTGGAGTGCATGGCGGTGTTCCGAGTCTGCGGAGGCTTACCCCCACCGCGACCCTCCCCACAAGGGGGACAAAGGTCGACTGGGGGTTATGCCGATCAGAATGGCCAGACCAGCATGAGCACCGGTACCCCCACCAGCACGACGAGTATCGAGAGGGGAGCGCCCAGCCGCCAGTAGTCGCCAAACTTGTAGCCGCCCGGCCCCATGACCAGAGTGTTGCATTGGTGGCCGATGGGCGTCAGGAAATCGCAGCCGGCGCCGATGGCGACGGCGAGCAGGAAGGCCTCGGGGGCGTAGCCCAGATCGGTGGCGAAGGTGGCCGCGATGGGCGCCATGACCAGCACGGTTGCCGCATTGTTGAGGAAGGGGGTCACGGCCATGGCGGCCACCATGATGAGTGCCAGGGCGCCCCAGCCGGGCATGGTGCTGGCGGTAGCCGAGAGCCAGTTGGCGATGAGATCGGTGCCACCGGAACTGCGCAGCGAATCCGACACCGGTATCAGGCAGGCGAGCATGATGAGGATGGGCGCGTCGAGCGCCGAATAGACATCGCGCAGCGGGATCGAGCGGCTCAGCACCATGGCGACGGCTGCCGCGAAGAAGGCTGGCGCTACAGGAACGACGCCGAAGGCGGTGGCCGCCATGGCGACGAGCAGGATGGCGAGCGGGATAAGGCCATTGCGGACGCTGCCCAGCCGCAGGCCGCGCTCGACCAGCGGCAGGCAGTCCCATTCCCGCAGCAGCTCGGGAAGGCGGTTCATATGCCCCTGCAGCAGAATGACGTCGCCATTCTGGAAGCGGATCTGCCCCAGGCGCTCGGTAAAGCGCTGGTCGCGGCGGCTGACCGCCAGCAGGTTGAGGCCCGTGCGATCAAAGAGTGTGAGCTCCTGGGCGGTAGCGCCGATCAGGGCCGAGCTTTCCCCGATAACCGCCTCGATCGTGCCCATATTGGCCACGTCCCTGGTTGCCGCGCCCCGCCGCTCGGAAAAGACCAGACCAGACTGGGTCACCATATTGTCGAGCGCATCGGCAGCGCCTTCGATGACCAGGATATCGCCGAGCCGCAACTTCATGTCGGGCAGGGGCGTCCGCCGCTGCCCCGAAGCGCCGAGAATGCGGATGATCATGGCGCGACCGTCGGCGGTTTTCTGAATCTCGGCCACGGTCTTGCCGATGGCGGGTGACTCTTCGGCCACGCGCGCCTCGGTGGTGTAGTTCTTGATCTCGATGGCGCTGTCCATGCCGATATCCTGCCGCTGTCGTTCGGGCAGCAGGCGGTAGCAGAGGCTGAGGAAGATGACGCCAACCACCGAAAGCGCCAGCCCGGTCGGCGTATAGTCGAACATGGCGAAGGGCTGGCCGGTCATTTCCTCGCGAATGCGGGACACGATGATGTTGGGCGAGGTACCGATCTGGGTCATCAGCCCGCCTAGCAGCGCGCCGAACGACATGGGCATCAGGAACAGGGAGGGCGAGACGCCGGATTTGCGGGCCATCTGGAAGGCGATCGGCATCATGATGGCCAAGGCGCCGATATTCTTGACGAAGGCGCTGAGCACCGTGACGACGACGACCAGCAGGATGAGCTGGGCGCGCGGCGCGCTGATGCCGGGCGCGAAGCGCCGGACTGCGGCCTCCATGATGCCGGAATAGGAAACCGCCGCACTGACCACCAGGGCGCTGCCCACGATTATCACGATGTCATCGGAGAAGCCGCTGAACGCCTCGGCCGGCGGCACGATGCCCAGAGCCATGGCGGCGAGCAGGGCACCCACGGCCACGACATCGTAGCGCCACCGACCCCAGACGAAGGCCAGCATCATGAGCCCGATGGTCAGAAAGACGAAGATTTGAGGCAGGGTCATGGGCATTCCACGGATGGCGGCCTGCGCAACACACCGCAGAACGGCGCGTATCGGCAAGTGCCAAAATCGCTCGATTGCCGCTATAGGTATGGAACCAAAACAAAATCGCGCCGAATGGCGGAGGAGACCGGATGAAGCAGCTATTCACCACGCTCGGGCCGCTGGCCAAGGCGGATCTGGGCATGATCCTGCCGCATGAGCATGTGTTCGTCGACCTGCGGACGCCCGACAAGCCGGGGTATGCGCAGGCCGAAGCGGCCGATGTGGTGGCGCTGATGGCGCCGCAGATCGAGGCGATCAAGGCGCAGGGAATCACGGCGCTGGTCGAGTGTTCGACCGGTGGCGTCGGGCTGCGCGTGGACCTCGATCTTGCCGTGTCGCAGGCGACGAACTTCCCGATCGTGGTGCCGACGGGCAATTATCGCGAGCCTTGGATTCCGGACTGGGTGAGCAAGGCCAGCGAGGCCGAGCTCGAGGCGGCATTCCTGCGCGACCTGACCGAAGGGGTCGGCGATACGGGCGTAAAGGCCGCCTGGATCAAGATCAGCGCCGGCGATGATGGGATCACCCCGATTGAGGCGCGCATCCTGCGTGCCGCCGCCCGGGCGGCGAAGGCCACAGGGGCCGTGATCGGTTCGCACACGATCAAGGGCCGGGTGGTGATGGACCAGCTCGATATCATCGAGGCCGAGGGTTATACGGCCAGCCGG
>CBFGMY010000152.1:0-10232 GCA_965650055.1 uncultured Devosia sp.
CCCTTCCCCAAGCGCCGAGGCCAGAAAAGGCCCCCTCACCCGTCGGCTGCGCCGCCGACCTCTCCCCCGAAGGGAGAGGTGAAGAGCCCATGGTTAGCCTTGGGTTAACCCGATCGCTCTAGCATGACGCCAATGTGGGCCCGGTCTCAGCCGGGCAAGTATTGAGTTCGCCCATGCCCAGTTCTCCCTCGCCCGTGCTCGACGAAATCCGCTCCGTGCCGCAGCGCTCCCGCGCCGGCGCCAGCCGAACGGCCCCCGTGCCGCCCCCGGCTTTGGCGATTCGCATTCCAGTGCGGGTGGTTGGCCTGGTGCTGCTGGGGCTGGTCTCGGTGTGCCTCGTCGCCCTCGCCTCCTGGTCGGTGGACGATCCGAGCTTCTCCTATGCCACCTCGAAGGTGCCGGCCAACTGGCTGGGCTTCCCCGGTGCGGCCATCGCCGATGCCCTGTTCCAGGTCTTCGGGCTCGGTGCGCTGGCGCTGCTGGTGCCGCCGGCTTTGTGGGGCTGGGCCTTTGCCCGCCGCCGCATGCCCAGCCATATGGGCCTGCGCTCCCTCGCCTGGGTGGCCGCGACGCTGCTCCTGGCCGGCGTGCTGTCCTTCGTTGCCATGCCGGCAAGCTGGCCGCTGCCGACAGGGCTTGGCGGCCTGGTCGGCAATGGCTTTATCGCCCTCGCCGCGCTGGTCACCGGCGAAGCGCCGCAGGCCGTGACGTCGGTGCTCTTCGCCATCATCATCGCCATCCCGGCGGTGACCGCATTCTGGATCGCCATGGGTCTGGGTAGTTCGATACCGACTGGCCCGCGCAAGCCCGTGCCGGCCGCGGCCGGGCGCAAGGGCGTCACGACCCCTGTCGAAGCCGACGAGCCGGAAACCAACCCCATTGTCGATATCGTGCTCGGCGCTGTGGTCCATACCGGCTATTCGCTGCGCACCGCCTTCCGTCGCGCCCGCGCCAGCCATGCCGAGCGGCGCGCCGCCGAAGCCGCCACCTGGCGTGACGACGAGGTCGAGCCGAGCCTTGATGGCCATGCCCCCGTCGCCGAGCGCCGCGAGCCTTCGGTCGCCCCCGCGTCGCCGCGCCGCATCCATGCTCCCATCGACCGCGAGCGCAGCTTCGAGAACGAGCCGGCCTTCGCTGCCGAGCCCGAAATGTCGCCGCGCATCAATGCGCGTCCCAGCTATGACGATACCGAACTCGACTACCCCGACGAGGCCGAGGAGGACGACATCCCCTTCGTGCCCGAGATGCCGTCGGCGCCGCCGGCCAACCATCACCAGCGCGGCGATTCGCGCTTCCATCCCGTCGATCCGGCCAAGCCCCGCGTTGCAGCGCCCGCGCCCCGCCCGGCCCAGGGCCAGCGCGTCATGCGCGAGGCCCAGGCCTCGTTCCTGGACGAGCCGGGTGGCTTCGAACTGCCGCCGCTGAGCCTGTTGTCGGAACCCAAGCATAACGGGCCCTCGCCCGAGCACGCGCCGGAACGGCTCGAAGCCATGGCGCGGCGCCTCGAAGAGGTGCTGAGTGACTTTGGCGTTAAGGGCGACATCATCAATGTCCGCCCCGGCCCGGTTGTGACCCTGTTCGAACTGGAGCCGGCGCCTGGCATCAAGTCGTCGAGGGTCATCTCCCTCGCCGACGACATCGCCCGCTCGATGTCGGCCATCTCCGCCCGCGTCGCCGTGGTGCCGGGCCGCAATGCCATCGGCATCGAGCTGCCCAACCAGGTTCGCGAGACCGTCTATTTCCGCGAAATGCTGGCTTCGTCCGATTTCGAGAAGATGAAGGGCAAGCTGCCCATTTGCCTCGGCAAGACCATTGGCGGCGAACCCGTCATCGCCGACCTGGCCCGCATGCCCCACCTGCTCATCGCCGGTACCACCGGCTCGGGCAAGTCGGTGGGTATTAACACCTTCATCCTCAGCCTGCTCTACCAGATGACGCCCGAGCAGTGCCGCATGATCATGATCGATCCCAAGATGCTGGAACTCAGTATCTATGACGGCATCCCGCATCTGCTGACCCCCGTCGTCACCGACCCGCAAAAGGCGGTCGTGGCGCTCAAGTGGGCGGTGCGCGAGATGGAAGATCGCTATCGCAAGATGAGCAAGATCGGCGTCCGCAATATCGACGGTTTCAACCAGCGCGTCACCGAATCCAAGGCCAAGGGCGAAGTCATCACCCGCACGGTGCAGACCGGCTTTGATCGCGAAACCGGCGAAGCGATCTTTGAGAGCGAAGAATTCGATCTCGAGCCACTGCCCTATATCGTGGTCATCGTCGACGAAATGGCCGACCTGATGATGGTGGCCGGCAAGGATATCGAAGGCGCCATCCAGCGCCTGGCCCAGATGGCCCGCGCCGCCGGCATCCATATCATCACCGCCACGCAGCGCCCGTCGGTCGACGTCATCACCGGCACGATCAAGGCCAACTTCCCGACCCGCATCTCCTTCATGGTCACGTCCAAGATCGACTCCCGCACCATCCTGGGTGAGCAGGGCGCCGAGCAGCTGCTGGGCAATGGCGACATGCTCTACATGGCGTCCGGCGGCCGCACCAAGCGCCTGCACGGCCCCTTCGTGGCCGACAGCGAAGTCGAGGCCGTGGTCAATCACCTCAAGTCGCAGGGCTCGCCGGATTACCTCGATTCCATCACCGAGGAAGAGGACGAAGGCGGCGGCTTCGGCGAGGAAGCCTTCGGCGAAACCTCCAATGGGGGCTCGGGCGACGAGCTCTACGACAAGGCCGTCCATATCGTGCTGTCAGACAAGAAGGCCTCGACCTCCTATGTGCAGCGCCGCCTTGGCGTGGGCTACAACAAGGCGGCGACGCTGATCGAACGCATGGAACGCGAAGGCGTCATCAGCCAGGCCAACCATGCCGGCAAGCGCGAGATTTTGGTCGGCAATAACAGCGACGGGTATTAGCGCCGACAGGCATCAGCAAATCCAAGCCCCGGCCTCAGCGCCGGGGCTTTTGTTTTTGGGCACAATCCCGGCACCCGCCAGCCAGATTCCTCACCAGTTTCAGCAGGAGGTTAGGTGGGGGTACTCTTCCTGCCCGATCGGCCTAGCGAGCTACTCGCAGACCAGCGGCCCGGATTCCACGGCGAACTGGCGCGGGCCGACCATGGGCTCGGCCCCGGCGGCCGGTGGAACGTCGACGATCACCACCTCCATGCGGCATTTGCCGCTGATGACGTCATAGAAGTCGGTGTCCTTCATCACGATGGAATCGATGGGGTGGTCGATGCCGAATTCCTCGACCACATGCTCGATAATGGCTTCGAGTTCGTTCTGCCGCTGGTAGTGCGGCGGCAGCGCCGCCATGGCCGGCACGGTCCCCGCCAGCATCGCCAAACCAACCCATTTCCATCGCGCCATCCGTCTCTCCCTCATGGCATTGCTGTACGGCAGCTGAACGGCGGGAACCACCTGTTGCCGCAATTGCTTTCTAGGTTAGCCTACAACCAACCAATAGTCGGGGACCATCCTCCATGATTCGCCGCGATGCCTTGCTGCTCGGTCTTTCTGCCGCCTTTGCGCTCAGCGTGCCCGCCTGGGCGCTCGACCGGGCGCTGACGCCCGAGGAGCAGCAGCTCATCGCCGATATCGGCGCCCACAATTCGGCTATCCGCACCATGGTCGGCCGGTTCCTGCAGATCGACACCAATGGCGGGCGAACCGAAGGTACGTTCTTCCTCGAGCGGCCCGACAAGATCGCGTTCCGCTACGCCCCCCCCAGCCGCGAGGAAATCGTCTCGATCGGGCGCGGCTTCTACGTGCTCAATCGGCGCGACGAGACCTATTACGCCTACCCGCAGGATTCGATCCCGCTGCGGCAGTTCCTGGGCGACAAGATCGACCTGCTCAATGCCAATGTCGTCGGTGTCACCAGCTCGGACGGCTACATGTCCATCACCGTGATCGACGAGACCGTGGCCGGCACTGTGCAGGTATCGCTGATCTTTGACACCGACACCAAGGAACTGGCGCAATGGAGCCTGGTCGAGCCATCGGGCGCCGAGCTGACCTTTTCGCTTTATGATGTGGAGAAGGACGTGGAAATTCCGCGCGCCTTCTTCTCCATCCCGGCGACCTACAAGCCGCTCGAGCAATAGTCTTTTCTCACCTCTCCCTGGGGGAGAGGTGAAGGACCGCCTCAGCGACCGAAGGCGTAGATTGCCACAAGTCCGGCCACGCCGACCGCAATGCGCCACCAGGCGAAGGGCGCAAAGCCGTATTTGCTGACAAAGCCCAGGAGGTATCGCACCACCAGCGCGCCGACGATGAAGGCGGCGGCAAAGCCGATGCCGACATTGAGGGCGATCGAGGTGTCGATCAGGTCGCGGCTCTTGTAGAGATCGTAGCCAAAGGCGCCAACCATGATGGGCAGGGCGATGAAGAAGGTGAACTCCGCCGCGGCGCGCTTGGAGGCACCAAACAGCATGCCGGCCACCACCGTCGAGCCCGAGCGCGATACGCCCGGCACCAGGCTCAGCATCTGGAACAGCCCGACAATGAGCGCCAGGTGCCAGGGGAACTGGTAGATGTCGTCATATTTCGGCTTGAGCGGCAGCCGGTCGACGACGAGCAGGATCCCCCCGCCGATCAGCAGCGTCCAGCAGATCAGCGCCGCCGAATCCCATAGATCGCCCTGGATGAAATCCCGCAGCAACACGCCCGCCGCCACCGCCGGCAGGCAGGCCAGGATCACCGAAAGCGCGAAGCGCCAGGCATAGACCTTGCCGGTCAGCGCATCGCGGATCAGCATGGCCAGCTTGGCGAAATACACGGTGATCACAGCCAGGATGGCCCCGAGCTGGATGAGCACGATGAAGGTGTCGGGCTGGGTCAATCCAAAGAAATGGCCCGCCAGCAGCAGGTGTCCGGTGGAACTGACAGGCAGGAATTCGGTAAGGCCTTCGAGAATTCCGAGGATAAGCGGCACAAAAAGACCTTGATCGGCGTTCATTTGATCCCCTAATTCAGTCCAACGGGTCATTGAGCGGGCAAAGCTCTAGCGCTGTTCGTTACGAGCGCCAAGCAGCCGCACCGCGGCGGCCTCAAATAGAGACGAGCGTCCACATGCCCAGCTTGCTGCACCATCCCCTCGATCCGTCTTCGCGTCTCATCCGGCTGATGTGTGCGGAATACGGTGTGCCGCTCGACATGGAGGAGATCAAGCCCTGGTTGCGCACGGCAGAGTTGCTGGAAATCAACCCGGCCGCCACATTGCCGATCTTTTTGGGTGATGACGACCAGCCCATCGTCGGTCTCCTGGCCAATATCCACACCATCGAGGATCTCTATACGCCCAGCGTCGTCACCGGCTTGATCCCCGTCGAGCCGGGGGCCCGCGCCGAAATGTGGCGGATGATCGAGTGGGTGATATCAAAGCTCAACGACGAAGTGACCCGCTACGTGCTCGAGGAAAAGATCGTCAAGCGCGACCAGCGTGGGGCGACCCCCGAGCCGTCGGTGCTCCGCGTGGCCAAGACCAACCTCAACGAGCACATGCTCTATTTCAACTGGCTCTTCGCCAATCGTTCGTGGCTGGCCGGCGACACGCTGACCCTGGCCGATTTTGCCCTGGCGGCGCATCTGTCGACGCTCGACTATCTGGGCGACATCGACTGGGGCAAGGCAGGGGAAACCCGCGACTGGTATTCCCGCATCAAGTCCCGTCCAGCCTTCCGCACCCTGCTCAACGACCGCGTCGTGGCCATGCCACCGCAAAAGGGCTATGCCGATCTCGATTTCTAGGCTTGATTTTGTATATACAAAAGTATAGATAAAATGGAAATCGATGGCTTCGATTGGGATGAAGGCAATCTGGCCAAGTGCCAGAAGCACGGCCTTTCCATCGAAGAAATCGAGGCCTTGTTCCGCACGGTGATCCAAGTCGCTCCGGATCGGAGGCATTCCAACGCCGAGGAGCGGCAACTGGCAGTAGGCCGATCGACGACGGGCAGGCCGATATTTGTGGTCTTCAGCATCAGGCAACGCGACGGACGGACCTTGGTGCGACCGATCAGTGCCCGGTATATGCATGCCAAGGAAATTGAGCGCTATGAGCAAGCAGGTCCCTCACTTTAAGACGGATGAAGAGGCCGAGGCGTTTCTCGAACAGGATCTCTCGGATCTCGATTTCAGTCAGTTCAAGCCAGTCAAGTTTGAGTTCAGCCCAAAGGCCGCGCAGTTGAACATGCGACTGCCGGAAGCTCTGCTCGACGCCGTGAAAACCAGGGCCAAGGAGCAGGGCATCCCCTACACGCGTTACATTCGCCAGCTGCTTGAGCACGATATTTCCCGGCGTTGACAACTCCCTCGGAAAAACTCGTCGCCGAACTGCGCAGTCGCGCGGCAGCGCTGGGCTTTGACAGCTTCGGCATCGCCCCGGCCGATGCGCGTCCCGACCTGCCCGAAAAGCTCAATGCCGCCCTGGCCGCTGGCTGGCATGGCGACATGGACTGGATGGAGGAGGCAGCAGAGCGGCGGGCAAGCCCCAGGGGCATGTGGCCCGAGGCGAAATCGGTGATCGTGCTCGGCATCAATTACGGCCCCGAGACCGATCCGCTGGCCATCCTGGGCGAGCGCTCGCTGGGTACGATCTCGGTCTATGCGCGCAATCGCGACTATCACGAGATCATCAAGGGCAAGCTCAAGGAAATCGCCGGCCTGCTTGCGAGGCGTTCCGGCGCCGAGGTCAAGGTGTTCGTCGATACCGCGCCGCTGATGGAAAAGCCGCTGGCCGAAGCGGCGGGGCTCGGCTGGCAGGGCAAGCATACCGTGCTGGTCAGTCGCGAATTCGGCTCCTGGCTGTTCCTCGGCGCCATTCTAACCTCGGCCGAGCTGCCCGGGGATAAGTCTCATGAGGAAAGCTGCGGCAGCTGCACGCGCTGCCTTGATATCTGCCCCACCAATGCCTTCCCCGCACCCTTCCAGCTCGATGCAAGGCGGTGCCTCGCCTATCTCACCGTCGAGCATAAGGGCCCGATTCCATTGGAGTTTCGGGCGCCGATGGGCAACCGCATCTATGGCTGCGACGATTGCCTGGCGGTGTGCCCGTGGAACAAGTTCGCCTCGGTCAGTCGCGAGGCGAGGCTGCGGGCGCGGCAGGAGTTCGAGCGGCCGGCGCTGGCCGACCTGGTGCAACTCGACGATGCCGGGTTCCGGACCCTGTTTGCCGGCTCGCCGATAAAGCGCATCGGGCTGGCGCGTTTCCTGCGTAACGTCTTGATCGCCATCGGCAATTCGGGCAATCCTGACCTCATTCCGCTGGTCGAGGCGCGGCTCGATGCTGACGACCCGGTGGTGCGCGGCGCGGCGATCTGGGCGCTGCGGCGATTGGCGCCGGAGCGGGCCGGCGATCTCAGCCTTGCCTATCTGCCCCGGGAAAGCGATAGCTCGGTGGCGGCCGAATGGACCGGGGATATCTGATGCGCGCCTTCTTCTTCGGACTGGGATTTTCATCCACAGCAGCCTCGATGCGCATGCTCACATCGGGCCAATATGCGGACATAGGGGGCACAGTTCGTAGCGCCGAAAAGGCACAGCACCTCAGAGCCAAGGGTCTGTCAGCGCATGTCTTTGACGGTACGGCGCCCGGCACCACGCTCGGGCCCGATCTGCGCAAGGCCAGCCATGTGATCTTCTCGATCGCGCCGGGCAGCGATGGCGACCCCGCTTTGCTGCAGCATCGTGCCGATCTCGACGCGGCGCCGGACCTGCAATGGCTCTGCTATTATTCCACAGTCGGCGTCTACGGGGATTTCGGCGGCGCCTGGATCGACGAGACGGCCCCGCTGGTGCCGCGCAATGAGCGCAGCGACCGCCGGGTGCTGGCCGAACAGGTCTGGCGCGACTACGCGGCGCAGCGAGGCGTGCCGCTGACCATTTTGCGACTGGCCGGCATCTATGGACCGGGCCGCTCGACCTTCGACAAACTGCGGGACGGCACGTCGCGGCGCGTGGTCAAGCCGGGGCAGGTGTTCAACCGCATCCATGTCGAGGATATCGGCCGGGTGACGGCGCTGGCGGCAGCGGCGCGGCTCGATGGCACCTATAATCTTGGCGATGACGAACCCACGCCACCCCAGGACGTGATCGCCCACGCCGCGGCGATGCTCGGAGTCGAGCCGCCGCCGGAGCTGCCCTATGAAACCGCCCCGATGACGCCGATGCAGCGCAGCTTCTATGCCGACAACAAGCGCGTCTCCAACGCCGCCATCAAGCAGGCGCTGGGTATCCAATTGCTCTACCCGACCTACCGGGAAGGGCTCGCCTCGATTCTCGACAAGGAACAAGCATGAGCGCGCCACAGCCCGCCAAGTCCGCCCCGAAGCGCACACTTCTCGAGGGACGCTATGTGCGCCTTGAGCCGCTGGCACCCGAGCATGCCGCCGACCTCTTTGCGGTCTCGACCATGCCGGGCGGCGTTGAGCGCTATCGCTGGCTGTTCACCCATGCGCCGGGGAGCCTGGTGGAAATGCAGGCGCGGATCGAGCAGGCCCAAACGCAGGCCGATCCGCTCTATGTCGCTGTCGTCGACAAGGCAAGCGGCAAGGCCGTCGGCCAGCAGGGCTGGATGCGCATCCGTCCTGAACACGGCTCGATCGAGATTGGCGGCATCTATTGGGGCCTGCCCATGGCACGGACGCCTTTGGCGACCGAGGCTTTGTTCCTCTTCGCGCGGCATGCCTTCGACGACCTGGGCTATCGCCGCTTCGAGTGGAAGTGCAATGACCGCAACGAACCCAGCAAGGCCGCCGCGACGCGCTTCGGCTTCCAGTTCGAAGGCGTGTTCCGGCAGGACATGATCATCAAGGGCATCAGCCGCGACACCGCCTGGTTTTCGATCCTGGACGGTGAATGGCCGGCGATGCGGGCGGAGTATGAGCGCTGGCTGGCACCGGAGAACTTTGACGCCAACGGGGTGCAGAAGTCCAAGCTCGTGACGCGACCCCAGCCCTGAGTGGCGCCATGCTCTGCCGCATCGCGGACTTGATGTGGATCAAGGCGGACAACCCCGACCCTGTGGATTCATTGACCCAGCGCAGGAGGGGCACATGGGTGAGTCACAGCATCACGGGAATATTCTTGACGGACTGATCGAGGGCTGGCGCCGGTACCGCCGGGTGCAGCAGGATCGCGCGCTTCTGAGAAATTCTGCCGCCGTTGACATCGAGCGCCTCGCCGCCGATGTCGGTATGGGCGTCGATGAGCTGGCCGACGTAATCGCCCGGGGGGAGGCCGCTCCTGCGCTTTCGGCCCGAATGATGGCCGCCCACGGCTTCGACCGCGACGATCTGGCGGCACGCGGCCCGGCGTCGCTGCGGGAGATCAGCTCGCTGTGCGGCCGTTGTGACCACAAGCATCGCTGCGAAGTCGAGCTCAATGCCGGCACTGCCGTCGCGCATGCGAAGGCGTTCTGCCCAAATGCGGAGCTGATGCAGGTGCTGGCAAATGAATTGGGTGCGACGGGCGCCAGAACGGCCTAACCGTCGCCCGAGAGGCTCATCCTTCCACCATCCTCATCACCGCGTCGCGCAACCGCGTCAGGTCCTCGTCCCGGCTCAATCGGTGGTCGCCATCGGGGATCAGCGTCAGCGTCACGGGGTCATGCAGGATATGCGTCACCAGCTTGATGGCATGGGAGGGTGGCACATCGGGGTCCTGCCCGCCCTGCAGGATCGTGACCGGGCAGCCGGTTTCGATGACGCCGCCGAACAGCAAGTGCTGCGCGCCATCCTCGATCAGCGCGCGGGTGATGCGATAGGGTGTTTCCGAATATTGGCTGGGCTGGTCGACATAGCCGTTGTTCTGCAGCGATTCGTGCTCTGCCGGCGTGAAGTCGGGCAGCATCAGTTCGTGCGTCATGTCGGGGGCCGGGGCGATGAGCACCAGGCCATGGGCCTGGCTGCCGCGCCGCAGCAGGGCGCGCGCCAACAGCAGCGCCAGCCAGCCACCCATGGATGAGCCCACGATGATTTGGGGTCCGCTGGTGGTGGCAAAGACCGCTTCGGCCTCTTCGAGCCAGCGGCTGATCGTGCCCTGATCGAAGTCGCCGCCCGAAATGCCATGGCCGGAATAATCGAAGCGGGTGACGGCAAGGCCCTGTTCGACCCCCAGCGCATCGAGCGCCATCGCCTTGCCGCCGGCCATGTCGGAGCGGAAGCCGCCGAGCCAGAAAATGCCGGGCGCCTTGCCCGCGCGCTGTTCGACGGCAATGTC
>CBFGMY010000153.1:0-10196 GCA_965650055.1 uncultured Devosia sp.
TAGAGGGCGCGCAACAGCGAGCCCTTCCAGCCCGTCCACACACCCGGCCCCACAGCGCGGATGTCACAGGCCGTGAGGATCATCAGCAGCGCCAGGCGCTGAGGCGACTGCACCACGTCGGCAAAGGCCCGGGCGGTTTCAGGATCCTGGATATCGCGCGCCTGGGCGATCTCGCTCATCAGCAGGTGATATTCGATCAGCCAGGACACGGTGTCGGTTTCCGCGGCCGAGAGGCCGAAGCGCGGACAGAGCCTTCTGGCAATGCGGGCGCCGGCGATGGAATGATCCTCCGGCCGGCCCTTGGCGATGTCGTGCAGGAACAGCGCCACATAGAGCAGGCGTGTGTCGTTGAGCTGGGGCAGCAATTCGTGGGTCAGCGGCAGCTGGTCGCGCAGGCCGCCATTGGCGATATCGGCCATGACGCCGACCGAGCGGATCAGGTGCTCGTCCACCGTATAGTGGTGGTACATGTTGAACTGCATCAGCGCGACGATCTTGCCGAAATCGGGCACGAAGCGGCCGAGCACGCCGCTCTCGTTCATCTGGCGCAGGATGCGCTCGACCGATTGCGGCGCCGTCAGTATGGTCAGGAAATAGTCGTTGGCCTGCTGATCGGTCCGCAGCCGGTTGTCGATCAGGCGCAGCGAGCGGGTGATTTCCTTGATCGCATCGGGGTGGAACAGCAGCTGTTCGCGCCCGGCAACCAGGAACATCTTGATCAGGTTGCGCGGTTCCTTCTCGAACACATCCGGGCTGGCAATGTTGAGCCGGCCGGTATCGAGCACGAAATCGGTCTCGCCCTTGATCCTGGACTTTCCCGAGCGGAAGGGGGCCAGCACCCGGCCGACCAGGTCCATGTCCTTGGCGTGGTTGAATTCGAGGCTGGCGCAGATGATGCGCGTCAGGTCGCCCACATCCTTGGCGACGAGGAAATAGCGCTTCATGAAGCGCTCGACGCCCAGCATGCCGACGCGCTGGGCATAGCCCATGCGCTCGGCCAGCTCGGGCTGCACGTCGAAGGTCAGCTTTTCCTCGGCGCGGCCGGTGACGAAATGCAGGTGGCAGCGCACCGCCCAGAGGAAATCCTCGGCGCGATAGAATAGCCGGTATTCGGCCGCCGAGAGGACGCCCTTGCCGACCAGCTCATGGCTGGTCTTGACCTGGTAGAAGTACTTGCCGATCCAGAACAGCGTGTTGAGGTCGCGCAGCCCGCCCTTGCCGTCCTTGATATTGGGCTCGACCACATAGCGGGTATTGCCCATCTGCTTGTGGCGTTCGTCGCGCTCGGCCATCTTGGCGGCGATGAATTCGGGGCCGGTGCGCGGCATGATCTCGGTCTCGAAACGCGAGACGAGATTGTCGAACAGCGTGCGGTCGCCGGTGACGAAGCGGGCTTCGAGCGTGGCGGTGCGCACGGTCATGTCGGCGCGCGCCATGCGCAGGCATTCATCGACCGAGCGGACGGCATGGCCGACCTTCTGGCCGAGATCCCAGAGCATATAGAGGATATACTCGGTGACCTGCTCGCCCCAGGGCGTCTGCTTATAGGGCAGGATGAACAGCAGATCGATGTCCGAACCCGGCGCCAGGGTGCCACGGCCATAGCCGCCCACGGCCGACAGCGCAATGGCCTCGGCGCCGCTGGGATTGTCCACCGGATAGACCCGCCGGACAGCAAACATATGGACGGCAGCGATGATTTCGTCCTGCGCCGCACTCAGGTTCTGGGCGCAGCGGGTGCCCTTGCCCGATGCCAGCAGCTCGGCCTCGGCCTGCTTGCGCGCCTCGGCCAGGGTCTTGCGGATATGCGCCAGGACGGCAGCCCGCGCGGTCGAGGATTTGGGCGCTTCCTCACCGATCACCGCCTCGAGCTCGCCGAAAATGGTCTCGGCGGACTTGAGGGTGAATAGCGGTTTTCGCGGCTTTGCCTCAGCTTCGGCGAGCATCATCGCGGATTTTCTTCAACTCGTAGAGCAGGTCGATCGCTTGCTTGGGGGTCATTTCGTCCGGTCTGACGGCGTCGAGCGCAATATGTACCGGGTCTTTCTCAACGGGGCGTGAAGCCGGTTGATGGGCGAAAAGTGGCAGATCGTCTAGCACGCTGGCTTTCTGGCTGGAAGAGGCCGTACCGGCCGAGCGCTGTTCGAGCACGGTCAAAACCTGGCGAGCGCGCGCCAGCACCGGCTCGGGCAGGCCGGCCAGCCGCGCCACCTGAATGCCATAGGACCGATCGGCGGCGCCGGGGCCAACCTCGTGCAGGAACACCACCTCGCCCTCCCACTCGCGCACCTTCATGGTGACATTGCTGACCCGGGTCAGGGTCTTGGCAAGGCTGGTGAGCTCATGGAAATGGGTGGCAAACAGCGCCCGGCAACCGGTGGTTTCGTGCAGGGCCTCGACCGCCGCCCAGGCGATGGAGAGGCCATCAAAGGTCGCCGTACCGCGCCCGATCTCGTCGAGCACGACAAGGCTGCGCCGCGTGGCGCGGTTGAGGATGGCTGAGGTCTCGACCATTTCGACCATGAAGGTCGAGCGGCCATGGGCGATATCGTCGCTGGCGCCGACGCGCGAGAACACGCGGTCGACCACCCCGATATGGGCCGACGTGGCCGGCACGAAGCTGCCCATCTGCGCCAGGATGGCAATCAGCGCATTCTGCCGCAGGAAGGTGGATTTACCGCCCATATTGGGGCCGGTCACCAGCCACAGCCGGCCCCCGCCAATGGCGTCGTCGCCACTGAGATCGGCATCGTTGGCGACAAAGCTCTGGCCCTCTGCCATGACCATGTCTTCGACGACAGGGTGGCGCCCGCCGACGATTTTGAAGGCCAGCGAATTGTCGATGTCAGGCCTGGTATAGCTGCGCGTCGCTGCCAGATGGGCGAGGGCAGCGGTGACATCGAGTTCGGCCAGCGCATCGGCGAGGTCGCGCAGGGCTTCGGTGCGGCTCAATACGTCATAGCGCAGGCTGGCAAAGACCTTGAGCTCGATTTCCAGCGCCGCCTCATGCGCGCGGGCGATGCGGCCCTCGAGCTCGGCCAGTTCGGTCGTGGTGAAGCGCATGGCATTGGCCATGGTCATGCGGTGGATAAAGGTCTGGCGGTGCGGCTCCTCGAGCAGCCGTGTGCCATGGCCGGCGGGAACCTCGACGAAATAGCCGAGCACGCCATTGTGCCGGATCTTGAGCGAGCGAACGTCGGTTTCCTCGATCAGCCGGGCCTGCAGGGCCGCAACCACGGCGCGGGTTTCGCTGGCCAGCGCCCGTTCGTCGTCCAGCGCCCGATCGTAACCCTTGCGGACGAAGCCCCCGTCGCGGGCGAGCAGCGGCAGCTCGTCATCGAGCGCCAAAGCCAGCTCGGACGCCAGCGGCAGCGGCGCTGAAGCCAGCGTCTGCGCCAGGCGGGCCAGCACAGGGGGGATGTCGTCGAGACGATCAAAATGCCGGGCCAAAGCCGAGGCAGCGCTGACCGCCTTGCCGATCGCAGCCAGGTCGCGCGGACCACCCCGATCGAGCGCCAGCCGGGTCAGGGCGCGCGCAAGGTCCGGCACCGCCTTGAGATCGGCGCGCAACCTGCCGGTCAGCATGGTGTCGTTGACCAGAAGCCCCACCGCATCAAGCCGCTCGTTGATCGCAGCCGCATCGGCCAGGGGCGCGGCGAGGCGGGCCGAGAGCAGGCGCGAGCCGGGTGCGGTGACCGTAAGGTCGATCACCTGGCGCAGCGAGCCCCTGGTCTGGCCACGCTGGGTCTGGTGCAGTTCGAGGCTGGCGCGGGTGGCCTGGTCGATGGCCAGGCGCCGCGTGGCACCATCGGCAAGCGGGGCGCGCAGGGCGACGCCGATGCCCTTCTGCGCCTCACGCACATAGGCAAAGACCGCGCCCAGGGCGGCACGGGCGGCGCGGGACAGGGCGGTGGGGTCGAATGCTCCCCCCGGCAGGGCGTCACGAAGGCTGGTCGTCGCCTGCTCGCTGTCGAAACTCTGCGGCGGCACGATATGGGTGATGGCGGCCCAGGCGGGCGCCAGCAGGTGCCGCTCGGCCAGGTGGGCCCGCGTCGCTTCGGTCAGCAGCAATTCAGCCGGATCGATGCGCGCCAGTTCATCCTGCAACTGGTCGGCGCCGAGATCGGCGGTAAAGGTCTCGCCGGTCGAGACATCGGCCCAGGCCAGCGCAAAGTCGGTCCCGCCGTGCCGCACCATGGACAGCGCGGCAAGAAAGTTGGAGGCGCGAGCGTCGAGGTGATCGTCCTCGGTCAGCGTGCCCGAGGTGATCAGGCGGACCACGTCACGCTTCACCACCGATTTGGCGCCGCGCTTCTTGGCCTCCTTGGGGTCCTCCACCTGCTCGCAGATGGCGACGCGATGGCCCAGCCGGATCAGCTTGTTGAGATAGTCATTGGCCGCGTGGATGGGCACGCCGCACATGCCGATATCCTGGCCCAGATGCTTGCCGCGCTTGGTGAGCACGATGCCCAGCGCCGCGCTGGCGATCTCGGCATCCTCGAAGAAGAGCTCGTAGAAATCGCCCATGCGATAGAACAGCAGGTAGCCCGGATTGACCGCCTTGATCTCGAAATACTGCGCCATCATCGGCGTCAAAGCCGGGTTCTGGGCGGGTTCGATCGGCGTGATATCCATCGGGCTAGGGGTCTCGGCAAGAAAGCCGAGACCATATGGGTTTTGGGGTGGAAATCCAACCAGTGAGGGTCGTTACCCCCGGTTCACTGCGACTCGCGGCGCGGCTGCTACATCCCCCGGATGGACGAGGCCGGTTCGACCACCTTGCGGTAGAGGTGCCAGGTGGCGTGGCCGAAAACGGGGATCACCACGGCGAGGCCCACAAACAGCGGCAGCGAGCCCAGGAACAGGCCAAGGCCGACAATCGCGCCCCAGGTCAGCATGGGGAGCGGATTGGCCATGACGGCGCGGAACGAGGTTTCGATGGCGACGAAAGCGCCGACATCGCGATCGAGCAGCAGCGGAAAGGCGATGACCGTGGTGCAGAGCGTCACCAGCGCAAACAGCGCGCCCAGCATGGTGCCCACGATCAGCAGCGTCATGCCGCCGGGCTCGCCGAAGACCTGGGCCATGAGCCCATCCAGCTTCTGCGGCGTCGACGAGCCGAAGAGGCTTTCATAGAGCGTCTGCGCGGCCGTCAGCCACAAGGTGAAGAGGGCAAGCAGCATGATGCCCAGGGCCGCGATCGAGCCGATGGCGGGCGAGCGCAGCACCTCGAAGGCATGCGACCAGGACGTGTCGAGGCCCTGTTCGCGCCGGCGCGAAATTTCATAGAGGCCAAGCGCGGCAAAGGGACCGATCAGGGCAAAGCCGCCCACCAGCGGATAGAGCAGCGGCCACGTGTGATAGCCGTTCATCCACACCGTCAGCACGATGCCGACAATGGGGTAGATCAGCACCAGCATGACGTAATGGCTGGGCTTGTCCCAAAAGTCGGCAACACCCTGACGCAGGGCATCGAACAGGTCCGCCACCTGGATGGTGCGGATGACAGGCATATCCAGCTTGGCGCCGGCGCCGGCTATGACGTGAAAATTGGACATGGCCGTGGGTCTCCGCTGCAGGAGGTCCCGAAATCCGAGCGAGCGCTGCCCCAGGCGTTCGGTGCGAATTTCGCGACCGTAACGCAGCTAGATTACCCTGCCTGCGACCGATTGTCGCTATGGATCGGTGGATTGTGATGAGGGTGATGGCGCCATGGCCACTGAGCGTCACCCTCGGGCTTGACCCGAGGGCTCTGCACTTACTGGACGCTCATCAAGTGAAGTGTCCTCGGGTCAAGCCCGAGGATGACGATCGCGTTTGGGGCGAGCCCCTCAGACCTCGTACCGGTCCGTTTCATGCTTGACCGGCCGATAGACGAAATAATCGAAGTCGGCCGGCAGCGCCGTGCCGTTGAGGTCGCTGGCGGCAACGCCGACAAAGGCGCCGGTAAAGCTGCCATGGGCCTGGTGACCGCCGCATTCATCCGAGAGGATCGAGGCATCGAGCACCGGCCCGATCGGCTGCAAAGCCTGGCCTTCCAGCGCATAGAAGAACTGCAGCCTGGGGCCGCGGATTTCGAGCGCCAGCTTGACCTTGCCCTGGTTGGGAATGCTCACCGGAGCTGAAGGGAACTTCAGGTTACCGTCGGGCCAGCTCACTTCCGAACTCATCAGCAGCAGCTCGCGCTGGCCATCGGCATGGGCCGTGACGGTCAGGTAAAAGAAGTTGTAGCGGCTGTAATAGGCCGTCAGGCCGGCAAACTGGCGCTCATCGGTGGGCGAGAAGTCGATCACCGTCTCGGCGTCGTAGGAGAAATGCGTCTGCCGCCGCGCCACCAGCGCCTGCTCGAACCAGGAGCCGATCGATTCGCGGCCGAACAGGCGCAGTTTGCCGCCATCGGTCGAGAATATCCGCTCGGTCTCGGGCGTGCGCAGCCACTGGAAATCGATGGGTAGGCCATTGTCGAAGCCATAGCGCTGCTCGGCCCAGTATCTGGCCTCGTCGCGCGTACCGGGCACCTCGACATGCAGCGACGGCACAGGGCCGTTCTTGACGTAAAGCCAGTCGTCCTCGCCCCAATAGGCTTCCTGGATCGAGGTTTCGCGACCCAGAACGCAGCGGCGCTCCTGCGTCGTCGGGCGGCCACCCAGATGCACGAGATAGGTCTTGCCCTCGGGCGTCTCCACCAGGTCGCCATGGCCGGCGCGCTGGATGGCGGCGAACGGCGCGTCCTTGGAGGTCAGAATGTGCTTGTCGGGATGGGTTTCGTATTGCCCATCGATGGTGCGCGAGCGGGCAAAGGTGCAGGCATGCTCATAGGCCGTGCCGCCCTCCGCCGTCAGCAGGTAGTACCAGCCGTTCCGCTTATAGAGATGGGGACCCTCGACCAGCTTGAGGTCGGTGCCCTGATAGATATTGGTGCGCGGGCCGACCAGCTTGCCGGCGACGGGATCGAATTGTTGCAGCGCAATGCCGGCAAATAGCAGCGGGCGGCGGCGATGGTCCCACATCATGTTGACGAACCACTTCTTGCCGTCATCATCGTGGAACAGGCTCGGATCAAAGCCTGACGAATTCACATAGACCGGGTCCGACCACGGACCTTCGATCGTGTCGGCCCAGACGATGTAGTTATGCGCATCCTTGAACGAGCCGTCCTTGCGCTTGACGTCGGTATAGACCAGCCAGAATTTCTCGCCGTCATGGCTGAGGCAAGGGGCCCAGACGCCGCAGCTGTCGGGGTCGCCGCGCATGTCGAGCTGGCTCTTGCGGGTCAGGGGTCGGGTGACCAGCTCCCAATTGGCCAGGTCCTTGCTGTGGTGGATCTGCACGCCCGGGAACCACTCGAAGGTCGAAGTGGCGATGTAATAATCGTCGCCGACGCGCAGGATCGAGGGGTCCGGATTGAAGCCGGGCAGGATGGGATTGGTAATCTGGGGCATGGCAAAGGTCCTAATTAAGCGGCAGCGTCATGCGGTACTGGAGAAAACCAGACTCGCTGGCCAGGCGGTCATAGAGCTGCATGGCCGTGTGGTTGGTGCGGTGCGTGGTCCAATAGACCCGCGAACATCCCTTGGCCGTGGCGTCGGCAGCGACATGCTCGATCAGCGCGCGCCCATGACCCTGGCCACGACCCTCGGGCGCGACGAACAGGTCCTGGAGATAACAATTATCGGCAATGGCCCAGTTGGTGCGGTGATAGAGCCAGTGCACCAGCCCGACGGGCCGGCCATCCCGGAGCGCCAGGGCGCCCCAGGTGGGTTCTGATGGATCGAGCAGGCGCGACCAGGTCGAGGCATAGACCGCCTCGGGCAGCACGGTTTCGTAGAAGGCGAGATAGGCCGTCCACAGCTCTGTCCACACGTCGCGGTCGCCCGCCTCGATCGGCCTGATCATGACAAGACGCGGTTCATGGTCAATTGGGGCATTTGAGGTCTCGGCTCCGTCGCCCTCTCCCCTTGAGGGAGAGGGTGCCCGAAGGGCGGGTGAGGGGTTTGCCGCCGCGCACTCGACGCGCGGAGGCATCGCTGACCCCTCATCCGTCGGCTACGCCGACACCTTCTCCCTCAAGGGGAGAAGGGAAGGGTTCGGTGCAGACCGATCAAACGAAGCGGTTGATCAGGTTTTCGAGATATTCCTGCTGGCCGGACTTGGGCTGCGGGTTGATGTTTTCGGCATCGACCTTGGCGGCGAGATCGGCGAGCGAGAGCTTGCCACCCAGGATGTCCTTGCCCAGGCCCTGGTTCCAGCCGGCATAGCGGGCATCGAGCACCTTGTCGTAAGTGCCATCCGTGATCAGCGCCGCTGCTGCCTTGAGCGAGCGGGCGAGCACATCGAGGCCACCGATGTGACCATGCAGCAGGTCGGCCGGATCGATCGACTGGCGACGCACCTTGGCGTCGAAGTTCCAGCCGCCCGAGTTGAGGCCGCCGGCCTTGAGGATCTGGTAGAAGGCCAGCGTCGTTTCCGGCACGTTGTTGGGGAACTGGTCGGTATCCCAGCCGGACTGCAGGTCGTTTCTGTTAGCGTCGACCGAGCCGAGAATGCCCAGCGATGCCGCCAGAGCCAGTTCGTGCTCGAAGGAGTGGTTGGCGAGGAAGGCATGGCCGACCTCGATATTGCACTTCACCTTGGTCTCGAGGCCGTACTTCTTGAGGAAGCCATAGACCGTGGCGACGTCGAAGTCGTACTGGTGCTTGCTCGGCTCCTGCGGCTTGGGCTCGATCAGGATCTGGCCCTTGTAGCCGATCTTTTCGGCATGCTCGATGACCATGTGCAGGAAGCGGCCCATCTGGTCCTGTTCCTGGCCGATCTTGGTGTTGAGCAGGGTTTCGTAGCCCTCGCGGCCACCCCAGAGCACATAGTTGGCGCCGCCCAGTTCGTGGGTCAGTTCCAGCACGTTCTTCACCTGCGCGGCGGCATAGGCGAAGATTTCCGGATCCGGATTGGTCGCAGCGCCGGCCATGTAGCGGCGGTTGCTGAACAGGTTGGCCGTGCCCCAGAGCAGGCGGGTCCGGCTCTTTTCCATCTTGCGGGCGAAGATTTCGCCGATGACGCGGGTGTTGCGGTTGCTTTCGGCCAGCGTATCGCCTTCAGGGGCGATATCGACGTCGTGGAAGCAGAAGAAGGGGATGTCGAGCAGGTCGAACAGTTCGAAAGCCACGTCGGCCTTGATCTTGGCGCCTTCGAGACCCTTGTCATACCAGGGACGATCGAAGGTGCGGCCGCCGAACGGGTCGCCGCCTTCCCAGGCAAAGGTGTGCCAATAGGCGACGCCGGGGCGGATATGGTCTTCCATCCGCTTGCCCAGGACGATCTCGTCCTTGTTGTAGTGGCGATAGGCCAGCGGGTTGGTGCTGTTGGCACCTTCATACTTTACCGGCGAAATGCCCTTGAAAAAATCAGTCACGAACGTGCCTCCTCGATGGCGGGGTAGAGCGCGCGATAACGCGCATATTGGTCGGAATAGGCGGCCGACAGGCTTCTGTCGGGCGCAATGACGGTCTTGATGGGCGGCATGGTCATCACCGTCTGAGGCGAAGCGCCCTCGGCGGCACACAGACCCAGCCGGGCAGCGCCCAGTGCGCCGCCGAAATCGCCATCCTCGGGGAGGGCGATTTCCATATCGAGATTGGTGGCGATCAGCTTGAGCCAGAGGGCGGATTTGGACCCCCCGCCCACGGCCAGCAGCCGGTCGATCTTGGTGCCGGCGTCGCGCAGCACGCGCTGGCTGTCACGGAAGGCAAAGGTCACGCCCTCCATTACCGCCTGGGCCAGCTTGGCCGTATCGGTGGAGTGGCTGAGGCCGACAAAGGAACCCCGCGCGCCGGCATTGTTATGCGGCGTGCGCTCGCCACTGAGATAGGGCAGGAAAATCTCCTCGCCCGGCCCGCTGAACTGGGCTTCGGCTGCTCCCGCCAGGGCAGCCTGCTGCTGGCCGGTGATGCGCGAGAGCCAATTGAGCGAATCGGTGGCGCTCAAAATGACGCCCATCTGGTGCCAGGTATTGGGAATGGCGTGGCAGAAGGCGTGGACGGCGCCCTCGGTATTGGGGCTGAACCGCTCGTTGGAAACGAAGAGCACACCCGAAGTGCCGAGCGACACAAAACCCTCACCGGGGCGGATGGCGCCGATACCGGCAGCGGAGGCGGCATTGTCGCCGGCGCCGCCGGCCACCACGACATTGGCGTCCATGC
>CBFGMY010000154.1:0-10135 GCA_965650055.1 uncultured Devosia sp.
TCGAGATCCTCGCCAACGACGATGCCACCCTGATGATCGAGCAGATGGAAGCTTTGCGCGCCGAGGCCGTCGGAGCGGTTATCGTGGCCCCCATCGATCCGCGCTCGTTGGCGCCGAGCCTGCAGGCAATCATCGCCCAGGGCACCTATGTCGGCGCGGTCGTCCCGCCCCCCGCCGTGACTATCCTCAATGCTCCGCAATACCTCACCGGTAAAACACTTGCCGAGGAAGCGGCGCGCTATATCGACGAAGAACTCGGGGGCCAGGCCAAGGTGGTCCTGTTGACCCATGACAGCCTGCAATTCCTGGCGCCAAGATTCCGCGCCATGCGTGACGTGCTGGGCAATCTGCCCGGCGTCACCATCGTGGCCGATATCTCGCCAACCCCGGTCAGCGAGGAAGGCGGCTACGCCACCATGAAGACGATCCTCCTCGCGCAGCCCGATGTAGATGTAGTGCTGGGCGCCGATACGGTCGTGCTCGGCGCACTGCGTGCCCTCAAGGAAACCGGCAAGGTTCGCCCGGACCAGTTCCTCGGCGGCATCGATGGCGAACCCGACGCCGTCGCGGCGCTCCAGTCGCCCGACATCCCCTATAGGGCGACGGTCAGCCTGGCCTCGCCCATCTTCGGCTATGCCCTGGGCCGGTACGCTGCCGACTGGCTCGCCGGCAGATCGGTGCCCCAAGCCATGGACGTGCTGCCTTCCCTGCTGACTCCCGACAACATCGCCCAGTACCAGGCCGATCTCGCCGATCCGGTCCAAGTCTGGAACGATATCGACCGTCGCGACAGCTATCTGCGCATGTATGGCAGCATCTGTTATGACACCAGGGCGAACTACCTGAACTTTGCCTGGTCGTCCGAAAACTAGGTCGATTAGACGGACGCCGACCGCCTTCCAGTTCCTGGCCAATTGGCTCCTGAGGACTTCGGTCCGAGGGACGGTTTGTAGAGGAACGTCCGCTTTCTTGCCCTAGCAGCGAAAGCGGACAGTCGCTTTTCCACCCCCTTGCGGACATGGCTGGCGACTAAGACCGCAGCGAACTGAACGACCATATGCAAGACACCGAGCCAATGCGGGTGCGTTCCACAACAGCGCTCCGTTGACACTCGCCTGCGGGCGGGATTAGGTTCGTCTAGCCGCGCAACAGAGGAGGCATCCAATGACAGAAATTGTGAGAAACGCCTTCCGTCGCGCCGCCGCGTAGCTTTCCAAAAGACGGAATTCCGGCTGGCGCCTTCGTGGCCCTGATCTCAGGAATTCCATCATGCTTGAACAGTTCGGCTGGAGCGATGCGCTTCAGCAACAATTTGCCGCCTATGCCGCAGAGGGGTTGATCCCGGCACGGGTAATCGTCCAACAGCGCGGTCTCTATGAAGTTGTGTCGGAAAGCGGTGAGCTTTCCGCCACCTTAACAGGCAAACTCGCTCATCAAGCCGACGAGGGAGGTTATCCGGTCACCGGCGATTGGGTCGCCATACTAGCGCGGCCCTCAGAGGGCAGCGCCACCATCCGTCATGTGCTGCCGCGGAGCAGCGCGTTCATTCGCCGCGCCAGCGGTCCAGGCGCCGTACGCGGTCAGGTCGTGGCCGTCAACGTCGATGTCGCCCTTCTTGCAGCCTCAATGAATGCTGATCTTAACGCCCGTCGGCTTGAACGCTATCTGGCCGCCGCCTGGGAGAGCGGGGCCGATCCAGTGATCGTTCTGACCAAGGCCGACATGTGTCTCGACATCACAGCCTGCCTGTCTGAGGTCGAAGCGATTTCTATCGGCGTACCTGTCCTTGCTGTTTCGGCGGTGACCGGAGAAGGCCTCGATGCGCTGCGGGCCTACCTCAAGCCCGGGCAGACGGCCGTCGTGCTCGGTAGCTCTGGCGTTGGCAAATCGACCCTGGTGAACGCCCTGGCTGGTAAGGCGATAATGGCCACGCAGGCGATCAGGGAGGACGATGCGCGAGGCCGCCACACAACCACTCATCGCGAACTGGTACTGCTGCCCAGCGGCGCTCTGCTGCTCGATACGCCGGGCATGCGCGAGCTGGGTCTGTGGGATGCCGGCGACGGGATGTCTGCAGCCTTCGCCGACATCGAGTCGCTTGCCACCCAATGCCGGTTTCATGATTGCGCCCATAGTACCGAGCCCGGTTGCGCCATCATCGAGGCGCTGGACAGTGGCGTGCTCGATGCAGCGCGCTGGACCGCCTACGGCAAGCTGCAACGCGAATTGGACTTCCACAGCATCAAGGATGACCCAAAGGCCCAGGCCGAAAGTCGCAAGAAGCGTATTCGGCTCAACAAGGGGCATCGTGCCGAGATGAAATTTCGGAAGCAATATGAATAAGTCGGGAAGGAAAGCCATGAGTGTCCCTTCTTCTAATTGCCGACACTCCCTTGTGGTCGGGCCGTGGCGCACCCCGCCTAGCGCACCGCGTTAGAACCTGCCGTTCCGAAATTCACCCCGCTGCAGTCGTCGGTCCGTGGCAAAGCGGACCGGCGGCTTTCGGGACTCCGCGAACACTGTCATAATGTCTGAATAGGGGCGCACAGCGGAAGGGCAGGGTAGGGGCCGTTAGCGGCCAGGCCGCTTTCGGGTGGGTTCCGCGAAAAGCAGCCATTCCGATTACACTGGCTCCGCGAAACTGGCCTGCTTTCATGATGACGCCGACCACGGTAGGGTGAGGGCGATGTCCTTCACCCTACGTCAATTGCAGTATTTCATGGCCGTAGCTCAGCACGGTACCGTTTCGGGCGCGGCCCACAACCTGTCGATCTCGCAGTCGGCGGTTACGGAGGCTATCCGCGACTTAGAGCTCGATCTGGGTGTGACGCTATTCGACCGTCACCGGCGCGGCCTTAATATCACCCATGAGGGTCACAAGTTCCACCGTCACGCCGCACGGATTCTGTCGGGCGTACAGGATGCGCGGCGTAGCTTTGTCGATGTGGCCTCGGTGCCGCCCAGTCCGCTGCATTTGGGCGTCACGTCGCTGGTGGCAGGGTATGTGCTCTCAGAGCTGCTGGCGCGCTATCGGCGGGCCTATCCGGCCGTGCAGGTCACGGCTATCGAGGATAATCGAGACTACCTTGAACATCTGTTGGTCGGCGGCGAGCTGGACGTCGCAGTGATGGTGATTTCCGACCTGCAGGATCGCCATGCGCTGCAAGCTGAGATCTTTGAAACCTCGTCCTATCGGTTGTGGCTGCCGCTGGGTCACCGTCTAGCTGCTGCCGATGTAATCGAGATCGAGGACATCGTTCGAGAGCCGCTGATCATGCTGACTGTGGACGAGACCGAGGAGAACACCGGTAAATTGTTGTCGGCACTGGGCACAAAACCCAGTGTGGCCTTCCGCACGCGTTCGGTGGAAGCAGTGCGGAGCCTCGTTGCGACCGGCGCTGGCGTGGCTGTACTGCCCGACTTGGTGTATCGCCCGTGGTCGTTGGAAGGGGACCGCATTGAGAGTCGGATCATATCAGGGAACTTGCCGGTCGTTCAGGTTGGGATGGTTTGGCGGCGCGGATCGGGGTTGCCCCAATCGGCCCGCGATTTCATCGGTCTAGTTCAGGCGAAACAAAGCCACCGCAAGTTCTAGCCGTGGTATCGACTTTTCCGATAGTAGCCATCTTTGGAATGAATTTGCGAAAACCAAGGTAGCGCGTACTCTTTTGAGTTGCTGGTGGGGACCGGCGACTTTGGGAGAACATCATGATCAATTTGCGCACCTTTACCGCCCTTGCCACGGCAACTGTGTTTTCAGGACAAGCTCTCGCGGCAGACCCTTTGACCGTCTTAGGCGCGGGTGAAGGCGAGGTCAGCATCGTGGCTTGGGCCGGCTACATCGAGCGCGGCGAAACCGATCCGGCGTTTGACTGGGTGACCAAGTTTGAAGCCGATACCGGCTGTAAGGTCTCGGTCAAGACCGCGGCTACCTCCGACGAAATGGTCGCCCTGATGAACGAGGGCGGCTTCGACCTCGTCACTGCCTCGGGCGACGCCTCGCTTCGCCTCATCGCTGGCGACCGGGTGCAGCCGATCAACACGGCGTTGATCCCGAGCTGGTCGACCATCGATCCGCGGCTGGAAAGCGCACCGTGGCACACGGTGGACGGCGTCCACTACGGAACCCCCTATGTCTGGGGCGCCAATGTGTTGATGTACAATACTGAAGTCTTCGGCGACGCGCCGCCCACCAGCTGGAATGTGGTGTTCGAAAAGATGGACCTTCCGGACGGCAAGTCCAACGAGGGCCGCGTCCAGGCCTATGACGGCCCGATCTACGTTGCCGATGCCGCACTTTATCTCATGGCGCACAAGCCCGAACTGGGCATCAAGGACCCCTACGAACTCAACGAGGAGCAGTACAAGGCGGCGCTCGATGTTCTGCGTGTCCAGCGCACCCTGGTCGGCCGCTACTGGCACGATGCCTTCATCCAGATGGATGACTTCACCAATGAAGGCGTCGTGGCCTCCAGCTCCTGGCCGTTCATGGTCAATGTGCTGATCGCCGGAGGCGCGCCCGTCGCCTCGACCTTCCCCGAGGAGGGCGCTACGGGTTGGGCCGATACCACCATGATGCATGCCGAAGCTGCTCACCCCAACTGCGCCTATATGTGGATGGAGCATTCGCTCTCACCCAAGGTGCAGGGCGACGTCTCGGCCTGGTTCGGCACCGTGCCGTCGGTTCCGGCCGCCTGCACTGGCAATGAACTGCTTGGTGATACTGGCTGCGCCACCAACGGCGCGGAACATTTTGATGACATCAGGTTCTGGCGCACGCCAACCGCCCAGTGCTCGACCGGCGAATGCGTGCCGTATTACCGGTGGGTGTCCGACTATGTCGGGGTGATCGGCGGACGGTAGAACGGCCGCGGGTGAGGGACTTTTGGGACGAATAGTATGACCACCGCCGTATCCTTGAAGTCCATTACCCGCCGCTTCGGCGATGTCCTGGCGCTGGACGCCATCGACCTCGATATTGCCGAGGGAGAATTTTTTGCCATGCTCGGCCCATCCGGCTCGGGCAAGACCACGTGTCTCCGCGTCATCGCCGGCTTCGAACAGCCGAGTTCGGGGGAACTCTCCATCTTCGGCCAGCGCGCCGAAACCGTGCCGCCCTACAAGCGCAACGTGAACACGGTGTTCCAGGACTACGCGCTGTTTCCCCATCTCAACGTCATCGACAACGTCGCCTATTCGCTGATGCTGCGCAAAGTCGAGCGGACTGAGCGCTATCGCCAAGCCGAGGCGGCGCTGGAGATGGTCAAGCTCGCTGGCTATGGCGCGCGTCGACCGGGCCAGCTCTCCGGTGGCCAGCGGCAGCGCGTAGCTCTGGCTCGGGCGTTGGTCAACCAACCCAAGGTATTGCTACTCGACGAGCCCCTCGGCGCCCTCGATCTCAGGCTTCGCGAACAGATGCAGGAAGAGCTCAAGAGCCTGCAGAAGCGGCTCGGCATAACCTTCATTTTCGTGACGCACGACCAGGGCGAGGCCATGTCGATGGCCGACCGCATCGCGGTGTTCAACCGGGGCAAGATCATGCAGGTGGGCACGCCCGAGGAGATCTACCTCAAGCCAGCCTCGCGCTTCGTTGCCGATTTCGTTGGCTCGTCCAATGTTCTGTCGCCGGACTTCGTCGGCATTCTCACCGGCACACCAGGCTGGGCAAGCTTGCGGCCCGAGGCGGTGACCGTCACTGCCGGGGCAGGAGCCAGCCTCGCCGGTACCGTGGTCTCGCGAAACTATCTGGGCGCCACGACACGCCTTACCGTCGACCTCGCCGGCCAGCGCATCCATGCCGTCGTGCCATCCGGCCCTACTGTACCCATCGAAGGTACGCAGGTATCCATCGCCTTCGATCCGGTGGCTCTACATCGCATGGACGATGCGCCATGAGCACCGCCGACGGCGCCTTCACCGAGCAGCGTCACGGCGCGCTGACCGCCGTCTCCGACCTGTTCTGGCGCCGGCCCAACCTGCTTGTCTTCCTGCTGCTGGTGCCGCCGCTGCTCTGGCTGGGCGTCATCTTTGTCGGTGCGCTGCTGGCGCTGCTGCTCCAGAGCTTCTACGCCATCGACGAGTTCTCCGGTCTCGTTAACTACGACGTGCTGACGCTCAAGACCTATCGCGAGCTGTTCAACCCGGCCAATCTAGACATCATCATCCGCACCGTGCTGATGGCGTCGGTCGTCACGTTGGCCTCGGCCGTCATCGCCTTTCCCATCGCCTACATGGCCGCCCGCTATGCCAGGGGCAAATGGAAGGCGCTGTTCTATCTCGCGGTCATGCTGCCGCTGTGGTCGAGCTACCTGGTCAAGATTTATGCCTGGAAGCTGATCCTCGCCAAGGAAGGCATTCTCAACTGGTTGTTCGAACAGCTGCATTTGACCGGCCTCTTGGAAGCCTATCTCGCATTGCCCGTGGTCGGCGGCGGCTCGCTCTCGATCAGCTATACCGGCACCTTCCTCGTCTTCGTCTATGTCTGGATGCCCTTCATGATCCTGCCGACCCAGGCAGCGTTGGAGCGGGTGCCTGTCAACCTCACCGATGCCTCATCCGACCTCGGCGCCACGCCATGGCAGACCTTCCGCCATGTCACGTTCCCGTTGGCCCTGCCCGGCATCATCGCCGGCTCCATCTTCACCTTCTCGCTGACGCTGGGCGATTACATCATCCCCCAGATCGTGGGGAGTTCGCGCCTGTTCATCGGCCAGGCCGTCTATGCCCATCAGGGCACGGCGGGGAATATTCCGCTGGCGGCGGCCTTCTCGGTCGTACCGATCGTCATCATGGGGCTCTACCTGTGGATGGCCCAGCGCAAGGGGGCCTTCGATGCGCTCTGATGCTCCCCGCGCACCCTGGGCCCTGAAGCTCGCCGCTGGCGCGGGCCTCGTCTTCATGATCGCGCCGCTGCTGCTGATCTTTGTCTATGCCTTCACCACCGAGGAACGGACCTATCAATGGCCGCCACCAGGGCTGACCCTGCAGTGGTTCGGTGTCACCTGGGGCCGCGCCGATGTTTGGGAGGCGCTGACGCTGTCGGTGCAGGTCGCCACCGTCTCCACTATCATCGCGCTGGTCCTCGGCACGTTTTGCGCCGCCGCGGTCTCCGGCAGCAAGTTCTTCGGCCGCGAGGTGATCTCGCTGCTGGTTATTCTGCCCATAGCGCTGCCGGGCATCATCACCGGTCTCGCGCTGCGCTCGGCCTTTGGCATGACCGATATCCCGTTTTCGTTCTGGACCATCGTGGTCGGCCACGCCACCTTCTGCGTGGTGACGGTCTACAATAATGCCGTTGCCCGCTTCCGTCGCACCTCCGGGTCGCTCATCGAAGCCTCGATGGACCTGGGCGCCGACCAGTTCCAGACCTTCCGCTACGTCATCCTGCCCAATATCGGCACCGCCCTATTGGCGGGCGGCATGCTGGCCTTTGCGCTCTCGTTCGACGAAGTCATCGTCACCACCTTCACCGCGGGGCAGCAGCAGACGCTACCGATCTGGATGCTGGAGGAGCTGGTGCGACCGCGCCAACGGCCGGTTACCAACGTGGTCGCGCTGATCGTCGTCCTGGTGACGACAGTTCCCATTCTCTTTGCCTTTTACCTCACCCGCGACGGCGACCAGATCGCCGGCAGCGGCAAATAACCTACCCAGGAGACTACGATGGACACCACCATGCTGATCGGCGCGCAGTTCGAGACCGGTGCGGAGGGAGAAGAACAGGTACTCAATCCGCGCACCGGCGGCTTGATCAGAGCCATCCCGGAAGCCTCCCTGGCGCAGGTGGATCGGGCGGTCGCAGCTGCGGAGCGGGCCTTCGCCCGCTGGTCGCATACAACCCCGCAGCAGCGCTCCACCTATCTGCTGCGCATCGCTGACGCCATTGAGGCCGAGGCAGGTGAGTTCGCGGCCCTCGAGGCGCTCAATTGCGGCAAGCCGATCAATTCGGTGCTGAATGACGAAATTCCCGCGGTTGTCGATTGCTACCGCTTCTTTGCCGGCGCGGTGCGCAACATGGCTGGCGTCGTCGCCGGCGAATACCTGCCGGGCCATACCTCAATGGTGCGGCGCGACGCGGTGGGTGTTGTCGGCTCGATCGCGCCTTGGAACTACCCGTTGATGATGATGGCGTGGAAGCTGGCGCCGGCCCTCGCGGGGGGCAATACGGTGGTGTTCAAACCCTCAGAACAGACCCCGCTCAGCGCCCTGAAGCTGGCGCGCATTTTTGCAAGAATCCTGCCGGAGGGGGTGGTCAATATCGTGTTGGGGCGCGGTGAAAGCGTGGGCAACGCGCTGATCAACCATCCCAAGATTGACATGGTGTCGATCACCGGCGACATCGCCACCGGCAAGAAAGTGCTGCAAGCAGCGGCCAAGTCGGTCAAGCGCACCCATCTCGAACTGGGCGGCAAGGCGCCGGTGATCGTCTATGACGACGCCGATCTCGATGCTGTGGTCACGGGGCTGAAGGCATTTGGCTATTACAATGCCGGTCAGGACTGCACCGCAGCCTGCCGCATCTACGCCGGACCAAAGATCTATGAACGGCTGGTAGCGGATCTGTCTGCCGCCGTCTCCACCATCCGGTTCAACCAGGAAGACGACAGCGTCAACGAGATGGGTCCGCTGATCTCTATGCGGCAGCGCGATCGGGTCGCCAGCTTCGTCGAGCGGGCGCAGGAGATGTCGCATATCGAAGTCACCGCGGGCGGCAATAAATCCGGCGACCAGGGCTTCTTCTTCGAGCCAACTGTGGTAGCCGGGGCCTTGCAGAGCGATGAGATCGTGCGCCGCGAAGTGTTTGGCCCGGTGGTTTCCATTACGCGCTTCGACGAGCCGGAACAGGCAGTGGAATGGGCCAATGACAGCGACTACGGCCTGGCTTCTTCGGTCTGGACCAAGGACATTTCCAAGGCCATGAACGCCGCCAACAGCCTGCGGTATGGCTGTACCTGGATCAATACCCACTTCATGCTGGTCAACGAAATGCCGCACGGCGGCATCAAGCAATCTGGCTATGGCAAGGATCTGTCGAGCTATTCTCTCGAAGACTACACCAGCGTCCGTCACGTAATGATCAATCACGGCTGACGCGTTCCCCAACTCCCCCTGCGATCCGGCCGCCGCGCATTGGGGCGGCCGGATTGTTTTTGTGGTTGAGGCGCGCGGTTAACCGGTGGACGGGCCGTCGAGGGAACGATCGACGGAACCGGTAATCCAGTCTTTGAACGACTGGATCAAGGGATCGGCTCCGCGCGTTCGTGCGTGCTGAAGATAGTATGTCCCAAGCTCGACCTTGGTATCGAACAGTTCGACGAGAGTCCCCGTGCGTAACTCATCCGAGGCCATCAGCTCGTTCACGAGGGCAATGCCCTGGCCAGCCAGCGCTGCATCGAAGCTGATGCTGGCGTCGGACAATCTGGGGCCGGTGAGCGCTGTCGGCTTGTGGCCCAATGCTTCAAACCAGTTGGTCCATTGCACATGGTTCGTTTCGTGAATGAGCGGCGAACTGGCCAGATCGGCGATCGTCGCAGGTGGCTGGTGAGCATCGAGCCATCTGGGACTGGCAACCGGGAACATGCGCGGGCGCAAAAGACGTACCGAGCCCTCCGGCAACCTGTCAGTCACGTTGAACCCGATGAGGATATCGGCTTCGCGCCGGCTCAGGTCCGGTTTTGCGTCGGTGGCCCGCAATTCGATATCGACCGCGCCGCCCAGTGCCGCTTCTAGCTGAGAGAGGCGAGGGGTCAGCCACCGCGTTGCCAGGCCGGCTATGCACCAGATGCGCAAATGGCCGGTACGCTGCAACGGCCGCAATTCCATGCTCGTGCGGGCAATGATGCTAAAGGCCTTGGAGACCGCCGCGAGCAAAGCCTCCCCCTCAGCCGTCAATTCCACGCCACGCGGTCCCGTTCTCGTAAGCTTGCGGCCTATCCAGTGCTCCAGGTTTCGAACGTGGCGACTAATCACCGTGTGGCTCACGCCAATGTCGTCTGCCGCGCGGCGCATGCTGCCCGTCCGTCCCGCTGCTTCGAATGCTCGCAGCATGATGAGCGGCGGCAGGTTCGATGTGAAAGAATTGGTTGAGATTATTTCTCAGGTATCGTCTTATTTTGCTCCATTCGTGCTCCTTGGA
>CBFGMY010000155.1:0-10006 GCA_965650055.1 uncultured Devosia sp.
AGAGGTTCGGCGTGTAGCTCGAATTGATGGTGTTTCTGGCGAGCGCGCGCATCAAGAACGGCTCATTGAACAGCTGCAGTGTGCCATTGATCGAAAAGATGATGGTGAGCAGGATCGCCGGCCATAGCAGCGGCAGCTGGATCAGACGCGCAAATTGCCAGGGCGTCGCGCCGTCGATCCGCGAGGCCTCCGCGAGATCCGAGGGGATCGCCTTCAGGGCGGCGTAATAGATCACCATATTGTAGCCGACATATTCCCACGTCGCGATATTTGCCAACGAGAAGATCATGGCGCCCGGCGACAGGAAGTCCGGCGGCGGCAGGTTGAGCGCGTTGGCCATCTGCGTGAACGGACCGAAGGTGGGGCCGTAGAGATAGCCCCAGATGATCGTCGCAATCACGCTCGGCACGGCGTAGGGGAGGAAGAAACCGAGCCGGAAGACGCCCTTGGCATAGACCTGGCCACGGTCGAGCACGATGGCGAACAACAGCGCCATGCCCAGCATGATCGGCACCTGCACGATGCCGAACAGAACAAGGTTCGACACGCCGCCCCAGAACTTGGCGTCGCCCGTGACCTTGATGTAGCTCGCGGCTCCCGCGAATTGCCGTCCGCCGACCAGCGTATCGCGGAAGAGGCTCATATAAAACGCATAGGCCAGCGGCGCGACGATGAAGGCGATAAACAGCAACAAGAAAGGCGCCAGGAACAGATAGGGCGCAAGCTTTCGTGACGTAAAACCGCCCGATCGCGCTGGGCGCGTCGTGGCGGCTGGCGTATTCGACATTGCCATGGTCCCCCGGCAAGATGAAGAGATCGGGCGCGCCGATCAAGCGCGCCCGGCCGTGGCCCGGGAAGTTAGGCTACGGTGAAGCCTTGTTCCTGCGCGTAGGCGACCACGGCATCCTGGATGCGGTCGAACGCATCCGACAGCGTGCCGCTGCCACCGATCGAGGCGCCGAATTCATCGGACATCGACTGGTAGAGGAAGCTCTGGAACGGGCTCCACTCAAACGGCACCACGGCATTCGACGATTTGGCGAACACCTCGTTCACCGCCTGGCCGCCGTAGAAATCCATCTTGTTGCCCGCCCATTCCGGGCTTGAGAGCAGCGCGTTGGTGGTGGGGAAGAAGAACTGCTTGGTGGTGTAGAGCTTTGTGGCTTCGGGATCCCTGCACAGCCAGATCGCGACTTCGGCGGCCTCTGGCAGATGCTGGGTCGCTTTCATCACGGCCAGCGATGAGCCGCCCCAATTGCCGGTCGCGAATTTGCTCGCGTCCCACTGCGGCAGATCGGCGGCACGCCACTGGCCCGCGCTGGTCTTGGCGAACGAGGTCAGGAACACCGGCCCCCAGCCCGCAGTGAGCCAGGTGGCATAGCGGCCCGAGTCGAGGCCAGTGTACCACTCGTTGTTGAAACCCGGCTTGGTCTCGATGACACCGGCGGTAATGAGCTCCTGCCAATAGGTGGCGAAATCCTTGGAAATCTGGTCGTTGATGTTGATCACGAGCTTGTCGCCATCGCGGCTGACCGGCTTCCAGCCCATCGGCCACAGCAGCGCATTGACCCAGTCGCCTGAGCTGAACAGCGCGTCGGTGATGAACACATTCTCATCTGCCGCGTGGATATTCTCGGCCGCATCGGCAAACTCGGCCCAGGTGGTCGGCGGCGTGATGCCCTGCTTGTCGAAGATGTCTTTGCGATAGAGCATCGCCATCGGACCGGTATCCTGTGGCATGGCGTTGATCACACCGCCCTGGCCGAGCTGGCTCCACGTGCCTTCTGGGAACTCCGCCTTGTGCGGGTTTGCCCACTCGCCGATGTCGGCGAAGGCGTCGAGCTGGCGGAAGCTCTCGAGATGCTGGAATTCGATTTGAACAACGTCGGGCAGGCCGCTGCCCGCCTGCAGGCCCGCACGGACCGCCTGATATTCCGGGTCGCCCTGGCCGGCATTGACGAGTTCGACCTGGATGCCCGGATGCGCGGCGTTGAACATGTCGACCTGAAGCTGGAGATCAGGCACCCACGACCACAGAACGATCTTGACTGGATCGGCGCCACGGACCGCGGCCGGCAGGGCCGCTACCGCAACGCTCGCACCCGCAACCTTCAAGAAGTCACGACGCTGCATCGTCCGCCCCAGCGGATTGAAAATCTTCGCCATTGAAGTCCTCCCTCGAAAGATACGCTCCCACACGATGCAGGGCGCATTTTTTCTTTCAGTTAGAAACTTAATACCGAGATTGAGACGCTGTCAATCGCGATCGATTGGCCCTTAGTGAGCTATCACGAGGCTGTCGGCAGGGTTGAGCGTCGTGGCATCGAGCACCAGGCGCACCGCGCCAAGCACGATGTCGCGGTGCCCCAGCGCGCCTATCACGAGGCGCGGGGGGTCGTACACATTGCCCTTGAGGCGATGCCGCAGCACATCGAGCACCAGGTCACCGCCGCCGACGACGCGGCCCGCCAGCACGATGATTTCGGGGTTCATGAAGGCAGCAACACTGCCCACCGCCATCGTCGCATAGTCGAGCAGTTCGGACACTACGGGCGCGATTCTGCCGGCCTGGCGCTCGGTGACGGCAGCCAGGGTGAGCGTCCCCGCTGCATACTGGGTGTTGGCCTCCTCAAGCATTTTGGTGGCCTGTTCGGGGATGCCGAAAAAACGCAGCGATTGCTTGTCGCCCAGATGTTCGAACGGCCGCCCGGTGAGGAGGGGGTCATCGAGATACCAGCCGAGCTCGCCTGCCGCATGCGAATGCCCGCCATAGAGCTTGCCGTCGATCACGACACCCGCGCCGGCCCCAGGCCCGATCGAGAGGCTCACGACGCTGTCGGCGCCACGCCCGGCCCCGAACCCCCATTCGCCCACGGCGGCGAGGTTGCGCCCGTTCTCGACAAAGACCGGCACGTCGAATTTCTCGCTCAGCAACTGCCGAAGTGGAAAGTCGCGCCATCCAAGGCCAAGCGTGAGCACCACTTCGCCAACGGGCTGCTTGACGATCGAGGGAACGCCGATGCCGATGCCACGAATTGTCTGGCCAGGCGGGCGGGGGACCGCCATCAGCCGCTCGATAAGGGAGGTGATTCTTTGGAGATTGCGCTCACCATCGTCATCGGCGGCTTCATGCATCTCAGTCTGCACGACGCCTTCCAGGTTTGCGACCGCACCGTAGAATTCACCCTTGCCCGCTTCAATGCCGATTATTGCGTGCGACGCGCCGCGGAACTTGATGCGTGCCCGAGGACGTCCCCGGGCACTAGCCTCGTCAAACCCGTCATACGCCACCAGATCTTCGGCAATCAGATCTTCGATCACGCGCATAACGGTCGGAATGCTGATGTTCAGTCGCTCGGCCAGGCTCGAAGGTGATGCCACGCCTTCCGTGCGGATCACGTCGACCACGGCCGATCGATTCAGTCGGCGCAGAAGGCTGGATGTCGTGGGCTGGCGCTTCATATACGGGACCAGTTTGCGAGCGCCGGCTACCCGGCACCAAGCGACGGCATAGACCAGAACAGAGATGGTGTCCGCCTTTTTCTGAAGGCGCAACGCTGAGCGGCGAAGGCAACAGCGGCGGCCGGGCGATGATCGCCGGGGACTAACGGCTGCCTAGAGGTGGAGCACTGACCTGCTCGCGATGGCTTTGAATCGCCCCCATATTTTCAAGAACCCAGTTCGACAGCTCAATCAACGGCAGCGCCAGCGAATGCCCCAAAGGGGTCAGGCTATATTCAACCTGTGGCGGGACACTCGGATGCACCTTTCGCGAGACCAGCCCGTCACCCTCGAGTGATCTCAGCGTGCGCGTCAGCATCTGCTGGGAAATGCCGCCGATCATGCGTTTGAGCTCGTTGAACCGCCTGGGCTGCTGAACCAGCATGGTGATGGTCATGATCGTCCATTTGTCGCCCATGCGTGCGAGCATCTGGTTTACCTCCCGGCATGCGGGAAAGGTGCCAGGCTGATGGGGAGGGGTAGGTACAAGCATCTGACCAGGCCATAAATTTCTGCGTTCTTGTGCGCCAACAGCGATAGCACACATAGGTGGTCAGGAAAACATACCACCACCTGGAGCGTCCTGATGACTGACCAAAAGACTATCGCAATATTCGGAGCTGGCACGGGGTTGGGTGCATCCGTTGCAGCCCGATTTGGTCGGGAAGGCTACAAGGTCGCCCTGATCGCTCGCGGTCCGACCGGCCTCTATCTGCTCAGGGACAAACTGGCGGAGCAGGGGATTGAAGCCTACTGCTTTCCCGCCGACCTGACCGACCTTGCCGCCATCCCGTCTCTCGTGCAGGCAATCGAAGCACAACTCGGGACGATCGATGTTGCTCTCTTCTCTCCCATTTCGAGCACTGCTTACTTCGTTCCGGCGGTGGACTTGAAAGCCAGCTATCTGCAGTCAATTTCGCTCTTGCTGACATCGGCACCAATCGAGTTGGCTCACGCGTTGATGCCAGGCATGCGTTCGCGCGGCGATGGAGCCTTCATCGTGGCCGATGGGCTATCGGGCGTTTTTCCGGTGGCTGGAATGAGCGGACCCGGCCCCGCTATGGCGGCTACCCGCAACTATGTCATGACACTGCATGACGAAGTCCGGCCCAATGGCGTTTTTGCCGGGATGCTCCATGTGGGAGCCATGATCGACAACTCCACAGGAATGGCGGCGGCCTTGGCCGCTGGAATGGTCCTGGATTCCTTCCCTGTCGTCGAACCGAACCTGCTTGCAGACGAAGTGTGGAGCTTGGCGAGCGAGCGAAACCGCGCCGAGTCGATACTCCCGGCACTGTCTAGATAGAGTAGGCTCGCTCCGGCAATTGTAGGTAGCCGCGCCGCCTGACACTGCGCGCTTATCCATTAACAAAGGCGGACAGACGCCGTCCGACCCTATTGCCACGACCAGGCTCGCTAAGCGGACTGTCTGCTCTTGGGAACTCTAGAAGGGCGGTCAAATGGCTGCAATGGGGCGCAAAACAGACGGGCAGTTTTCAGTAAGCAGCCGGGCAGGGTAGGTGCCGGAAACGGAGCGGCAGCTTTTTCCGAAGCGGGTCGTCAATAGCTGACGTCGCCACGAGGACGGCCGGTCGACTGAAGTAGCGCGCATGCTCGGCAATCGCGCACGGTGCCGGCGCTTCTGATGCGCTCGGACCTGGAGCAGATCGTATCGATTAAGCGATCAGGTCACGGCATATCAGGGCAAGTGCCATATAATTTCGGCAGATTCTTTTGAGCTCACGATGCGATGAAGGGCTAATCGGAACTTGCTTCCGCATTCTTGGCAGCCGAGGTTGTTGGAACATGTCGCCCAGGGTCGAACGCATTCACAGCGATGAACGGCTCCCGGCCCAGGCCGATGTCGTCATCGTCGGCGGCGGCATTCTTGGCTCCACCGCTGCCTATTTCCTGGCGAAGCGCGGCCTCTCCGTGGCTCTACTCGAGAAGGGCCACATCGCCTGTGAACAATCGAGCCGAAATTGGGGTTGGTGCCGCCAGCAGAACCGCGACCGGCGCGAACTGCCGCTCTCGGTTCTTTCCATGCGGCTGTGGGACGAGCTGACGCACGATATCGGTCGAGACCTTGGATTTCGACGCTGCGGTCTTGTGTTTGCGACCCACGACGAGGCTGTGCTCGCCGGCTGGGAAAGCTGGCGCGAACTCGCCAGGGAGTACGACGTCGAGACCCAGGTGCTCAGTCGGGCAGAGGTAGCCAAGCGTGTCCCCGAAACGCGGGAAAAATGGGTCGGCGGCATCTATTCGGAACGGGACGGCAAGGCCGAACCTGCGCTTGCGGCGCCAGCCATCGCCGAGGGCGCCAGAGCACTAGGCGCCACGATCCACCAGGGTTGCGCCGCGCGGGCACTCGACCTGGCCAATGGCAAGATCGCGGGCGTTTACACAGAGAAGGGTTACATCAAGACCAGCGCTGTGCTGTGCGCCGCTGGCGCCTGGTCATCGCGGTTCCTGGGGCCTCTCGGGATCAGTTTCCCCCAGGCGAGCATCCGGCAGACCGCGCTGCGCTCTACCCCGACGGTCAATATCGGAGAGGCGATCTCCACACCCTACTGCACGATCACCCGCCGGCTGGACGGCAGCTACACTATGGCGATCAGCGGCAAGGCGAACCTGGAAGTTACGCCCCGGGCCATCCGCTATAGCCGGGAGTTCATGCCGCAATTCTTCCGCCGGCTGAAGAATGTCAGGCTCGGTATCGGCGAGTCCTTCGTGTCGGGGCCGGATTCGCTGTCGGCCCTGCTGGCCACGGACGATAGGATATTCGAGCAGAACAGGGTGCTCGATCCCCCGCCCTTGAAGTGGCTGATCAGCCAGGTGGTGGAGAGTGTCCGCAAGACCTTCCCGCAACTGGGAGACATACAGATCGACAGTGCCTGGGGCGGCTTCGTCGATTGCACGCCGGACGCTGTGCCTGTGGTGTCGAAGGTGGATGCGGTGGAAGGCCTGGTCCTCGCGGCGGGCTGCTCGGGCCACGGCTTCGGTTTGGGCCCCGGGCTGGGCTATCTGGCCGCGGAGCTTGTCGTAAACGACAAGCCCAGCGTCGATCCTGCGCCGTTCCGCCTGTCACGCCTGGTTGACGGCTCGAAGCTGGACATAGCCGCCATCTGACGCATTGCTGAAAGCAAGGTCTCCTCGGTGTCAGCGCTGATCGAGCAGCTTGATCTGGAGATCGTCCCAGTGCTCCCTAAAGGCCTCACGCGCGGTCTCATAGTGGCGGCTCCTCAGGCTGCTGATAAGCCGCTCATGTTCCAGCGCCATCTCCTCGGCCGTGCCATAGAAATCCTGCCGCTGCACGAGAAGAAGCTCGATCTCCCCTTCGAGTGCTGCATAGGTTCGCATCAGCCGGGGGCTCCCGCTCGCCGCGACAATGGCGCGATGGAAGTCGCGGTCCGCGGTAACCAGCGCTGACCTGTCCGACGACAATGTCGAGGCATGCATGATCGCGACCGCCTCGAGCGCCGGGGGCGGAACAACCCCGATCAGCACGATCAAACGGACGGCTTCGCCCTCTATGGCGCCGCGTACGCGCGTGATGTCGACGATGTCGTCCGGCCCGAATTCGGGTAGCATGAAGCCGCGATTGGGGAGCTGGCGCAGCAGGCCCTGGGTCACGAGCGCCTGGGCCGCGGTGCGGTAGGTGTGCCGCGAGGTCGAATGCTCTTCGCACATCCGGCCGTCGCGGAGAAACTCGCCCGGCAGGAACTCTCCCGCCAGGATACGCCGCCGCAAGTCCTGCACCAGGATTTCGACGGCGCTAAGGGGCACCGCTTCGGCGTTGGCGTCGAGATTCTGGACTTGCTTCATGGTCCTGTTCGTTGATGGTACTGCGCATGCCGTTGAGTCAGGTCCCAGCCGGCCGAGGATACTGCTACGTCTGCACTGCCCGAAGCGCATTGTCGACACCCTCCAGCAGGCGCCCGGCATTGGCCGAGGTGAAGACAAGCGGGGGTCTTATCTTGAGAATATGGGCGTCTGCTCCTGTCGCGGAGATGAGAATGCGCTGGTCGCGCAGGGCATTGACGGCCGCAAGGGCACGATCCATGTCCGGAACCTTCTTGTCGCGGTCCTTGACGAGTTCGACGGCGAAGTAGAGCCCCGCTCCCCGCACATCACCGACAAATTCGTGTTTGTTCTGCAGGTCGCGGAGGCCGTCGAGGATTTGACTGCCGACCCTGGTGGCGTTGTCCATCAGGTTCTCTTCGAGAATCGTATCGAGCACCGCCCGGGCAGCGGCGATGGCGACGGAGTTGCCGCCGAACGTGTTGAAGTAGCGCATACTGGCGCCGAATTCGGCAACGATCTCGGGCCGCACCACCAGGCCCGCCACGGGATAGCCGTTACCCATGGGCTTGCCGAGGGTGACGATATCCGGATCGACCTTGTGGCGGGCGTGTCCCCAAAGATGGCTGCCGGTGCGCCCGAAACCCGATTGCACCTCGTCGGCGACAAACAGGCCTCCGGCCTTGCGAACGACTTCCGCCACCGGTGCCAGCACGTCCGTCGGATCGACATAGAGACCATCGGAAGAGAAGACGGAATCGGCGATGAAGGCGGCTAGGCCATTGCCATGCCTTTCAAGGTCGGCAATCTGCAGGGCAACATCCTCGGCCATCCGCCGACCGATTTCGTCCACCGGCAGGCGGTAGGAATCCGGGGCAGCGATAGTTCGCAGGTGAGGGTCCAGTGCCGATTTCTTGCCGAGCGACGGCGAGATTGCCGCCACCGCGCCGCTATTGCCGTGATAGGCCTCGGCCGTGACAATGACGCCGGTTCTGCCGGTGTGGTAGCGCGCGATACGCAAGGCGAGATCGTTGGCCTCGGAGCCCGTGCAGGTGAACATCGCGCATCCGGTCCGCCCGAGTTCACCACCGAAGGTGCCGATCAAGGCTTCGGCATAGTCCAGCAGCGGCTCCTGCATGTAGCGTGTATGGGTGCAGAGGGTCTCGAGTTGCTTCTGGATCGCCTCGACGACACGCGGATGGGAGTGACCCAGCGAGACGACGTTGTTGTAGGCGTCGAGGTATTCGTTGCCGTGCTTGTCATAGAGGAAGACGCCCTTGGCGCGGGAAATCTCGACCGGTGACCTGTAGAAGAGCCGATAGGCGGGACCCAGCACCTTTTGCCGTCGGGCCACATGCGCCGCGTCTTCACCCGGGAGATGAGACGCGTCCTGAGGGTCGAAGCCATTGGCCATGTCGCCCCGGTAGCCCTTGGGCAGGGAAGTTGCTTGCTGGGTCATTGCCGGTCCTCTCCGACTAGAAGGTCTGATACTTGTGCGGTCGACATCGAGTCGAACCACTCGAGGTGAGCCCAGCCCGCTTCGGTGTTGCGCAGGATGTAGCGGCTGTTTTCAGGGAAGAGTTCGGCACGCCAGCAGGTCAGCAGGGCGCGAACTGCAAGTCGGCCCTGTGCCAGGAAGGGGATGAGGTGGAGCTCATTCTCCGTCAGTGCGGCGTGGCGGAGATAGCCGCGCAGCACGTCGCGAGGTTCCGCGAAGAGGTCACGCCGGCCGCCGAAAGTTTTGGGCATCTGGTTCATCAATGCAGTGGAGACATCGACGGCGATAGCCGTGCGTACCGCATCGCCGAAATCGATGACGCCCGTCAGGAAATTTGGGTTGTCCTGATCAACAACCAGGTTCGACGTATTGAAATCGTTGTGGAGCACCTGCCGCCGGCACAGGTCGAGCCGCGGCTTGATCTCGGCAAATCGCTCCAGTGCTCGAACGGTCCATGCGCGTTTTTCCCCCGCGGGGATGAAACCGAGCAGATCGGAGAGATCGAGCAGATGGGTGACGTCCCATGCCAGCGTCCGGCTGTCTGCAGGGTGTGAAAAGTCGGCCATCGCGTGCCGCAGTTTGGCCAGAACCTCGCCAATGCGTTCGCGCTGCGAGGCAGTAGAGGTCGTCCGATCGAGCGGTGTGCCGCTGAGAAACGTAATGAGCCGCACCACACGATGCTCGCCGGCGCCGGTGACGACCTTGGGCAAATCAACGCCGTCGAGGTCGCCATACACCCGGGGAATGGGCAGGTCCGGAGCCCGCTCCCCGATGTGGCGCAGGAGCGCGACCTGGAAATCCAGTTCGTCCAGCCGCTCGGAAGGATGAGCGATTTTCATGACGTATTTTGCACGGCCCGAGCAGTCGAGGAGGAACGTGTCGTCCTTTTCTGTGTCGAAGCGCGTCGCGGTGCCAACAATATTATAAAGAGCCCCCGCGATTACTTCGGCCTCCGTTGGCCCGACAGGGTGGCAGGCTTCGGAAAGCTCCGATGCTCGGGCTGACTTGGTCTGTTGATGGTAACCCATATCCACTCACCGCAGCTGTCGCCGAATAGGGCGCGGTTCGAAATTTCCGAAAAAGTTGTACAACAATATTGGCGTAGGTTCAAGCCGACTTGTGGGGGTGTCGTGAGCGAACAGACGACTCCGGGCGTCATTCCCTGGCGCTACGGCCGCCAGCGCCGCGCTGGGCAAGCGCTTGTCA
>CBFGMY010000156.1:0-9939 GCA_965650055.1 uncultured Devosia sp.
GCCCAGTTTGATGACAGTTTGGCGACCGCGCCCTGGCTCAATAGGTCGTGCGCCCGCCCGACAGGTCGAACACGCTGGCAGTGGTAAAGCTGTTTTCCTTGCTGACCAGCCAGGCCACCATGGCCGCCGCCTCGTCGACCTCGAGAAACCGGCCGCGCGGGATGCGCACCAGCATATAGTCGATGAATTCCTTGGTCAGCGTATCGAGAATGCGCGTCTTGGCGGTGGCCGGCGTGATGGCGTTGACGGCGATGTCGTATTTTGCCAGCTCCTTGCCCAGCGACTTAGTCAGCCCGATGACCCCCGCCTTGGCCGCCGAATAGGCCGAGAGGTTCGGATTGCCCTCCTTGCCCGCCACCGACGAGATATTGACGATGCGCCCGTAGTTGCGCGCCTTCATCGAGGGGATGGCCACCTTGTTGACGTAGAACGTGCCGTTGAGATTGATCTCGACCACCCGCCGCCACTCGTCCGGGTCATAGTCTTCGAGCGTGGCATTCAGCCCTGCGACACCCGCCGAATTGACCAGGATCGAGATCGGCCCCAGTTCGGCCTCGACCTCGGCATGCACGCGCTCAAGGCCGGCAAGGTCGGTGATATCAACCAGCTTGCTGGACGCCGCGGCACCCAGATGCTCAACGGCCAGGGCGAGCAGTTCGGCATTCATGTCCCAAAGGCTTACCCGCGCCCCGGAAGCGATCAAGCGCTGCGCAATGGCGAAGCCGATCCCCTGCGCGCCACCGGTGACGACGGCGATCTGGTTGTGAAGGTCGATGGCGTTCATGGGACGGACTCGGGTGGAAGACGCCCGAGCTTAGCGCAGCTTCATCGATAGCAATACCGTCAGCAGCCCAGCGGAGAAAGGTCGGGGTGCCGGGATTCGAAGCCGGACGGTCAATTTACCTAAGTCATTGACAGAAATTGGAAACCCGCCAGGTTCAGCCAATCAGAGACGTGCCGTCGCCAGGGACTTGCCCAGCTTGGCCAGGCCCTCATCGAGGAGGGCGTCGGTGATGGTCAGCGGGTTGAGGATGCGGATCGTGTTGCCATTGACCCCGCAGGACAGCAGGATCAGTCCCTCGGCCAGCGCGGCCTGGATGACGCGCTTGGTGGCGTGGGCGTCGGGCTCGGTGCTTCCAGGCCCGCTGACAATGTCGAATGCCACCATGGCGCCGGGGCCACGAATGGCTGCGATCGGCACGATGTCGTTGCGGGTCGCGAAGCCCGCGAGAGTAGCCTTGATCTTGCCGCCGATGCCGTTGGCGCGGTCCAGCAGATTTTCCTCGGCGATGATATCGAGCACCGCCAACGCGGCGACGCAGGCCACCGGGCTGCCGGCATAGGTGCCACCCAGCCCCCCCGGCTCGGCCGCATCCATGATCGCGGCCTTGCCGATCACGCCCGACAGCGGGAAGCCGCCGGCCAGCGACTTGGCGACGGTGACCAGATCCGGCTCCACACCCGAATGCTCGATGCCGAACATCTTGCCGGTGCGCGCGAACCCGGTCTGCACCTCATCGGCGATCAGCACGATTCCGTTGACGTCGCAGATGCTGCGCAGTGCCTGCAGCAGCTCGGTGGGCGCGGGGCGGAAGCCGCCTTCTCCCTGCACCGGTTCGATGATGATGGCTGCAACGTCGCTGGGGTCGATATCGGCCCGGAACAGGGTTTCGAGTGCCTTGAGCGCGTCAGCGACCGATACACCCGCCGTCTCATCCGGGAATGGCAGGTGATAGATGCCGGGCGGGGCAATGCCGAAGCTCTTCTTATAGGGCATGACCTTGCCCGTCAGCGCTACGGTCAGGTTGGTCCGTCCATGGAACGCGCCGCTGAAGGCGATGACGCCGGGGCGGCCCGTGGCCCCGCGGGCAATTTTGACCGCGTTCTCGACCGCTTCGGCCCCGGTCGAAAACAGGATCGACTTGGCCGGACCGCTGAACGGCGCCAGCGCGTTCAGCCGCTCGCACAAGGCCACGTAGGGCTCGTAGGGCAAAACCTGGAACGCGGTATGGGTAAAGGCCTCCAGCTGCGCCGCGACCGCCGTCATGACTTTGGGATGGCGATGCCCGGTATTGAGTACGGCGATGCCGCCGGCAAAATCGATGAAGCGCCGCCCCGTGACGTCCCAGATTTCCGACCCTTCGGCGCGGGCGGCATAGATGGGGAACGCATTGGCGATGCCGCGCGGAATGGCGGCGACGCGGCGGGCATGCAGGGTGGCGTTGGCGTCCATAGTCACGGTCATGGCTATCACTTGATTGTTGGTGCAGCGCCTGGCGCAGGCGCCAATGCGAATTTGTGCAGGGATTGGATACGGTCGACTGGCGCTAGCTGAGGAAGCCTTCGGCGCGGGCCCACACATAGGTGTCGTCGAGCGCTTTGCGCATGCCGTCCATCATGGTGTCGATCTGCTCGGGCTCGATGATCAGCGGCGGGCAGAAATTGACGGTGTCGCCCAAGCCGCGCGTGATCACCCCGTATTGCAGCGCGCGCTGGGCCGCATACATGGCGACGCCCTGCGCCGGCTCGAACACCGTCTTGCTGGCCTTGTCCCTGTTCAGTTCCAGGGCGCCGACCAGGCCAACCCCGCGCGCTTCGCCCACCAGCGGATGATCGGAGAAGGCGAGCAGCCTTTCCTGGAAGTATGGCGCCAATTTGCGGACGCGCTCGACGATATCGCGCTCCTCGTAGATATCGAGCACCTCGACGGCGACCGCCGCGGCGACGGGATGGCCCGAATAGGTGAAGCCATGCCCAAATGTGCCGATCTTGGCGCTCTGCGCTTCGATGGCGTCATAGACCTTCTGGTTGATCATCAGCGCGGAAATCGGCAGATAGGCCGCCGACAGCTGTTTGGCCATGCTGATCATGTCGGGTTCGATATCGTAGGTCTGGGAGCCGAACATGTTGCCGGTGCGCCCGAAGCCGCAGATCACCTCATCGGCGATTAGCAGCACGTCATACTTCCTCAGCACCGCCTGAATCTTGGCAAAGTAGGTGCGCGGCGGCACGATCACCCCGCCCGAAACCATGACCGGCTCGGCAAAGAACGCCGCCACGGTATCGGGGCCTTCGCGCAGGATCAGCGCCTCGAGATTGTCCGCCAGGCGGGTCGCAAAATCCTCTTCGCTCTCGCCGGGCAGGGCATAGCGATAGTGGTGCGGGCAGTCGGTATGCAGGATGCGATCGATCGGCAGGTCGAATTCACGGTGATTGTTGACCAGGCCCGTGAGGCTCGCCGTCGCCAGCGTCACGCCGTGATAGGCCTTGATGCGCGAGATGATCTTCTTCTTGTTCGGGCGCCCCAGGGCGTTGTTGTAATACCAGACCAGCTTGATGGCCGTGTCGTTGGCCTCCGAGCCCGAATTGGCGAAGAAGACCTTCGACATCGGCACCGGCGCCAGCTTGATCAAGCGCTCGGCCAGATCGATACCGGGCACGGTGCTCTTGTGACCAAAGGAATGGTAGAATGGCAGGGTGTTGAGCTGTCGCGTCGCGGCATCGGCAAGCCGCTGCTCGCTGAAACCGAGCGAAGCGCAGAACAGACCCGCCAGCGCCTCGATATAGCGGTTGCCGTCCTCATCGAACACATAGACCCCCTCCCCGCGCGTGATCACCATGGGACCGACCTGGGGATGCTTGGCCGCATTGGTATAGGGGTGCAGATGGTAGGCAATATCGCGCGCGGCGGACGAATTGGGGGCGAAAGTCACAGCTAGTCTCCACTCGGCGGTGCCGAAATCTTGCGTGAGGCGGGGCCTCGGCTATTTCAAATTGAGGGTTTCGATGAGGGCGGGGGCGGTTTCCAGAATGTGCCGCTGGAACTCGACGTCGATCTGATCGACATCGCCGCCCAGCAACACGCCGATCAGGGCTTCGTGGTCGCTGCGCGATTCCAGCGGCGCATCCTGCCGGCTGAACCAGATGCGCATGTAGGGCTCGATCTGGGTGTGGAGCGCGCCGATCTGCTGAATGAGCTTGGGGCGACCCGAGAGGCCCGAAATGTATTCGTGTAACGCGCGATGCCGCAGAACCCAGTCGTTGCTGCGGGCCTGGCCGCTGGCATCCATCTCGGCCATCAGCACCTCGATTCGTGCGGGATCGACATGCGGCGCCGCGAGGCGTGCGGCAAGCCCTTCCAGCACCGATCGCAACTCGAAAACCTCGTTCATCTCGCGTGCCGTCAGGCTTGCGACCACGTAGCCACGATTGGGCCGGGACTGAATCAACCCCTCGCTGGCCAGCCGGCGAAAGGCAGCACGCACTGGCATGCGACTCATCGACATCTGCTGGGCGATATCCTCGGCCACCAGCCGGGTGCCGCTGGGATAAAACCCCTCGCGGACAGCCTTGAGCAGGTAGCGATAGACCTCCTCCTCGGCGGTCATCGACGTTGACTGGAGCTGGTCTGTCATTCCTTGGACCGCCTCTCGGGCTACCGCTGGGCTCGGATTGGATACAATCCAATTTGCACGCATGACAGGCTAGAGCCACGTCGAGTGGTCGTCAAGTCGGGTTCTTTGTGGTCATTTCGCCCCACATTTGGCCGGTTTTGCCTAAATTATGCTTGACACCTAATCGGAAAGCCAGTTCGCTGACCACATTGGATACATAAATCCAAAATGGAGCCGTGGCGTTGAAAACTGACGTGGACAGGACCGATGACAGCGCCTCGTCCCAGCGATCGGCAGCTGACCAGGCCTATCTTCACCTGGTGTCGGCGATCCGGGTCGGCCGCTATCGGCCGGGCCAGCGCCTCATCCTTGAAGATATCGCGGCGCGCATCGGGCTAAGCCGGATGCCGGTGCAGGAGGCCATGCGGCGACTGGCGGCCGAAGGGCTGGCGACAATGCGGCCCAACCGGGGATGCGTCGTGTCATCGCTGAGCGGGGCGGATATCTACGAGATATTCGAGATGCGCTCGGTGCTGGAAGGGCTGGCGGTTCGGCTTGCCATGCCCCGGATCGACGCGGCGGTGGTGGCCGAGCTTGAGTGGTTTCTGCAGCGGATGGAGCGCAGCGCCGCAGCCGGCGGCGAGGAATGGGTGACCTATCACCGCGAGTTCCACGAATATATCTGCGGCTTGAGCGACCGGCCCAAGCTGCTGCAACAGATCGCGGGCCTCCACACCGCGACCGAGCCCTATATGCGGATGTGGTTTCACCACCTCCAGGCCCACGAAACCGAACATCGCGACCTCGTCGACATTCTGCGCGCCGGCGACGGCGCCCGCGCGGAAGCCGCAATGCGCAAGCACATTCTGGCGACTGCACCGGTCCTGGTCGCCTTCATCGAGCAACATCCGGAATTTGGATGACCACCGCAGCGGCGTCCTGCCGCCAACAACGACTGCAAGGGGAATGAAATGAAGACTGCGATCAGAACGATAATGTTCGGGGCCCTGACGGCGCCGCTTCTGCTGCTCGGCGCCCAGGCGATTTCCGCTCAGGAATTGCCAGCCGCCATCACCATTGCCACCGAGGGCGCCTATGCCCCGTGGAACTTCTCCAATGCCGACGGGACCCTGGGCGGTTTCGAGGTCGAACTGGCCGCGGATCTGTGCGCCCGCATGAAGGTCGAATGCACAGTGATCGCCCAGGGCTGGGATGGCCTCATCCCCTCGCTCATCGCCGGCAAGTTCGACGCGATCATGGCCTCGCTGCTGGTGACCGACGCCCGCCTCGAAACCATCAATTTCAGCTCCGTCTACGCCAAGGATGGCGCCAGCTTCATGGTGGCATCGGACAGCCCCGTTGCAGCCGTAGCAGCACCTCCGGGCAATATCGATCTGGCTGACCCGGCTGCCGCAGCGCTCATCGAAGAGCTCAAGCCCCTGCTCAAGGGCAAGATCGTCGGCGTCCAGTCGGCCACGGCAAGCCTGGCTTTCCTCCAGAAGTACTTCGCCGACACAATCGAAATTCGCGAATACGCCACCACCGAGCAGCATGATCTCGATCTGGCAGCCGGCCGTATCGACGCCATCTTCGCCCAGCGCACCGCGGAAGCCGCCACCCTGGCCAAGCCCGAATATGCCGGCTTCAAGATCGCCGGCGCCGGCTTTGTCGGCGATGTGTTCGGTCGCGGCGTCGCCGCGGGCCTGCGCAAGGAAGACACCGCGCTCAAGACCGCCTTTGACGCCGCCATCGGCGCTGCCATTGCCGATGGCACCGTCAAGACGCTGTCAGAAAAGTGGTTCGGCGCCGACGTTACGCCGCCGGCCCAATAACCGACACGCGTGTCGAGGAACGTAGCAGATCTTGCCCATGAGACCGATCGATGACGTTTCTTGACGCTATCCCGCTGCTTGGCTGGGGCCCCGACGGATGGGGCCCCGCTCTATTGACCGCCACGCTGACCACGCTGCTGCTGTCCCTCGCCAGTTTCTGCCTGGGCAGCGTCATCGGCATGCTGGTGGCAGCGGGAAAGCTGTTTGGCGGGCGGATCATCGGCACCCTCGCCGATGCCTATGGCACGGTATTTCGCGGCGTTCCCGACCTCCTGACCATCTACTTCCTCTACTATGGAGGCAGCATGGCCATTACCGAAATCGGCCATAGGATCGGTTTTGAAGGCTTTATCGGCCTGCCCAACTTCGCCACCGGCGTCATTGCCATCGGCATTGTATCGGGCGCTTATCAAAGCGAGGTGTTCCGCGGCGGCTATGGCGCGATCAACCGCGGCGAACTGGAAGCCGCCCAGGCTTTCGGCATGTCGCCCACCCTGCGCCTGCGCCGGATCGTCATGCCGCTGGTGCTGCGCCATGCTCTGCCGGGCCTCGCCAATGTGTGGCAGCTCGTGCTCAAGGACTCTGCCCTGGTCTCCGTGATCGGCCTCGTCGAGCTGATGCGCCAGACCCAGGTCGCCGTCGGCTCCACGCGACAACCCTTCGTCTTCTACATCGCCGCCGCCGCGCTTTACCTCTCCATCGCCCTGGTCAGCGGCCTTGCCTTCAGCCGGGCCGAACGGCGAACACGGCGCGGCCTGGGGAGAGCGTGATGGATTTTGTTTTCCTCGGCGAGGTTCTCCTCAAGCTTTTGACCGGTCTGCCGCTGACGCTGCAACTGGTGGCCCTCTCGGTCAGCATCGGCGCGGTGCTGGCCTTGGGCCTGGCCTTGGCGCAGGAAGCCAAGAAACCCATCATCACCTGGCCAATCCAGGCCTTCGTGCTGGTGTTTCGCGGCACCCCGCTGCTGGTGCAGATCTTCCTCATCTATTACGGGCTGGGCCAGTTCAGGCCATCTTTGCAGGCGGCCAATCTGTGGTGGCTGTTCCGCGAGCCCTATTGGTGCGCCATTCTCGCTCTGTCGCTGAATACGGCGGCCTATGGCAGCGAAATCCTGCGCGGCGGGCTGCAATCGGTGGCCCTGGGCCAGATCGAGGCCGCGCGAGCCTGCGGCATGTCCCCCTTGCTGCGCCTGCGACGGATCGTGCTGCCGCAGGCGATCCGCAATGCCTTGCCCGCCTATGGCAATGAGATCATCCTGATGGTCAAGGGCACCTCGCTGGCCTCGGTCATCACGCTGATGGAAGTCACCGCCATCGCCCAGTCGCTGATCGCCCAGACCTATCGGGCCATCGAAGTCTTTGCCTGCGCCGGCCTCATCTATCTGACCATCAACTTCCTCGTCACCCGGCTCATCGCCTGGGCCGAGTATGCAATGACACCCGATCGCCGGCGACCCGATGGCGCCGATACCACTTCCCCTTCGACGCCATCTGGAGTGTCCCCATGAGCAATCTGGCAACAAGCGAGGCTGTCTCGTCCACCAAGCCCCTGGCGATCGAGGTCAACAAGCTGAGCAAGAGCTTCAGCCAGACCAGGGTGCTCGACGACGTGTCGTTTTCGGCCAACAAGGGCGATGTGGTCTCGATCCTGGGCTCGTCGGGCTCGGGCAAATCGACAATGCTGCGCTGTCTCAACCTGCTCGAGACGCCAAATTCCGGTGAAATCGTCATCGGCAACATGCACCTCTCGTTCAACACCACGGCCTCCGGCCGCGTGGTGATGCCGCCGCGCCGGGATATCGAGCGCCTGCGCCAGGGGCTCGGCATGGTGTTCCAGGGGTTCAACCTGTGGTCGCATATGACGGTGCTGGAGAACATCATCGAAGCGCCGATCCATGTGCTTAGGCAGGACCGCAAGGACGCTATCGCCCATGCCGAGGAACTGCTGGCCAAGGTCGGATTGTCCGAGCGCCGCCACGCTTATCCGGCGCATCTGTCGGGCGGCCAGCAACAGCGCGCCGCCATTGCCCGCGCCTTGGCGATGCAACCCGAGGTCATGCTGTTTGACGAGCCGACCTCGGCGCTCGATCCCGAACTGGTCAACGAAGTGCTGCGGGTAATGCGGGCTTTGGCCGAAGAGGGCCGCACCATGCTGGTGGTGACCCACGAAATGGGCTTTGCCCGCGATGTGTCGAGCAAGGTGCTGTTCCTGCACAAGGGCTGCATCATCGAAACGGGCGAACCCAGGCAAATGTTCGCCAATCCGCAGACCGAGCGGTTCCGGCAATTCATTGCCGGCGGCCACTGAACGCGACCGCCGGCCGATAGTCTTAAGGGAACAGGTCGTGCGACACGAACTTGGTGGTCAGGTAGCTTTCCATGGCTTCGAGGCCCCCTTCTGAGCCGTACCCAGAATCCTTGATGCCACCGAAAGGTGTCTCGGCCAGCCCCAGCCCCAGATGGTTGATGCTCAGCATGCCGGCCTCCACATTGTCGGCGAGATAGGCCGCGTTGCGTGCTGACTCCGTGAAGGCATAGCTGGCGAGGCCAAATGGCAACCGGTTGGCCTCCTCGACGGCCTGCTCGATGCCGCTGAACGGCAGGACCAGCGCCACCGGACCGAACGGCTCTTCGTTCATGATGCGCATCGAGGTGTCGAGACCTCGCAGCACCGTGGGGCGGTAGAACGAACCCGCATTGTCCATCCGTTCGCCGCCGGTCATGACCTCGGCGCCATGGCGGCGCGCGTCGGCGATCAGCTCATCCACCGCCTGCAGGCGTCTCTCATTGACCAGCGGCCCCATGGCCGAGGCAGGATCTTGTCCGTCCCCGACCTTCAATGCGGCAGTGCGGCTGGCGAAACGCTCGGCAAACTGATCGGCGACCCGGTCTTCCACCAGAAACCGGGTCGGCGACACGCAGACCTGTCCGGCATTGCGAAACTTGGAGGCGACGAAGGTGTTGACCGCCTTGTCGAGGTCGGCATCGGCAAAGACGAACGCCGCGGCATGCCCGCCCAGCTCCATGGTCGCCCGCTTCATATGCGTGCCGGCCAGCGCCGCCAGGTGCTTACCCACTGGCACCGAGCCGGTGAACGACACCTTGCGAATGCTCGGATGCGGGATGAGATAGTTGGAAATCTCGCTGGGCACGCCATAGACGAGGTTGACCACGCCGGCGGGCAGACCGGCATCGGCCAGCGCGCGCACCAGTTCGGATGGCGAAGCCGGCGTTTCCTCAGCGGCCTTGACCACAACTGAGCAGCCACTGGCCAAAGCCGCGCCCAGCTTGCGCACCACCTGGCTGATCGGGAAGTTCCAAGGCGTGAACGCCGCCACCGGTCCGACCGGCTCCCTGCGCGCCACCTGCAGCACGCCGGGGCGCCGCGACGGGATTTCGCGGCCATAGACCCGGCGGCCCTCCTCGGCGAACCAATCCAAGATATCGGCGGAGGACAGGATTTCGAGGCGCGCTTCCGCCAGCGGCTTGCCCTGTTCCTGGGTCATGGTGAGGGCGATGGCCTCGACACGCTCGCGCAGCAGCTCGCCGGCGCGGCGCAGCACGCGCGCGCGGTCCAGCGCCGAAACCTTGCGCCAGGTGCGGAAGCCATCGTCGGCCGCCCGCACGGCGCGATCGAGATCGTCGCGGCCCGCCATGGCGACCGCGCCGATGACGCTACCCGTTGCCGGATTGACCACGTCCAGCCAGGCGCCG
>CBFGMY010000157.1:0-9907 GCA_965650055.1 uncultured Devosia sp.
TACGACAGGTGCCGGGACCGGCGGTCGCAGCGGATCTCGTCTTTACCAGCGGCCCTAACCCGCGAAGGAAAAGGATTCAAATGGCAGCTCATCGTAAGCAAGTGAATGACATCCTGGTCGCGCTCTATCGGGCCAAGGCACGCGGTCGCAACCGGTTCGAATTCTTCTCGGAGGCCCTGCAGGCCGAGGTGGTCAAGACCAAGCGGGTGGCCGACGAAATCCTCAATGGCCTCGAACGCAACGAGTTCGTCGCCTGGTTCCAGCCGCAGTTCGACGCCCGTACGCTCGACGTGGTGGGGGTCGAGGCCCTGGCGCGCTGGCAGCACCCCACCGAGGGAATCAAGGCGCCCGATGCCTTCATGCCCATCGCCGAGGAGCTCAATGTCGTCGCCACGGTCGACCGGCTGGTGCTCGAGCAGTCGCTGGCGGCGCTGGCCCGCTGGGACGCGATGGGCCTGGCCGTGCCACGCGTGTCGGTCAACGTCTCGCTGCGCCGGCTCAATGACGAGGACCTGATCGACGGCCTCAAGCAACTCGATATCGAACCGGGCCGGCTCTCGTTCGAACTGGTGGAATCCATCTATCTGGACGAGGGCGATGCCGTGGTCGGCTGGAATATCGACCGGATCAAGGAGCTGGGCATCGATGTCGAGATCGACGATTTCGGCACCGGCTATACCTCCATCGTATCGCTGCAGAAGCTGCGGCCAACGCGCCTCAAGATCGACCGCCAGCTGGTCAGCCCCATCCTGGTCGATCCCGGCCAGCGCCAGTTGCTGGCCTCGATCGTCGATATCGGCAAATCGATGAATATCGAGGTCGTGGCCGAAGGCGTCGAGACCATGGAACATGCCGCCATCCTGCGCGATCTGGGCTGCGATATCCTGCAGGGCTACGCCTTCTCGCGCCCGCTCGCGGCCCCGGACCTCGAGGCCTTCCTCCGGACGCAGGCCTGGCGCAAGGCGTCGTAGGCATCTGCGCCACGCGCTTGTCGGGGCGCTGTTCACCTCGACCTTTGGTGGCTCCCATCACCCCACCCTCATTCCCTCCCCATCAAGGGGAGGGAGGCGCCAGATCAACCTGAAAGGGTTATCTCGACGTCTTCGCATCCGCCGGCCGGGCTTCCCTCCCCCTTGTGGGGAGGGAATGAGGGTGGGGGTAAGTCCGGGCGCCGGCCTGAAGGCGAACACCGCTCTTGCCGTCGCCTTCAGCCCTTCTCAAAGCCCTCCCCATGATGCATTGATCCACCCAACTTGTATGGGAGATGATCATGTCCAATGGACAGAAGCGGTTTGGATTGGGTGTCGTGGGCGCCGGCATGGGCGCCAAGCCGCATGCCCTGGCCCTGCAGGCGCTGGCCGGCAGCATCGAGGTGCGCGGCGTCTATCGCCGCAATCGGGCCGAACTCGACAGCTTCTGCCAGACCTATGGCTTGCCGGCCGCCGAGAGCTATGAGGCGCTGCTCGCCGACCCCCAGGTCGAGGCCATCCTGATCCTGACCACGCCCAATGCGCGCGAAGAGCTGGTGGCCGCGGCGGCCAGGGCGGGCAAGCATGTGCTGATGGAAAAGCCGGTCGAGCGGACGCTGGCCGCCGCCGAGCGGATCGTCGCCAGCTGCGACGCGGCCGGTGTAAAGCTCGGCATCATTTTCCAGCATCGCTTCCGCCGCGCCTCGCGCTACCTGGCCGAGGCCGTGGCCGAAAACCGCTATGGGCGGCTCGAGGCCGTGCATCTGGTGGTGCCGTGGTGGCGCCCGCAGGCCGGCTATTACGATCAGCCCGGCCGCGGCAGCCTGGCGCAGGATGGTGGCGGCGTGCTCATTACCCAGGCCATCCACTCGCTCGACCTCATGCTCAGCCTCTGCGGCGAGGTCGACGCCGTCACCGCCATGGCCCGCACCACGCGTTTTCACCAGATGGAAACCGAAGACTTCGTCTCCGCCGGGCTCGAATTTTCCAATGGCGCAGTCGGCGCCGTCATGGCGACAACGGCCAGTTTCCCGGGCGGGCCGGAAAGCCTGACACTGAACTTCGCCCATGCCACCGCGACATTGACCGCCGGCAATCTCACCATCCGCACCATGTCTGGCGAAACCATTACCGAGGGCGAGGCCAGCCAGGGTGGCGGCGGCGCCGATCCGATGGCCTTCCCCTTCGACTGGCACGCCGCCCAGATCGCCGAATTCGCCGATGCGGTGCGTACTGGCCGGCAACCGCTCAGCAACGGGCATACCGCCCTGCGGGTGCATCGGCTGATCGAAGCGATGACGGTCTCGGCGCGGGAGGGGAAGCGGGTGACTGTGGGTTGAGGCGTCCGGCAGGAGGAAGAGTACCCCCTCCTAACCTCCCCCTGAAAAGGGGGAGGGACCGATCGTGCTCGTGGCAAGATCGCGTCACAACCACCGCAGGATTCCTCCCCCTATCAGGGGGAGGTTAGGTGGGGGTATCCGAACAAAGACTCCGCCGACGGCGTACGCCCCTACCCGGCCAGCGCCTGCTTCTTCGCCAGCCGCTCCCTGATGCTCTCGACGCTCGATTTCGGCGTCGCGGCAAACAGGGTCTTGGTATAGGCGTGCTGCGGGTTGCCGAACACCGCCTCGCGGCTGCCATGCTCCACCACATCGCCGAAATACATCACCATCACCTCGTCGGCGATGTAGCGCACGACGCTGAGATCATGGCTGATGAACACATAGGTCAGGCCGAACTCGTCCTGCAGATCCCGCAGCAGGTTGAGAATCTGCGCCTGGACGGAGAGATCCAGCGCCGAAACCGGCTCGTCCAGCACGAGGAAACTCGGATTGAGCATCAGCGCCCGCGCGATGGCGATGCGCTGGCGCTGGCCGCCCGAGAACATGTGCGGATAGCGGTTGAAGTGCTCGGGCCCCAGGCCAACCTTGACCAGCATGGCCATGGCCTTGTCGCGCCGTTCGGCTGCCGACATGGCGGTATTGAGCAGCAGCGGCTCAGCCAGCACGTCGCCGATCTTCTGGCGCGGATTGAGCGAGCCATAGGGATTCTGGAACACGATCTGCACCTTCTGGCGCATCTCGCGGGTCACGTGGGACACATTGACGGGCAGGCCGTCGATCAGGATTTCGCCGGCGGTCGGCGCGTCGATCAGCGTGATCATGCGGGCGAGCGTGGACTTGCCACAGCCCGATTCCCCGACCACGGCCAGGGTCTTGCCCTTCTCGAGCGTGAAGTTCACGCCCTTGACGGCATGCACCATCTTGGTCGGGCGCAGGAAACCGCCCGAGGTGACATAGTCGCGCTTGAGGTTGCGGACTTCGAGAACAGGAGTGGCCATGGTCAAATTCCCGGCGCCGGTTCGAAGACGAAGTCGGACACTGTGGGCAGGCGATTGCCCACCGCATTTTCCGGCAGCGCCGAAAGCAGCGCCCGCGTGTAGTTCGATTTGGGATTCTCGAAGAGGGAGAGCACGTCGGCCTCCTCCATCTTGTGGCCCTTATATTGCACGATGACGCGGTCGGCCGTCTCGGCGACCACGCCCATGTCATGGGTGATCATGATCAGCCCCATGCCGGTTTCCGCCTGCAGGCGCACCAGCAGATCAAGGATCTGCTTCTGGATCGTGACGTCGAGCGCGGTGGTCGGCTCGTCGGCGATCAGCAGCTTGGGGTTGCAGGCGATGGCCATGGCGATCATCACGCGCTGGCACTGGCCGCCACTCATCTGGTGCGGATAGGCGCCCAACCGATCCGCCCCATCCTTGATGCCGACCAGAGCCAGCAGCTCGATCGCCCGGTCGCGGGCAGCGCGACCGCCCAGGCCCATATGCCGCTCGAGCACTTCCTCGATCTGGAAGCCCACGGTGAAGCACGGGTTGAGGCTCGCCACCGGCTCCTGGAAGATCATGGCAATATCCTTGCCGATGATCCGCCGCTTCTCCTGTGGCGTCATGCCGAGAAGGTCGAGCCCTTCGAACTCCATCTTGTCGGCGGTGACCGTGGCGGAAGCCGGGAGCAGCCCCATCACCGCCAGCATAGCCACCGACTTGCCCGAGCCGCTCTCGCCAACAATGGCGAGCACTTCGCGGGCATCGACGGACACATCGATGCCATCAACGGCCTTGAACAGGCCGATGGAGGTATCGAAGGCAACGGTGAGATTTTTGATTTCAAGCAGAGCCATAGTCGTCAGCTCCTCTTGAGCTTGGGATCGAGTGCGTCGCGCAGCCCGTCACCCATCAGGTTGATGGCGAGCACGGTGATCAGGATGGCGAGACCGGGGAAGGTCACCACCCAGGGCGCGCGGGTGATGAATTCACGCGCCGTGGCCAGCATGGTGCCCCATTCGGGTGTCGGTGGCTGCGCGCCTAGGCCGAGAAAGCCGAGCGCCGCTGCTTCGAGGATGGCACTGGAGAAGCTCAGCGTTGCCTGGACGATCAGTGGCGCCAGGCAGTTGGGCAGGATGGTCACCAGCATCAGCCTGATATGGCTGGCGCCGGCCAGCTTGGCCGAGGTCACATAGTCGCGGCTGTGTTCAGCCATGACGGCGGCGCGGACCAGGCGGGCAAAGTGCGGCTGCAACACCAGCGCAATGGCCAGCATGGCATTGACCAGCCCCGGCCCCAGCACGGCCACCAGCACCAGCGCCAGCAACAGCGAGGGGAAGGCGAGGATGATGTCCATGACGCGCATGATGACGACATCGACCCAGCCGCGGAAATAGCCGGCGATCAGGCCCAGCGTGATGCCGCCGATCAGCGCCAGCACGACAACGACCACGCCGATGACCAGCGAGAAGCGCGCGCCATACATCAGGCGCGAGAGCATGTCGCGGCCGACCGCGTCGGTGCCCAGGATGTAGGTCCACGAGCCGCCCTCTTCCCATACGGGCGGGCGCAACAGCGCATCGCGATACTGCAGTTCGGGAGAGTGCGGCGACAAGACCGGCGCGAACACCGCGATGAACACCATGATCATCAGCACCACGAGGCCGATGACGGCGCCGCGGTTCTGCGAGAAATAGTGCCAGAACTCTTTAAGGCCCGAAACCGGAGCCCGCGCCGGCTTGGGCGCTTCTTCAATCACGGTGGTCATGACGTCTTCACCCGGATACGCGGATTGATGAGGGCGTAGAGCAGGTCGACGACCAGGTTCACCACCATGACAATGACGGCGACGATCAGCAGGCCATTCTGCACCACCGCGTAGTCGCGCTTATAGATCGAATCCACCAGCCAGCGGCCGATGCCCGGCCAGGAGAAGATGGTTTCGGTGAGGATGGCGCCGCCCATCAGCACGCCGACCTGGAGGCCGATCGTGGTGACGACGGGGATCAACGCATTGCGCAGGGCATGCAGGCCAATGACGCGATTACCCGAGAGGCCCTTGGCCCGCGCGGTGCGCACATAGTCTTCGCCCATCACCTCGAGCATGGCCGAACGCGTCTGCCGGGCAATCACCGCCAGCGGAATGGTGCCCAGCACGATGGTGGGCAGGATCAGATGCCGCAAGGCCGAGACGAAGGCCTGGACATTGCCGGCCAGCAGGCTGTCGATCAGCATGAAGCCGGTGACCGGCTTGAGGAAGAACTGGAGGCCAATGCGGCCCGAGACCGGCGTCCAGCCGAGATAGCCGGAAAAGAAAATGATCAGCAGCAGGCCCCACCAGAAGATGGGCATGGAATAGCCGACCAAGGCGGTGCCCATCAGGCTCTGGTCGAGCCACGAGCCGCGCTTGACCGCGGCGAAGATGCCGGCGGGAATGCCGATGACGATGGCAAAGATCAGCGCGAAGACAGCCAGTTCGACCGTTGCCGGGAACAGCTTGAAGAACTCTTCGATGACCGGGCGGTGGGTGGCGAGCGAGTCACCGAAGTCGCCCTGCAGCACCTGGCCGATATAGCGGAAATACTGTTCCCAGATGGGGCGGTCGAAGCCGTATTTGGTCACCAGCGCGGCATAGCGCTCGGCGCTCACGCCACGCTCGCCCGACAGGGCCAGAATGGGGTCGCCGGGGATCAGACGGACGAAGCCAAAAGAACAAATGGTGATGCCGATCAGGGTCGGGATCACCAGCGCAAGTCTGTTGAGGATGTATCTGAGCATTGGTTCACTGGCAGGCGGCGCCGGTTGACCCGACGCCGCCCCGCCTTATCGATTATTCGGCAACGTCGACATTGTCGAAGCGGTGCATGGCCAGCGGGTCCATCGTGTAGCCGATGACCTTCTTGTTCATGGGCATGTAGATGGTCGAGTGGGCCATCAGGAATGCCGGCTCTTCGGCGGTCATCAGTTCCTGCGCCTTGACGTAGATCGCGGCACGCTTTTCCGGATCGGTCTCGAGCACGCCCTGCTTTATGAGCTCTTCGAACTCGGCATTGTTCCAGATCGAGTAGTTCTGGGTGCCGATAGCGGCAGCGCCGAACAGCACGGCGAAGAAGTTGTCCGGATCGCCGTTGTCACCACCCCAACCGATCTGGAACGCACCAGGACGGTCTTCCTTGGCGCCGTCGATGCGGTACTGCGTCCATTCCACGGTGTGGATGGTGGCGGTCACGCCGACTGCGGCCCAATCCTGCTGGATGATTTCAGCGGAACGGGCAAAGCTCGGATTGTAGGAACGAGCGCGGTCCGAAGCCCACAGCTCGATCTCGGTGACACCCTTGGCGGCCAGGATTTCCTTGGCCTTTTCCGGGTTGTATTCCTGCTCGGGCGTTGCGGTGTTGTAGGACCACATGGTGGGCGGGATCAGGTTCTTGGCAGGCTCGGCATTGCCGGCGCCGAACAGGGCTTCAACCAGAGCCGGCTTGTTGATGGCCATGCTGAGGGCCTTGCGCACTTCGACGTCGTCGGTCGGCGCAACGGTGGTGTTGTAGCTCATGTAGCCGACGTTGAGGCCGGCCTGGTCGAGCACGACGAGATCGGCATTTTCCTTGAGCGAGGCAATGTCGGTCGGGTTCGGATAGGGCATGATATCGCATTCGCCGGCCAGCAGGCGCTGGGTGCGCGCGGTGGTGTCCGGGGTGATCGCGAAGATCAGGTCATCGATGGCGACCTTGCCCTTGAAGTAGTCGGCGAAGGCGGCGTAGCGGATGACGCTGTCGAGCTGGTAGTCGACATACTGGAACGGGCCGGTGCCGATCGGCTTGGCGGCGAAATCGGCGGTGGTGCCGGCAGCTTCGAGCTGGTCGGCATATTCCTTGGAGACGATGGATGCGAAATCCATGCCCAGGTTGGCCAGCATCGGCGAGTTCGGCGTGTTCAGCACGATCTTGACCGTCAGGTCGTCAACCTTGACCACTTCCTTGATGTAGGACGGCATGGCCATGGCTTCGTAGTATTCGTACTGCGAGTCAGCCAGGTAGGCGTGGAACGGATTGTCTTCCTTGAACTGGCGCTCGAAGGAGAAGATCACGTCATCGGCGTTCAGGTCGCGCGTGGGCGTGAAATAGTCGGTGGTGTGGAACTTGGTGCCGGGATGCAGGTGGAAAGTATATTCCAGGCCATCGGCCGAAATTTCCCAGCTATCGGCCAGGCCGGGCTCGATGGCGGTTTCGCCATGCTTGAATTCGACGAGGCGGTTGTAAATGGTGCGGGCCGAGGCGTCGAAGTCGTTGCCGCCGGTCGCCATAGCCGGGTCGAAATGCTTGGGGGAAGCTTCCGAGCAATAGATCAGCTGCTTGGCCTGTGCCGCACCAGCGGCGAGCGCGATGATAGCGGTCGCTGCCAGCAGCGTTTTCATCAATTTCATGATTGTTGTCTCCCGAATATTATGCGCATCCGGCTTGCCAACCGGAGCTTGGGCGTCAACAAAGCCTAGAATCCAAAGGAGCGCAAGCAGACAGTTTGACCATTTGGTCAATATGATGACGCTCAAAACACCCTTCCACAGGATTGGACGAATTTGGAATGATCCGTTCGGCAGCCCTGTGACGGCTTGACCCGAGCGGGCGGGTGGTGATCCATGGTCGCCATGAGTTTATCCATTGCCACCGTCAGCCTGCTCGTCGCCGAATATGACGACGCCATCACATTCTATTGCGACACGCTCGGCTTCGATCTGGTGGCCGATACCGATATGGGCGGCGGCAAGCGCTGGGTCGTGGTGGCGCCGCCCGGCCGGAGCGGGGCGCAGCTGCTGCTCGCCCGAGCCGATGGCGAAGCGCAGCGCGCCGCCATTGGCAACCAGGGCGGCGGAAGGGTGATGTTCTTTCTCAATACCACCCAGTTCGAGCGCGACCACGCCCGCATGGTCGCCCGCGGTGTCAGGTTCATCGAGACACCGCGCCACGAAGCCTATGGCTCGGTCGCGGTGTTCGAGGACCTTTACGGAAACAAATGGGACCTCATCCAGCCCAAGGCCTGATGCTGGCTTTGCTGACCCTGCCCGCCACGGCGCAGGAAGCCGGCTGGCACTATTCGCCCCTGCCCGGCGAGGGTGATCGCGCCACGCTGGGCTGCGCCATCGGCTCGACGCCCGATGCCTATGCCTGCATCGCCGTGCGCTGCGAGGACGATTACACCACCGGCATACATATCCACACCAGCCGGCCCGAAGCCGATGCCGGACGCTGGGCCATCACCATCGACAAGGAAACGCGGTCCTTCGACGCCCAAGCCGCCGAACCCTATGGGGCACGCCTGGTCGGAGACTATTCCTGGGTGCTCGACAACCTGGCCAACGGGGCAGTCGCCTATCTCGAACCCGAGACGGGCTCGGGCATGCCGGCAAACCACATCGCGCTCGATGGCTCACTCTATGCGATCAATGCAGCGCTGGCATTCTGCGCGCCGCGTGTTCCGGTCGAACCGAAGACCGGGCCGGGCGTTTAGGCAACAAGCCAACATGGAGAAGCACAATGGACCGTCGCCCGCTCGGACGCAGTGAGATCGTCATCGAACCCCTGGTGCTGGGCGGCAACGTCTTTGGCTGGACGGTGGACGAAAAAACCGGCTTTGCCATTCTCGACGCCTTTGTCGAGGAAGGCTTCTCGGCCATCGACACGGCCGAGGGCTATCCCAACTGGGTGCCCGGCAATCCGCCCGGCATGAGCGAGACCATCATCGGCAAATGGATGAAGGCGCGCGGCAATCGCAGCGCGGTGCATATCCTGACCAAGGTCAACTCGGCCAACCGGCCGGGCGGCCTTGGCGCCGACAAGGTCGCCGCCGGCTTCGACGCGTCGCTCAAGCGCCTCCAGACCGACTATGTCGATGTCTATTTCAGCCATTGGCCGGACCCCGACACCAGCCACGAGGAAACCCTGGGTGCCTATGACCCGATGGTGCGGGCCGGCAAGGTGCGGGTGCTGGGCGCCTCCAACTATACCGCCGACATGGTCAAGGCGGCGCATGAGACGTCGGTCATCAAGTCGCTGCCGCGCTACGAGGTGCTGCAGCCGCGCTTCAACCTCTACGACCGCAGCGAATTCGACGCTTTGCGCGACACGGTCGCCGAGCACGAGATGGGCACCGTCGTCTATTACAGCCTTGCCTCGGGCTTCCTCACCGGCAAGTACCGGTCCAAGGCCGATTTCAGCAAGTCACCGCGCGGCGGCGGCGTCGAGCGCTATCTCGACAAGAAAGGCACCAGCATTCTGGCGGCACTGGACAAGGTTGCCGCGGCCAATGACGCCACCCCGGCCGAGGTCTCGCTCGCCTGGCTCGTGGCACAACCGGGCGTCACCGCCCCCATCGCCTCGGCAACCTCGGTCGAACAGGTGCGGAGCCTCGCCAAGGGCGTGCGGCTCAAGCTCAGCGATGACGATCTGCAGGTGCTGACGGAAGCGGGGCAGTAGGCCGCTGAATTTTCAGTCGACACCCTCCCCCTTGCGGGAGGGATCAAGGGTGGGGGGTGCTTGGCCCCCATATCGGGGCTCTCAACACCCCCTCCTAGCCTCCCCCGTCGAGGGGGAGGTACTGCTCAGCGGCCCGGGCG
>CBFGMY010000158.1:0-9828 GCA_965650055.1 uncultured Devosia sp.
ATTGTATGCTTCATAGTCGTCCTCCCTCGCCGAGCATTTTGCCCGGCCGTTGCTCATAGTTCAGCGGTCTTGAACCCGGCCCCTTGCTGCAGCCTCCTCCTCCGGAAGACTGCGCGGCTCAGATCATATTAATGATAGTCGGATAATGAATATTAGTAAACAGGACTCCTGCCTGCTGTGCCCTCCTATTCTCCGATATCCTTGTTGCGCAGGCGATCGAAAGCCACGGCCAGAACGATGAAGCCGCCGACAAATGTGCCCTGCCAGAATGTGCTGATGCCCAGTAACGTCAGGCTGTTGCGGATGATCTCGATAAGCGCCGCGCCAACGATCGCGCCGAGCGCCGTGCCACTGCCGCCGGCGAGGTTCGCGCCGCCGATCACGGTGGCCGCGATCACTGTCAGCTCCATGCCGGTGCCCAGCCCTGTGGTGACCGACCCAAGCCAGCCCGCTTCGAGAAAGCCTGTAATGCCGGCGCAAAACGAAACGAACATATAGACCGACACCTTGACCGCCTTGACCGGAACGCCGGTCAGGACCGCCGCGCGCTCGTTGCCGCCGATGGCGTAGAGATAGCGGCCCCAGCGCGTCCAACGCAGGGCGAAGGCGGTCACCATGCCCAGCCCGATCATCACCAGCACGGGGTTGGGAATGGGCAGGCCGAACAGGCTCACCGACCCGCCGCCAATGGCGAATAGGATCGCCTGGTCGGGCCCGAATTCGTAGATCAGGGCATTGTTGGACATCACCATGCCGATGCTGCGCGCGATCGACATCATGCCCAGGGTCACCACGAAGCTCGGCATGCCCGCTATGGCGATCAGCGTGCCGTTGATGGCGCCCACCAGCAGCGAAGCCGCCATGGCGGCCGGAAAGGCCAGGGTGATGGGTAGGCCGGCATGCATGATGACCGTCGTCGTCATCGCCGAGATCAGCACGGTCGAGCCCACCGACAGGTCGATGCCCCCGGTGATGATCACCGCCGTCATGCCGATGGCGACGATGGCCACAAAAGCGAAGTTGCGGGTGACGTTGAAGAGATTGTTCGGCGTGGCGAAGGTGCTGGTCATCAGCGACATGGCGATGACGGCCAGCACGGCGGCCAGCAGCACCCAGAAAATCTGCCGGCTGACCAGCCAGGACCCGAACGTGGTGTGGGTCTGCTGGTCGATGGCTTTCTGCAAGGAGGTATCGGCGCTCATGCTGGGTCCTTCTATGCGCGTTCGATGGCGCCGGTGATGAGGCCGGTCACCTCCTGGGGGGAACTGTCGGCTACGCGCTTGTCGGCCACCATCCGGCCGCGGCGCAGCACAAGCAGCCGGTCGCAGACGGCAAAGACATCAGGAATGCGGTGGCTGATCAGGACCACGGCCATGCCCTGGTCGCGCAGGCGCCGGATCAGGTTGAGCACCTCGGTCACCTGGCGCACGCTGATGGCCGCGGTCGGCTCATCCATCAGCACGATGCGCGGATTGGAGAGCCGCGTCCGCGCGATGGCCACGGCCTGTCGCTGGCCGCCCGACATGCGCCGCACCAGGTCGCGTGGGCGGGTTTCCGACTTCAGCTCGGCAAACAGCTCGGCCGAACGGCGATACATGGCCTGGTAGTCCAGCAGTTCCGGCACGACCATCTGCCACCACTTGCGCCGCTTGTGCCAGGGCAGTTCGGCCTGGGCAGTGGTCTTGGCGAGCGTGGTCAGCTCCCGGCCGAGGAAAATGTTCGCCGCAGCCGTCAGATTGTCGGCCAGCGCCAGGTCCTGGTAGACGATTTCGATGCCCTTTGAGCGTGCGTCCTTCGGGCCATGCAGTTCCACCGGCTGCCCATTGAGGCGGATCTGGCCTTCGCTGGGATGGAAGTTCCCGGCAATGATTTTGACCAGCGTGGTCTTGCCCGCGCCATTGTCGCCCACCAGCCCGACGACCTCGCCCGCCTGCAGCGTCAGCGAGATATCGGTCAGCGCCGTTATGGCGCCGTAGTGCTTGGAAATGCCCTCAAGTTCCAGAACCGCCATGCGGCGCGCCTCCCCAGGTGCTGCAGGTTCTGCCTGCATTCTATTAGTAATCAATATATTGCAGTGAGTTCGGCAGCCGTCAATGCGCTACGCGACGCGATTGCCACAATGTCCGGAAAATATGCGGTTCCGTCAGTGATGCTGACGCATGTTGGCAAATAATATGAATGATAATTCCTGCATTGACGGCGGTCGCATGAGCTAATTAGTATTAGTCAACGGAGGGGAATAATGCTTTTGCTTGTCACCGGGGCAACCGGCAAGGTCGGCCAGGTTTTGCTCGGACGCATACTGGCGGACCCGCGCTGGGCCGATACGCGTATTCGCGCGATCTGCCACAACAGAGCATTGCCGCCCCATGCCCGGGTCGAAAGCGTCAAGGGCTCGATCGCCGACCGCGCGACGGTGGAAGCGGCCATGGCTGGCGTGACCCATGTCATCCACATGGCCACGGTCAAGGAAGACCCGCAGCAGGCGATGGACGTGTCGGTCAAGGGCATGTTCTGGCTGCTGGAAGCCTTTCGGGCCAGCGCGACGGCGGAGCAGTTCATGCTGATTGGCGGTGATTGCTCGGTCGGGCACATCTCCGTGGCCTACGATGAGCCGATCACCGAGACGTCCCCGCGTCGCCCCTATCCGGGCGTCTATGCCCTGTCCAAGGTGCTCGAGGAGGTCATGCTCGAGCAGTATTACATTCAATACGGCATCAATGGCTGCTGCCTGCGCGCGCCATGGATCATGGAAAAGGATGATTTCCGCTACACGCTGAGTTTTGGCGCCGACCAGTTCGGCGGGCCGGCCTGGAGCGAAGTGATTTCAGCCGAACAGCAGGCCCGCTATGCTCAGGAAGGCAAGGTTCCGCTGCTGATCGACCGTGCGGGCCAGCCCCTCAAGCGCAGCTTCATCCATGTGACCGACCTGGTCGCGGCCATGCTTGCCGCCCTCGGCAACCCGGCCGCCCGACAGCAATTGTTCAACATCGCGATGAACCGGCCGCTCGATTACGGCGCCGTTGCCGCCCATCTGGCCCGCAGCCGTGGCCTCCAAAGCGTCCGCATCGAGACGCCATTTCATTCCAACTGGCTCGACAACAGCAAGGCGCGGCAGGCGCTGAACTGGGAGCCCGCGCACGACGCCATAAGTCTTGTTGATGCAGCCTTCGCTTACCAAAGGGCCGCGGATGATCCGCGAAAGGTCTGGTACGTCGGCTGAACCAACCGGGGTCCGATAACGGACAAAGTCACATAGGGAGGACGCTATGAAGAAGACTATGCTTGCCTTGGCCGGACTTGCCATCGTGGGGGCGCTTGCCGGCAGCGCTCATGCCCAGGACAAGAAGATCCTGGCGGTCGTGGTGAAGGGGTTGGACAACCCGTTCTTCACGGTCATGGGGCAGGGCTGTGCCGATTGGAACACCGCCCACGCCGACAGTGAGTATGAGTGCCTCTATACCGGCCCGGCCCTGAGCTCGGACGAAGCCGGCGAAGTCCAGATCGTGCAGGATCTGATCAGCCGCGGCGTGGCTGGCATTGCCATCTCGCCGTCCAACGCGCCGGCCATGGCCAACATGCTCAAGACCGCCGCGCCCACCATGCCGATCATCACCGTGGACGCCGACCTGCTGCCGGCCGACGCGGCCCTGCGCAAGACCTATTTCGGCACCAACAATTACGACATGGGCGTCGGCATGGCCAATGAGCTGATGAAGCTCAAGCCGGAAGGCGGCACCGTGTGCCTGCAGCTCGGCAACGTCGCGGCAGCCAATATCAACGAGCGCGCTGCCGGCTTCCGCGACACCATTGCCGGATCCAAGGGCATCGAACGCCTGGCCGACACCAATGGCTGGACTGAAGTCGAAGGCTGCCCGGTCTTCACCAATGACGATATCCCCACTGCCAACCAGCAGATGGCCGACGTCTTCACTGCCAACCCCGATCTGACGGCCTTCATCCTGGTCGGCGGCTGGGCGCAGTTCGGACCGCAAGCTTATGCGCAGAACACCGACCAGGTCATGGAACGTCTCAAGAGCAAGGACCTGATCATCATCGCCGGCGATACGCTGCCGCCGCAGGTTCAGGCCTTCAACGAGGGTCGTAGCCACTTCCAGATCGGCCAGCGGCCCTATCAGATGGGCAATGAAGCGCCCGATATTCTGATCGAGCTGATCGGCGGCGGCACTGTCGAAGACCCCAAGTTCACCGGTCTTGATCTGTGCACGCTGGAAGACCCGGGCATCTGCGCTCCGTAGTCTCCTCCCGCGACCGGTGGACGCGTCTCGATGCGTCCACCACCCTCGCTCTTGCGCGCAAGTCATTGCGCCCACATGTTGTTCTAAGCGCGAATCCGCTGGTTGCCCGTGCAATTGGCATGCAGCGAAGAAGACTGATTGAGAGACGCGCAAACCATGGCTGACAGGGCATCGGCGACGAAAAACGGCACTGGTGCGAAGGAACAGCGGCGGCGCGTCACCATGACCGACGTCGCCAAGGCCGCCGGGTGTTCCCAGGCCACCGTCTCTTTCGTACTCAACCGCACTCCCGGCATGAAGCTGTCGCAGCAGACGCGGGATCGCGTTACCGAAGCGGCTCGCACCCTGGGCTATGCGTCCCCCACCTTTCCGGTACGGACCGGCAGCTCGGCCGCCGGCGTCCAGCCGATAGATGGCATTATCGGCTTTGCCGTCGATCAGCTCGCCACCAGTCCCGAAGCGGTGGTGGCCATCGAAGGCGTCCGCCAGGCCTCCTGGAATGCCGGCAATATCGTGCTGGTGGCGCAGACCCTGTGCGATGACGAAATGGAGCCGCGAACGCTCCGGGCGCTGACCGGGCCCGGCGTTTCCGCCCTGATCTACATGGCAATCTTTACGCGCGAGATAGTCGCCCCGGCCTATCTGTCGGACCTCAAAATCCCGGTCGTGCTGCTCAACTGCTACACCGCCGACAACGCCTTTCCCGCCGTGGTGCCGAGCGAGATCGTGGGTGGGCAGATGTCGACCCGCCACCTCATCGAGCAGGGGCACCGGCGCATAGCCACCATCACGGGCGAGCCGTGGATGGAGGCAGCCGAACACCGTCTCAAGGGCTATCGCCGGGCCTTGGCGACTGCCGACATCCCATTCGATGCCGATCTGGTGGTGGAGGGCGACTGGTCGGCCGGCGCCGGCTATCGGGCGACAGTGCAACTGCTGGCCCTGCCGGATCGGCCCACCGCCATCTTCTGCCAGAACGACCGCACCGCCATCGGGTGTTACGAGGCACTCAAGGAGGCTGGTCTCTCCATTCCCGATGACATGTCGGTCGTCGGCTATGACGACGAAGAAATCGCCCGCCATATGCATCCGCCGCTGACCACGTCCATCCTGCCCCACCGGGCCATGGGCATGTGGGCGGTCGAGCAGCTCTCCGCCCCACGGCCCGAGACCAACCGCTACCCGATCACCAAGCTCGAATGCCCGCTGGTGGAGCGGGCGTCCGTCGGCCCGCCGCGCCGCCGCTAGACCTCTGGCGCTGCAGCCAATTCCCCGCCGCGGGCATCTTCGGCCATCGTGGTCAGAAATCTCATCTTTTTAGCGCGAATACTCATTTACGCCGCGCCTTGGGAGCACCAAACAGGCAGGAGGGAAAGTGCGCGCCTCGCCGGCAATGGCAGGACGCGCCTGGGAGGAGCGACGATGAAGATCGGTGTGAATACCTTTGTGTGGACCTCGCCCTTCACCACCAGGGATTTCGGCCTGATGCCCAAGGTCAAGGCCATGGGCTTCGACATCATCGAGGTCGCGGTGGAAGACACCTCGCTCATCGATGTGCCCCTGCTGCGAAAGACCGCGCAGGATGAAGGCCTGTCCCTGACCATCTGCGGCGCCTTTGGCCCGACCCGCGACATTTCCAGCGACGACCCGGCGATCCGGCGCAACGGGGTCGCCTATATCACCGACTGCCTCCGACTGACCGAGGCGGTGGGAAGCTCGCTGTTCGCAGGCCCGGTCTATTCGGCGGTGGGCAAGACGCGCATGGTTTCCGCCGACCAGAAAGCCCGCGAGCGGGCCTGGTGCGTGGAAAACCTGCGAACCCTGGGCAAGATCGCCACCGAAGCCGGGATAACCATCGCCATCGAGCCGCTCAACCGGTTCGAGACCGACATGATCAACCTGGTCGAGCAGGCCATCGCGCTGATCCACGAGGTCGGTAACCCCGCCTACAGGGTGCATATCGACACCTTCCACGCCAATATTGAGGAAAAGAGCATTCCCGACGCCATCCGCCAGGCGGGCAATCTGCTGGGACACTTCCACGCCTGCGAGAACGATCGCGGCACGCCCGGGACCGGCCATATCGACTGGATCGGCATCCGCAACGCCCTGCGCGAAATCGGCTATGCCGGCCCCGTCGTCATCGAGTCCTTCACCCCCGGCATTGTCGAGATCGCCAAGGCCGCGGCCATCTGGCGCCCCCTGGCGCCGTCGCAGGATGAGCTGGCCCGCGATGGTGCCCGCTTCCTGCGCGAATTGCTCGGCTAGCGCCCGCCGACAACATAGGCAACCGTGCGAAGTTGGATATAATGAACCCGTTGCGGACGCGTCTGCGCCCGTCCGGCATGGGGAGGGGGCGTGGTCGACGAGTTCAGCGTAGCCGTCATCGTCGAGACGTCCAACAGCTATGCCCGCGGCATCCTGCGCGGCATCCACGACTATGCCAAGAGCCGCCGCTGGACCCTGTATCTGACCGAGCATGGCCGGCACGAGCTCGACGAATCCTTCGCCGGCGACTGGAAGTTTGACGGCATCATCGCGCGGATTGAAACCGACAGCATGGCCCGCATCGTCACCGCCATGGGCGTGCCGACCGTGGACGTGAGCGCGGCACGGCTGGTGCAGGGCATCCCGTGGGTCGAGACCGATGACGAAGCCATAGCGCGCCTGGCGCTCGATCATCTGCGCGATTGCGGCCTGCAGAATTTCGCCTTCTTCGGCGACCCGTTTTACAACTGGTCGATCTGGCGGCAGCAGGCTTTCGAGCGTCTGCTGGGCCGTTCCGATCTCCTCCGCTCGCGCATCTTCAATCTGCCGGCCCGCAAGGAGCCGCGGGTGCGCTGGTGGACGCAGCGCGAAGCCATCCGCGCCTGGCTCGACAGCCTGCCAAAGCCCGTCGGCATCTTTGCCTGCTACGATGGCTGCGGCCAGCAACTGCTCGAAATCTGCCGCTACTACGACATATCGGTGCCCGGCGACGTCGCCATCGTCGGCGTTGATAATGATGAATTGCTGTGCGAAATCACCACGCCCACCATGTCCAGCATCGTCCCCAACGCCTTCCGTACCGGCGTCTATGCCGCCGAAATCCTCGATCGCCTGCTGCGCGGGGAGAAGCTGTCCGGCCGCAAGCACTCCATCGAGCCGCTTGGCGTGCGCAAGCGCGTCTCCACCGATGTGCTCGCGGTGGGCGATCGGCATGTGGCCGAGGCGGTAGCCTTCATCCGCGACAACGCCCACAACAATATCGGGGTCGAGGATCTGCTGGGCTCCATCCCCCTGTCTCGCCGGGTGCTCGAGGCGCGCTTCCGCAAGGCTCTCAACCGCACTCCGCACCAGGAAATCCTGCGTGTCCGCACCAATGCCGTGCGCGAACTGCTGCTCGAAACCGACATGTCGCTGTCCGAAATCAGCGAGGCGATCGGCATCGAGCACCCCGAATATCTCAGCGTCTTCTTCAAGAAGGAGACCGGCCTTACCCCGCGGGAATATCGCGACCAGGCCCGCGCGCGCTCCCTCCCCAAGGCGGCCGACTGACGCATCCGGCCCGCAGCGGCCGGGAAATATCTCAGAAATCTCGCGCGAATGCTCATGGCTATGGCCGGCGTGACGGCAATACTTGTCCCACCGAACGGGAGGGGATCATGGACAAGGTGCGTGTAGGGCTGATCGGGCTGGGTTTCGGGTCGGAGTTCATCCCGATCTATCAGGCCCATCCCAGGGCGGAAGTCACCGCCATCTGCCAGCGGTCGCAGGCCAGGCTCGACGAAATCGGCGACAAGTTCGGCATCGCCGCGCGCTACACCGATTTCCGCGACGTGGTGACCGATCCCAATGTGGATTTCGTGCACATCAACAGCCCCATTCCCGATCACGCCCCGCAGACGATCGCTGCGCTCAAGGCCGGCAAGCACGTCATGTGCACCGTGCCCATGGCGACCACCCTGGAGGAAGCCGCTGAAATCGTCGGCCTCGTGCGCGAAACCGGGCTCAAATACATGATGGCCGAGACCGTGGTCTACAGCCGCGAATACCTGTTCATCAAGGAGCTCTACGACAAGGGCGAGCTCGGCCGCATCCAGTATATGCAGGCGTCGCACCCCCAGGACATGGAGGGCTGGCCCGACTACTGGAAGGATATGGTGCCCATGCACTATGCGACCCATGTCGTCAGCCCGCTGATGGCAATGGTCGACGGCATGGCCGACTATGTCAGCTGCTTCGGCTCGGGTGCGGTCAACGACGAGATCGCCCGCCGCTCCGGGTCAAGCTTCGCGGTGGAATCCTGCCACATCAAGATCAGGGATTCCGACGTCGCCGCCCATGTCTGGCGCTTCCTCTGGGACACGGCCCGCCAGTATCGCGAGAGCATCGATGTCTATGGCTCGAAGAAGTCCTTCGAGTGGGAACTGATGACCGGGGAACATCCGGTGCTTCACACCGCCAAGCGGCCGGAATCGGAGATCGCCGAGCGCGTCGCGGTGCCCGATTATGCCCACCTGCTGCCCCAGGAGATCCAGAAGTTCACCCGCGCCATTGTCGATGAGGACCACTTGTCCTTCATTCAGGGCGGCGGCCATGGCGGCTCGCATCCGCACATGGTCAATGAGTTCGTCAATGCGCTGCTGGAAAACCGCGACCCGTTCCCCAATGCTGAGCAATCGGCCAACTGGACATCCGTCGGCATCTGCGCGCACCAATCCGCCCTCAAGGGCGGCGAGATCGTCAAGGTGCCGGATTTCGGGAAGCGCTGAAGCCGGTCTGGCCTGGACTAGGGCGTCCCGGCGATGAGTTCGGCCAGGTAGCGGCCGGTCAGCGAATAGGGAACACCCAGGTCCCGCACGCTGTCCATATGGTTACGGCTGACGACGATGCGCTGCGACACGGCCAGGCCCTGCTCCGACAGCTTGCGCGCGAAGCTATTGGCCTGCTCATGGAACGGCGGGGTTTCCCTGGCCCCGACCACCACCATGACCTTGGTGCGCGCGTCATACTGCTTCTTCATCGGGGTGAACGCGGCCACCTCGTCATTGGTGAGGGCGATCTCGTCCTTGAGGAACGACTTCTGCAGTGGCTTGAGGTCATAGAGACCACTGAGCAGCAGCGCAGCATCCACCCCGCTTGGTCCGCGCTCATGCAGGAACAGCGTCGTGGCCAGATGCCCACCGGCCGAGTGGCCACTGATGGTCAGCTTTTCCGGGTCGCCGCCATAATGGGCGATATTGTCCAGCACCCACTGCTTGGCGCGGCGGACCTGGTCCACCAGCGTCGCCATGCGCACCGCGGGCATCAATGCATAATCGACGATGACGGCGATGGCACCGGCCGCAACGACGGTCTCTGCCACCAGCGAGTAGTCGTTCTTGGAAAAGGCGCGCCAATAGCCGCCGTCATTGCCCGGCCATGTGTTTACAAACGCTGCCACGCCGTAAGCCGTTTCATAAATTGGCATGAGGCATTGAGCGCGCCGGATGCGCTGCTCGCGCCGTTCGCTCGCCCTCCATGGCCCTTCCTGCGACGGGATGGCTTTCGCTGCGCTACCTAAGAAACTTGATAGCCAATCGAGTTG
>CBFGMY010000159.1:0-9818 GCA_965650055.1 uncultured Devosia sp.
CGCGCGCCCTTGAGCGGCTGGGCGGCGGCGAATTCCTCGCGGATGGCCATCAGGCCGGGCATTTCGATCTCGGCAATCTCGATTTCCTTGCGGCCATAGGCAGCGAGGGAGATATCCTTGACCGCGTAGTCGGTCGATTGGGTGCTCATGCGGAAGCTCCGGCAACATGATGGGGATCGTTGCCCAAGCTATACGCAAGGCCGCGCCGCGGATCAACACGGGACATAAAGAAATGTTTATATCTACTTACCGATAGGCGGCATAGCGCTTGCGCTTGAAGGGCATGCTGACAAAGCGCCAGAGGCCCGACAGCACCAGGTAGCCCAGGATGAAGCCGCCGCCCGCATAAAGGATACCCTCCATGGTGACGGGAACGGCGGGCCGGTAGGCCTCCAATGTCCGGCGGCCGATATCGGTGTCGAGATAGGCCGGCAGCGACTGGAAGCGCTCCACCGGGCCGGCATCCTCAATGCGCGCCAGCGTGGTGCTGAGCTGGTCGTAGCGCTGGAACGTCGCCGTCATCGACGTGCCGCGTCCGGCCAGGAAATCGTCGTTGGAGGCATTGTAGCGCTCCAGAGCCTCCGCCCGGCCCAGCCCGCCTGCAACCGCGGCACGATCGAAGTCCTCGGTGATGACGCGCAGCTCATCCACCGCGCCGCCGAGCCGCTGGGTATATTGCTGGGCATATTCGGGAAACTGGCTGAGGATCACGGCCAGCCCGACACCGCCAATTCCGGCAATCATGCGTCGCATGCACATCCTCCGCTTGCCCAGTCAATGTGGGAGAGTTGGAGTCGTTCCGCAACGGGAACGTGCAACGCCGCCGCCGATCGATATCGGCCTGCCGCCTTGGGCAAAAATCGGTGGCATTGAACGAGTTAGGCTTAACAAGACGTTACCGTGGTCACCGCAATCGTCGCGGCCTATGGTTCGCCGGACTCGGAAGGAGACCGAAAATGGATTGGCAGGTCATAACGAGCCTGGTTGTCAGCGTCGGGGCATTGCTGGCTTATTTTGCCATGGGCAAGCCTGACGAAACCAGGCCGCAGGGCGAGCGCAAGATCCAGGGCAATTACGCCTGGCGGCCTGCGCCTGCCGCGCAGATCGATGACGAGGTCATCGATCGCTTCGCCAATGCGCTCAAGGCACAGGTGCGCTCGTAAGTCTGACTAGACCTGGCGACAAAGGCTCACGCCTTCCAGAAGGGCCGACGTTCCGCTCCGCCCGCCGCGCGCACCACTGCGTCGACGAAGTCATCCTTGCCCTTGGCATAGGCCTCCCTGTCGTCGGCATGGCGAATGGCGAGGTAGCGCTTGAGCGCTTCATAATCCCGACGAGTCGCCTGATCGGCCCGTAACCGGTCGCGGAACAGCAGGTGCCGCTGCACATCGTCGTGGTCGGTGTGGATATGGAGATGGTGGGTCCGCACGCCATCGGACCCGACGCGGCGCAGGAACAACCGCGCCGGGTTCGATACCTCGGGACGGAATTCATAGCCGATCCGCTCCAGTTGCGGCATGGCCTCACGAGCCGGCTCCATGTCAGCGAGAAGCACAATGATGTCGATGACGGGCTTGGACATCAGCCCGGGCACGGCGGTCGATCCGATATGGTCGATGAGCAGCAGGGCGGGCAAGACCCCGACGATCTCCTCGCGCGCCGACAGGTAGGCTGCGGGCCAATCGGGATCGGACGCTACCAGCACGATAGCGTCGCTCACCCCGCTACGCCGTCGCTATCCTCGTCGAAGCCGTTGTTCACCAGTTCGACGATCGCCTCGAGCGCTTCGCGCGCCTGCTTGCCCGATGCCTGCACCAGGATGGTGCTGCCCGGTCCGGCGCCCAGCATCATCAGGCCCATGATCGAGTTGCCGTTGACCGAGGTGCCATCCTTGATGACGTTGACGGTGGCGTCAAAACACTCGGCGGTGCGCACGAAGCGGGCCGAGGCACGGGCATGCAGCCCCTTGCGGTTGACGATGGTCAGCTGCTGCGCGACGGCCCGGCCGCCCCCTGCCGCGCCATCCACTATTGCGCGCCCAGGATGGAATTGGCGACGGTGATGTATTTCCGGCCGGCTTCCTGTGCCAGGTTCACCGCATCCTTGATGGCCATGTCGCCGCGCACGCGGCCCAGCTTGACCAGCATGGGCAGGTTGACGCCGGCAATGACCTCGACCTTGCGGTTCTGCATCACCGAGATGGCGAGGTTGGATGGCGTGCCGCCGAACATGTCGGTGAGAATGATGACGCCGTCGCCGTCATCGGCCTTGTCGACCGCGGCGAGGATATCGTTGCGGCGGTTTTCCATATTGTCATCGGGACCGATGGCGATCGTCTCGCAGAAGTCCTGCGGCCCCACAACGTGTTCGAGAGCCGACTTGAACTCATTGGCAAGCGCGCCGTGCGTCACCAGAACCAGACCAATCATGCAACGTCCCCAGCCTGCCGGGCCGCGCCAGCGATGCAGCGCGCACGGCATTCCAGTAATTCCTGCCCCCTGCCCGAATCGCAGCCGAAGAGGCGGTGACGCAGGCGCGAACCCGGCCCAGTAGGACGAGCATGAGCCAGTTTCGGCCCGGAAGGGCGACGATTCAAGTGGTTTTTTGTCACGGGGTCGGCTCGCCGCCGAGCGCGGCCAGGGCTTCGATGACCAGCAGCATCTGGTGGCCCAGGCTCACCACGTCAGCCGATGGCACCGGGGCCCGCGCCACGCGGGTGCCCGATATCTCGGTGACCATGGCGTCTTCCTCGAGCATGCGCGCGAGGTCGGGCACCAGGTCGATCACCAGGTGCAAGGTCACCAGGCTCTTGTGCGGTCGCTTGACGATGCCGCGCCCGCGCAGCTCGATCAGCCCCGCCAGGTTTTCCGGCGATCGCATGCTGAGCTCGCGCCCGGTCTGCACCAAATCGACGCGATCGTCGGAAACCAGAAATGCCGGCAGGCCCCGTCCCTCCCAGCGATCCAGCAACGACAAGGCGAGAACTGATTTACCCGCGCCGGACGGGCCGCGCAGCAGCACACCGGACGACCCCAACAATAGACCCGTGCCGTGCACGTTTTTAGGCTTGCTCATGGCGCCAATCTATTTGCGGGCGCGAGGCAAGACAACTGTGAACACGGCCCCTGAGCGATCATCGCGATTGCCGGCCCGAATGGTGCCCTTATGGGCATCGACGATCTGCTTGGAGATCGACAGGCCCAGGCCCGAATGGTCGCCGAAGCTCTCGGTATCGGGCCGGTCGGTGTAGAATCGCTGGAAGATCTTGCCGACATCGCCGGTAATGCCGCGGCCCTCGTCGGTCACGGTGACGGTGATGTGCTCGGGATCGGTCGAAAGCGCCACGCGCACCACACCGCCCTCGGGCGAAAACGACACGGCATTGTCGATGAGGTTGGCAAAGACCTGGGCCAGCCGGCTTTCATGGCCGTTGACGATGGCGGCGCCGCGGCCCGGGCCGGCGCGCTTGACCATTTCCACGGTCACCCCGCGCCCCAGGGCCATGTCCTTCTGGATCGAGACCATGGCCTCGGCCAGCTTCTCCACATCGACACGCTCGGCGCTTTCGCGGGCCAGTTCGGCGTCGAGCCGGCTGGCACTGGAAATGTCGGTGATCAGCCGGTCCAGCCGCTTCACATCGTGCTGGATGATGGCGTTGAGCCGGTCCTTGTCTTCCTGGCGCTTGGCCAGCGGCAGCGTCTCGACAGCGGAGCGCAGTGAGGTCAGGGGATTCTTGAGCTCATGCGCCACGTCGGCGGCGAAGCGCTCGATCGCCTCGATGCGGTTGTAGAGCGCGTCGGTCATGCGGCGCAGCGCCCCACCGAGGTGACCGATCTCGTCGCGGCGATCGGAAAAATCGGGGATTTCGGCCCGCGCGTCGCCGGCCGTCTGCACCCGCTCGGCGGCGGCCGAGAGGCGCCGCATCGGCCCCGCAATGGTGCCGGCCAGCGCCAGCGACAGGGCGATCTGCACCGCCGCGGCGATCATGGCGATGCGCAGGATGCCCCAGCGTTCCTGCGCCACGATGGAATCGATATCGCCCGGCGCGGTCGACAGCAGGATGGCGCCCACCACGGCGCGCAGGCGCTGCACCGGCACCGCGACCGAGACGACGAGCTGGTTCTGCGCATCGACGCGCACGAAATCGGCCGGCGCGCCCTGCAGCGCCGAGGCAACCTCGGGATAGCGGCTGCCCTCGTCGACGCCATATTCCTGATAGACGGGGAAATTGTCGCCAGGCACCCAGCTCAGCAGCGCATTCCACCAGTCGACGAGGAAAAATCCGCCGCCCTTCTGGGTTTCAATGATCTGCCGCATCACCTCGCCGCGGGCATAGATATTGTCGCTGTCCAGAATCATCAGCCCGCCCTGGTCATAGATGCGGGCCCGCGTGCGCGTCGGGGTGATGAGGTTGCGCAGCAGCGGCGCCACCCGTTCGGGATTGATGGGGAATTCCAGTGACGGATCGAAATAGCTGAGCGAGGACACCGTGCCGTCGCCCTGCAGTTCGAGCAGCCGATCGGGGTTGATCGAGATCACGTCGCTGTCGACGGTGGCTGAGGCGGCAATGGCGGCAGCGATGATTTCGCCCTGCACGCGCAGCGACTGCACGCGTGCGTCGATCAGGCCGGCGCGCCACTGGTTGAGGTAGAGAATGCCCACCACCAGCACCAGAAGACCAGCCAGGTTGAGCACGATGATACGGCGGGTGAGGCTCGAGAAGATCGTGAAATCGAGAAAGCGGCCGACCGCGCCGACCACCTTGGCAAAGGGCATGACCACCAGCCGCCAGCGATTGGCGGCGGTGCGTCCGGCAGGGCGCGCCTTGACCCCGTCCGGCCCCGGGCGCTCGCCCAATGCAAGGCGATCATCCAGCCCCGGCGCGCGCCGCTGCTGGTTCGCGTCGGGATTGGGCTCCAGCTCCGGATCGAGAATGGCCACTTGCTGTGCTTATTGCTCCTTGAAGCGATAGCCGACGCCATAGAGCGTCTCGATCATCTCGAAATCGTCGTCGGTCGCCTTGAACTTCTTGCGCAGCCGCTTGATGTGGCTGTCGATGGTGCGATCGTCGACATAGACTTGGTCGTCATAGGCGGCATCCATCAGCGCATTGCGCGATTTGACGACGCCCGGCCGCAAGGCCAGCGCCTGCAGGATCAGGAACTCGGTGACGGTCAGGGTGACGCGCTGGCCCTTCCAGGTGCAGGTGTGGCGCTCTTCGTCCATCACCAGCGAACCGCGCTCGATCAGCGCCTTGCCGGTGCCGGGCTCGCCCGGTGCGCCAGCAGGCGCGGACGGATCGCGCGGAGCGGAGCGGCGGAGAATAGCCTTGACCCGCTCGACCAGCAGGCGCTGGCTGAACGGCTTGGTGATGAAATCGTCGGCGCCCATTTTGAGGCCGAACAGCTCGTCGATCTCTTCGTCCTTGGACGTGAGGAAGATCACAGGGACGTCGGATTTCTGGCGCAGCCGGCGCAGCAGTTCCATGCCGTCCATGCGCGGCATCTTGATATCGAGAATGGCGAGGTCAGGCTTGTCAGTGGTCAGGCCTTCGAGACCCGAGGCTCCGTCGGTATAGGTGGCGACCTGATATCCCTCGGCCTCCAGCGTCAGCGACACGGAGGTCAGGATATTGCGGTCGTCATCGACGAGGGCGATCTTGGGCATGGGCTGCCTTTCTGGTTCAGACGCTTGCAGACATGCGGCTGTTGGGCCGTGATCCTGCTTGCAGGCGACAATTACGCGTTAAATATGGCGCGGCCAAGGGCAGTACATCAGGTGGTGCGACCTTAAGACCCGATGCAACTTCTGTCTTACGACCGATTTCGGGATGGTTGTACGACGAGTTCCTCCCGTATTTTCAGCTTCATAGCGGTGGCGCCCTGCCCCCGAGCGACGGAGCACTTGCCAGATGACCCTGTTCGATCACGAGGCCCTCAGGACCCAGATTAGCGCCAGAGCCGGCTCAGTGTCAGCAAACGACATCGCCCCCGTGCTGGTGGCGCGCTCGCTGGCGGGTGGGGAATCCGAGCTCACGGCCGATGGCGCCGTCTCGGTCCGGACAGGGGCCTTCACCGGCCGTTCGCCCAAGGACAAGTTCATCGTGCGTGACGGGCTCACCGATACCAGCGTGTGGTGGGACAATTCGGGCGCCCTGAGCCCCGAGCAGTTCGACCTGCTGCTCGGCGACGCCGTTGCCGCACTGGGTGGGCATGCCGTGTTCCGCCAGGACCTGCTGGCTGGCGCTGATCCGAGCCACCAGTATGCCGTGACGGTGATGACGCCCAGCGCCTGGCATGCACTGTTCATCCGCAACCTGTTGATCCGCCCCGGCGAGATGGTCGAGGCCGGCCGGAACCCGACCGATGTCACCATCGTCCATGCCCCGCATTTCCGTGCCGATCCGGCCCGCCATGGCAGCCGCACCGATACGGTGATCGCGCTCGATATGAGCCGCAATATCGTGGTGATCGCCGGCACTTCCTATGCTGGTGAGATCAAGAAGTCGGTGTTCTCGCTGTTCAACTTCCACGCACCGCGCCAGGGCGTGCTGCCCATGCATTGCTCGGCCAATCTGGGCCCCGACGGCGAGGCGGCCCTGTTCTTCGGCCTGTCGGGCACCGGCAAAACCACGCTCAGCAACGATCCCAATCGTCCGCTGATCGGCGATGACGAGCATGGCTGGAGCGAAACGGGCGTCTTCAACCTCGAAGGTGGCTGCTACGCCAAGACCATCAAGCTCAGCCCCAGCGCCGAGCCCGAAATCTTCGCGGCGACCAAACGCTTTGGCACAGTGCTGGAAAACGTCGTGCTCGATGACAGCAAGGTGCCCGATTTCGACGACGTGTCGCTGACCGAAAATACCCGCGCCGCCTACCCCATCCATGTGTTGCCGGCCATTGCCAAGGGCAGCGTGGGTGGTACGCCCAAAACCGTCGTGTTCCTCACCGCCGACGCCTTCGGCGTGCTGCCGCCGATTGCCCGGCTCACCCCCGAACAGGCGGTCTACCACTTCCTTTCGGGCTACACCGCCAAGGTGGCCGGCACCGAGCGCGGCGTCACCGAGCCGCAGGCCACCTTCTCGGCCTGTTTCGGCGCGCCGTTCATGCCGCTCCACCCCACCGTCTATGGCGACATGCTGGCCGAAAAGCTGCGCAGCACCGGCGCCGCCACCTGGCTGCTCAATACCGGCTGGACTGGCGGCGGCCATGGGGTGGGCAAGCGCATCGACATCGCCTCGACGCGGCGCCTGCTGACCGCTGCGCTCGACGGCGAGCTGGACGATGTCGACATGCGCATCGACGAACTCTTCGGCTTTGAAGTGCCGCTGGCCGTCGAGGGCATTTATCCCAGCCTGCTGACACCCCGGGCGACCTGGGCGGATGCCGATGCCTATGACCGGCAGGCGCTGCACCTGGCGGGTCTGTTCCGCCGCAACTTCGAAAAATTCGGCGACGCCGCCAATGCGTCGCCAGGCCCCAGGCTGATGCAGGCGGCCGAGTAACAGTCTCCTCCCGAGACGATCAAGGGGCGTCCTGCGGGACGCCCCCTTTGTTTAGTGGTTGGCGATGAGCGCGCCGCCGGCACCGCCGGCCGCCGCGCCAACGACGGCACCGCCATAGCCACCAAGGGCGCCGCCGACAACAGCGCCTGCCGCGCCGCCCACGGCCGCGCCCGTCACGGTGCGCTGGGTGGTGGTGCAGGCGGTCAGGGAAAGCGCGGCGACAACGACCAGCGCCGCGGGTGCAAGTTTCTTCATCTTGTCCTCCAAGGAATCAATCCGCCCATTTCACGCTGTGCTTGGTGGCAAAAGCAGGGCTAGCCTGCATTGCGCCACAAACACCAGGCCTCCCTCCCCCTGCGGGGAGGGCAGCGAAGCTAGGCCAATAGGCCGTAGCGCAGCTGGGTGGGGGATGGGAGCCACCATACGGGCCAAACACCCCCCACCCTTTATCCTCCCCGCAAGGGGGAGGGAGACGACTCGGGGTCCGCGCAATATCCAGAACCGCGCGTAACGCCGCGCGGCCTTGTTCACGTCACGATGTCGGGGGGCGCCTCAGTTGGGCGAGTAGAAGATATGCGAGCCGATCTGGGCGACGGCGCTGTAGGTATTGGCCCAGTTCGGGCGCACATTGGTGGTGTGGTAGTAAAGCGCCGAACCGGGGATCGCGCCAACCGCATCGCCGAGGGCGAATTCGGCATAGACGTCCTGGGCCAGGGCAGCCGAGCGGGCCCAGGCGCGGCGTTCACCCGGCGCATCGCTGCGGCCATCGCAGGCGAAGGTGAACTGGCAGCGGTGATAGCCCTTCTCGGCATTCTGGTAGATCACGCCGCACAGGGTGGACGGGAACTTGCCCGAGCGGGCGCGGTTGACGATAACATTGGCGACGGCAAGCTGGCCGACTTCGCTCTCGCCGCGGGCTTCGTGATAGATGGCCTGGGCCAGGCAGTCGCGCTCGGCATTGGCGTGTTCGAGGCGCTGGGCCAGCGGCTGGTAGCCATCTTCAACATAGGCGGCCAGCGAGTGCGAATTGAGTTCCGGCTCTGGCTGGACGGCGGGGCTGGTGAAGCTGGCAATGGCGGAGACCGCGCTGTTGCCGCCGATCGAACCGCGAGCAATGTAGCCCATCAGCACGTCGGTGGTCAGTTCGCCGCCTGGCTCTTCGCCGAGCACGTTCACCGAGCGCAGCGCCTTCTGGCGTTCGACGTAGTTGGAGAGGAGCGCCGCGGTCAGCGGCTGCTGGCCGGGGGCCACGGGCATTGCCGTGGCGCCAATGGCGGGCTGGGCGCGAACGGCCATCAGATCGGCAGGTACGGGCAGCGGGGTCACGTCAGCGACGCGGATGGTCTGGGCGTGGGCAGGAGCGAGCGTAACGAACAGCACGAGCGCTACCGCGCCCAGGGCAAGCGCATGCGAAACCGCACGCACAGCAATCGTCTGCCAGCTCTGCCCCAATGCCCCGTCCTTACCCCTGAGCCCATCCGGCCATATCCGGTGGGCCTTCGCTTGCTTGTGGGTCCGTCGTTACGGTCCCAAGTCACTTCCCGGCCGGCACCCTATCCAAGGTTACCGGTCTATGGAAGTCGAAATTTACGGCTGGTTAACTATGCCCGTTAGCTTCTTAAGGTAGGGTTAATCGAGGCAGGGACGAATGAAAACCCAAGAAAAAGAAGCCCTTGCCCCGTGGTGAAGGCCGGCTTTCAGGGAAGGATAAAAGTTTACGGAGTGGCGAGAGGCAAATGCCGATTGCTGGGGAGATATCGCTGCGAGGTGACAATGGCCCACTTCACAGGGCAGTGCGCTTGGCCCCACCCCACCCTCGGTCCCTCCCCATCTAGGGGAGGGAGGCGCCAGCTCCGACGCCAGTGTTCATCGTCTCCCTCCCCCCTGTGGGGAGGGATCAAGGGTGGGGGTAGGCCACGCACACGGAGATCAAAACGGGGCGATCCGAGCCCTAACTCAGCCCTTGTCGAACGCCGCCAGCCGGACGTGATCCAGGCTTTCCATCACGGCAATGCCGAGCGCCCTGATATCGTCATTGGGATGCACCAGATCGGGCACCATCACCGTCTGCATGCCGGCGGCATGGGCGGCGCGGACGCCCGAATGGCTGTCCTCCAATGCCAGGCAATGCAGCGGGTCGACGCCCAGCCGCCGCGCCGCGGTCAGGTAGGGCTCGGGATGCGGCTTGGGGTTGATCACGTCGTCGCGCGTCACCACGGTCTCGAACAGGTCGAGCAGGCCGGCTGCCCCCAGATGGTGCTGGGCATGCGGCTGGCGCGACGAGGTGGCCACCGCCGTCGGGATGCCGCGTTCG
>CBFGMY010000160.1:0-9776 GCA_965650055.1 uncultured Devosia sp.
ATGGCCTCGATCTCGCGCAGGGCGCCCACCGGGGTCGAGGTTGCATGCGGGTTGATATAGTCGACCTTCTGCCGGACGTTCTTCAGCGCCATGCGCATGCAGCGCTCGGCGCCTTCGCCTGATGGCGCGACCATGTCGAGGCCGTCGGAGGTGGCGCCGTAGCCAACCAGCTCGGCCCAGATTTTAGCGCCGCGTGCCTTGGCATGCTCGTATTCCTCGAGCACCAGCACGCCCGCGCCCCCCGAAATGACGAAGCCGTCGCGCGCCGCGTCATAGCAGCGGCTGGCTTTTTCCGGGGTGGCGTTGAAGTCGCTGCTCATGGCGCCCATGGCGTCGAACAGGTCCGATAGCGTCCAGTCGAGGTCCTCGTGGCCGCCGGCAAACACGATGTCCTGCTTGCCCAGCATGATCTGTTCCATGGCATTGCCGATGCAATGCTTGGAGGTCGCGCAGGCGGCGGTGATGGTATAGTTGATGCCCTTGATGCCGAAGGGCGTGGCCAGCGTTGCCGAAGCGGTCGAGCCCATGGCCTTGGGCACGGCCAGCGGCCCGATGCGCTTGGGGCTGGTATTCTTGCGGGTGATGTCGGCAGCTTCGACGATCGTGCGGGTCGAGGCGCCGCCCGAGCCCATGACGATGCCGGTCATGGGGTTGGAAATGTCCTTTTCCTCAAGCCCGGCATCGGCAATGGCCTGCTGCATGGCGAGGTAGTTCCAGGCCGCGCCCTTGCCCATGAAGCGGGTGACGCGGCGGTCGAGGATCTCGAATGGATCGAGCCGTGGGTCGCCCTTGACCTGGCTGCGGAAGCCCAGTTCGGCATAGTCAGGGGCGGCCACGATGCCGGGCTTGGCAGCGCGCAGGCTCGCCGTGACCTCGTCGAGCGAATTGCCGATCGAGGAAATGATACCCATGCCGGTGACGACAACTCGTCTCATCTTTGCCTCGCTCTAGTCTTGTACGGGCGCCATTGGGCCGGCGCCTCATTATATGGTCATGATCGGTCCGGCATTAAGGCCGGTCAGGCGACCTGTTCGGCTTTCATCTGGGCTTCGGTAAACAGGCCTACGCGCAGATTGGCTGCTTCGTAGATCACCTTTCCGTCAGCCTTGACCCAGCCATCGGCGATGCCCAGGGTCAGCCGACCCTTCATCACCCGCTTGAGGTCGATGCCATATTCGACCAGCTTGACGTCGTCGGTGACCTGGCCGGTGAATTTGATTTCCCCGCCCAACGCGCGGCCGCGGCCGGGCTGGCCGATCCAGCTGAGGAAGAACCCGGTCATCTGCCACACGGCATCGAGCCCAAGGCAGCCGGGCATCACGGGGTCACCGATGAAATGGCACTTGAAGAACCAGAGGTCCGGATTGACGTCGAGCTCGGCGCGGACCTCGCCCTTGCCGTAAGCGCCGCCGGTCTCGGAAATGCTGGTAATGCGGTCGAACATCAGCATTGGCGGGGCCGGCAGCCGGGCATCGCCCTGGCCAGGCAGTTCGCCCCGACCATGCGCCAGCAGTTCCTCATACCCAAATGCGCTCTGCCGTTCGGCCATGCCTGATACCCCTGACAACCTTCATTCGTCTCGTATAGGCGCACACCAGAGGGGTCAAGTCAGCCCCGATTGACCATTGCATGCACAAACCGGCCTGCGGCAGCGCTGCCGCTTGTGTGATTTTTCCGCCATAGCTATAAGGAACCCAGCATTATCAGGCCTTTTCGTTCGCCAAGGACCCAATGACCGATCGCAGCCAGACCGCCCGCTCCTTGCCGTCGCGCAAGCCCTGCCTCACCGCGGTGCTGCGCATGGCCGGTCTCCGCCCGACCCGTCAGCGCGTCGCCCTGGCCGAACTGCTGTTCGGCGGGCCGCATCGTCATGTCAGCGCCGAGCAGTTGCATGGTGAAGCCAGCGATGCGCGGGTCAATGTCTCGCTGGCCACCATCTACAATACGCTGCACCAGTTCCACGAAGCAGGCCTGCTGCGCGAAGTGGCTGTCGACGCATCGCGGTCCTATTTCGATACCGATACGTCCGACCACCATCACTTCTATGTCGAAGACGAGCAGCGGATGATCGATATCCCCGCTTCCTCGGTCGAGTTCCTGAGCCTGCCGGAGGCCCCCAAGGGCATGAAGGTCAGCCACGTGGACGTCGTCATCCGCGTGCGCAAGGCGCAGGGCTAGCTACTTCAGCAGCGTCTTTGCGTAGGATTCGAGGACCGCATTCATGCGCGTCTGGTAGCCCTTACCCGTCGAACGATAGGCTTCGATGACGGACTTCTTGACGCGCAAGGTGATCTGCTGCGTGCCCTCAGGCTCGACCAACTTGGCGTTGGCCCAGAACTCGTCGCTCAGTTCGGGGACGTCGGTATAGTCGATCCGCTCTTCGGGCCTGGCCGCCAATTCCGCCAGACGCTTATCGGAAATGCTCATCGTACAAGGTCCTTTCACGCCGATTGGCTAGTCGAGCCGAAATCCGCCGGGTCACACCGTTCCGATCGGTGTGGACGACGGCCACAGCCACGACGCCGCGAACCAGCCCGATGCTTACCGAGCGCGTCTCGCCATGGTCGAAGCGCTGATCGGTCCATGAATAGACCGGACCCTCGAAGATGAGCTGCGCCTCGGCGAAGGCGATCCCGTGCTTGGCCTGATTGAGCCGATCCTTGTCGTCGTCCCATTCGAATGGCAATGTAGCTACCTTTGTAGTTACATGCAAATTTTCACAACTTGCCGAAGGTGACGCCCTTCCAGCCCCAGCCATGCTGCTGCGCCAGTTCGATCAGCGGGTCTTTGATTTCACTGGTCTTGAAGCGGTATTCATAGACCTTGCCCCAGCCGCTCAGATCCTCCTTGAAGGCATAGGCGGTGCCGAAGCTCATTTCCACCTTCTGGCCGCGAAAGGCCTCGGCACTGAGCGACAGGCTCGGCACACCCGCCCGCCATTCCAGCGTCCATTCCTGGTCGACCGCCCGCACCTCGCCCTTCTGCTCATCGAACTTCATCAGCACCTTGAACACCTTGGTGAGGCTGGCCTTGGCGAAAATCTCGTACCAGCGGGCATCGACGATTTTCCACTCGGCCACGAGGTCCACGCCCTCAGGGGCGCCATCGCGGATGACGAAGGGTGCGGTGTCGCGATTGCTGGCCAGCATGGCTTGCCGCAAGGCCGCCACGGGCTGCCTCGCTACCCCTGGTGGCGCTGATTTGCTGCCGGTGATCCAATCGAGAAGTCCCATGTCCAGCCCCTCCCCCGGGCTAAATCGCCAACCGTGCCGGTGACAGCGGCGGTCTCATCCCCCATATTGCGGGCCGAACGGAAACTGCCGCAAGGGTGGCCAATGAGCCAAAAGGTCAATCTCAACGCCTATTTCGAGCGAATCGGCTTTGCCGGATCGATCGCCCCGACCTTGGCGACACTCGAACTCATCCACGCGCTGCATCCGGCGGTGATCCCCTTCGAAAATCTCAATCCGCTCCTGGGCCTGCCGGTCAATCTGGACCTGCCCAGCATCGAGAGAAAGCTCCTGGCCGAGCGGCGTGGCGGCTATTGCTTCGAGCATAACCTGCTGCTGATGGCGGTGCTGCGCGAACTCGATTTTACCGTGCGTGGCCTGGCGGCCCGGGTGGTGTGGTTCGATCCAACGGCCGTCGACCGGCCGCCGACCCATATGCTGCTTGCCGTCGATATCGGTGGGGTCACCCATATCGCCGATGTCGGCTTTGGTGGCCTGACGCTGACGGCGCCGCTGCGGCTCAAGTCCGAGGTCGAGCAGACCACCCCGCACGAAACCTTCCGTCTCACCGGCGGCGATCCCGATTGGACGCTCGAAGCCCTGATCGAGCGGGAGTGGAAGCCGCTCTATGTGTTCGACACCATCGAGCACAGCCCGGACTATTACGAGGCGCCCAATCTCCTGCTCTCGACGGACCCGCAATCGCGCTTCCGCACCGAATTGCGCGCAGCTCTGTCGCCGGCGGGCAAGCGGCTGGCGCTGCGTGACAACCGACTGTCGATCCATGTCGCGGGCGAGCCTTCGCAGGTGCGGCGGCTGACCAGCGTCGCCGAATTGCGCGAGGCCCTGTCGGGCCTGTTCGGCATCCAGTTGCCGTCGTCCGAGCTGCTCGATCCCCGGCTCGAGGTTGTCCTTGCCGATGCCGGCGTGACCGAGGTCTAGATGGCACCCGTATTTGTCGACCCGGCAAAGGTCCGCGAATTTGCCACCAAGGACGCCTTCTACGACTGGCTCAAGGCCAATCACGACACGGAAGACGAGGTGTGGATCCGCATCTTCAAGAAGGGCAGCGGCAAGCCCAGCATCGACGCGGTGCAGGCCATCGACGTGGTGCTGTGCTGGGGCTGGATCGACGCCATCCGCAAGGGCTGGGACGACGAGAGCTTCGTCCAGCGCTATACCCATCGCGGCAAGAAGAGCGCCTGGAGCGACGTGAACAAGGCCAATGTCGCCCGCCTGGTCGACGAGGGCAAGATGACCGAGCATGGCCTCAAGCATGTCGCGCTCGCCAAGGCCGACGGCCGCTGGGATGCCTCCTACCGCACCACCATGGACCCACCCGCGGACCTGCTGGCGGCGATCGAAGCCAGCCCTGCGGCCAATGAATTCTACCGCACCCTCACCGCGCAGAACCGCTTCGCGCTGATCTTCCGCGTCATCGGCCTCAAGACCCCGGCAGCGCGCGCCCGCAAGATTGCGGGCTTTGTCGAGATGCTGGAAAAGGGCGAGACCGTCTATCCGCAAAAGGCCAAGGCGTAATGGCGGTGTGGCTGGCCTTCCTGCGCGGCATCAACCTGGGCAAGCGGCAGGTCAAGATGGCCGAGCTGCGCGCCTGCCTCGAAGAGGCGGGATTCTCCGATATCAAGACCGTTGTCGCCAGCGGCAATGTGCGCCTTGGCGCCGAAGGCAATACCGAGGCAATCAAGGCAAAGCTAGAACAGGCCATCGAGACCCAGTTCGGCTTCAAGGTCGGCGTGGTGCTGCGCTCGGAGACAGAGATGGTCGCCATGCTGGCGGGCCATCCCTTTGGTACGCTCGACCCCAAGGCCGATTTCAGCCGCCATGTGTTGATGTTCGACGAGAAGCTGCCATCAGGCATTACGCTCGCCGACCGCCCCGGCCACACCGAGATCCTGCGCATTGATCCGCGCGAAATCTACATTGCTGGCTACCGGCAGCCCGATGGGCGCTATACCGAGGGCGTGGCGGAGGTGCTCAAGCCGCTCTATGCCAAACTCGGCAAAGGTGTGCTCGACACCATGCGCAACTGGAACACCATGGAAAAGATGCTCGCATGATCACCGTCTTCGGCTCGACCAATCTCGACCAGATCGGCACTGTCAGCCGCCTGCCCAAGCCGGGCGAGACGGTGGCCGGCGGCACCTTCTCGATGGCGGCAGGCGGCAAGGGCGCCAACCAGGCTTTGGCCGCGCGACGTGCCGGCGCCAGCGTGCGCCATGTCTCGGGCGTCGGCAGCGACGCCTTCGCCGAGCTGGCCTTGGCCCTGCTGCGGCAGGACGGCGTCGATCTCTCCGCCATGAAGGTGGTCGAGGGCGCCACCGGCATTGCCATGATCTTCGTGGACAGCCACGGCGAGAATGTCATCGCCATCCTGCCCGGCGCCAATGGCGCCATGACCCCCGGTGATGCCGACACGGCGCTGGCCGGGGTCAGCGGCGGCGTCATGTTGCTGCAGCAGGAAATCCCGCAGGCGGCGACCGAGCGGGCGCTCGACCTGGCGCGGGCCCAGGGCATCACATCAATCCTCAATACCGCACCCTTCCTCGACAGCACGGCGACCCTGGCGCCCAAGGCCGCGATCCTGATCGCCAACGAAACCGAATTCGCCCTTCTCACCGGCCGCGGCATCGCCGAGCTCGATGCCGCCATGGGCGACTGGGCCAGCCAGCATAACCAGACCGTCATCGTGACGCTGGGCGGCGACGGCGCCCGCGCCGTGACCGCCGAGGGCCGGCGCATCAGCGTGCCGGCTTTGCCGATCAAGCCAGTCGATACGGTGGGTGCCGGCGATACGTTCTGCGGCTATCTGGCTGCCGGGCTCGATGCGGGGCTCGATCTCGAAAGCGCCATGCGCCGCGCTGCCGTCGCCGCCAGCCTCGCCTGCCTCAAGCCCGGCGCCCAGCCGGCCATCCCCCGGGCGGACGAGGTCGCGGCAGCGATGCGGTAAGGGCTGTCACTGTCCTCGCAGTCTGCCTCCCTCCCTCCCTTGTGGGGAGGGAGACGTCTGCGGCACCTACAGTCCTTCAACCCTCCCGAAACCCCTCCGCCACTGCCGCGATGAACGCCGTCACCCGCCGCGGCACCAAGTGTCGTGACGGGTGCAGCGTATGGATGGGCAGGGTCGGCAGCGCCCAGTCGCCCAGGATCTGCACCAGCGAACCATCGATGAGGTCATCGCTCACCAGGTCGAGCGGCAGGTAGACGATGCCGGCGCCATCGATGGCCATGGCGCGCTGCGCCTCGCCATTGTCGATCTCGATCCCGCCGCCGACCTCCACCGTCAGCGGCGCCCCTGCCGCATCGTGGAAGGTCCAGCGATTGCGCGGGATCAGGTTGAGATTGAGAATGCAGCGCGCCCGTTCGAGATCGGCAGGGTGGCGCGGCGTGCCATGCCGGGCCAGGAAATCGGGCGAGGCGCAGCAGGCAAAGCGATAGGTGCCGACGCGCCGCGCCAGCATGGTCGACGATGGCAGCGTGCCGATGCGCACCGCCAGGTCGAACCCCTCGGCAATCAGGTCCACCCGCCGGTCGGTCAGGCTCATCTCGAAAATGATGCCGGGATTGGCCGCGGTAAACCGCGCGATGACCGCCGGCAGGCGACGGATACCGACTGTGGTGGGCGCCGTCAGCCGAATGCGCCCGCTCAACGGCCCGGAGGTCGAGACATCGGCCAGTGCCTCGGTCGCCGCGATCACTGCCTCGGCCCGGCCCAGGAACTCCTGGCCCGCCTCGGTCAGCCGCTGGCTGCGCGTGGTGCGCTCGATGAGCGCGGCGCCATAGCGGTGTTCGAGGCCCTGGATGCGCCGGCCGACCATGGCGGGCGACAGGTTGAGCTGGCGTGCCGCCTTGGCGAAGCTGCCAATGCGGGCGGCGGCGATGAAGGTGCGCAATTCGTCGAGTTCAGCCATTCGATACTTTTATGCAATTATGTTCCTAGGAGACAAGCAATTCTCTTTGCAATGGGCAGAGGGCATCTTCGGGTCATCGCAATCGAACTCGACGGAGATTTCCAATGACCACCATCGCAATCATCGGCCTGGGCAATATGGGCAAGGGCCTGGCCAAGCGCCTTGCCGGCAAGACCGACCTGGTGCTGTCCTCGCGCGACCAAGCCGCTGTGACGGCCTTCGCCGCCACCCTGCCGGCCGGCGTCACGGTCCTCGGTCAGGATGCCGCCATCGCCAAGGCCGACGTGGTGGTATTGGCCATGCCCTATGCCAAGGCGCTCGAGGTTGCCGCCAATCCGGCGCTATCAGGCAAGGTGGTGCTCGACATGTCCAACCCGATCACGCCGGATTTCTCGGGCTTGCTCTTCGGCTACAGCACCTCCGCCGCCGAGCACGTGCAGCAGGCCGCGCCGGGGGCCCGCGTGGTCAAGGGCTACAATACGATCTTCTCGAGCCTCTTTGACCTGCCGGCGGCCCAGACCGCCAGCATCCCGGTCTTCCTGGCTGGTAGTGACGAAGCGGCCGTCGCGGCCGTCGAAAACCTGGTCAAGCTGTCCGGCTTCGCCGTCGAAAAGACCGGCGGCATCGAAGCCGCCCGCCTGCTCGAACCGCTGGGCATGCTCAACATCCGCCTCGGCTACGGCCTCGGCCACGGCACCGACATCGCCCCCACCTGGGCAAAACTGGCGGCTTGAGACCGAGGCAACCTCTTTGTGAGAGGCGGGCCGTTGTAGCCCGCCTCCTAGGGTGCACATCTCTATAGTTGGCGGCCAATCGGCAGTGCGGTATGAGCGACGACTGTCGTGTATATTGGATGCTGGGAAACGATGCCTAACCTCGACAAAGAGTGTTTTGTTGTGTGCGCAATCGGCGGCGACGGAAGCCCCGAACGAAAGCACGCCGACTGGGTCCTTGAAGAAATTATTGAGCCGGTCTTTCAGAAGGACTTTCCCGAGTTCAAGGTCACCCGCGCTGATAAACTAAAAACTCCCGGTCTCATCGACGCCCAGATCATTGATCGGCTTCTAAAAGCTAGGCTAGTCGTCGCCGACCTGACCTTCCTCAATCCGAACGCCTTTTATGAGATCGGTATTAGGCACGTGGTCGGTCTCCCGGTCATCCACATGCATCGCGAAGATCAGAAAATCCCATTTGACGTGAGCCTATTCCGGTCACTGCCGTTTGAGTTGTCCGAGCCGAAGCACCTGAAGGCAGCGAGGGCGGGATTAAGGGAGCTTCTGACCGCGGCATTGGACGAAAATCATAAGGTTGAAAACCCGGTCACCAAGGCCCGAGGGCAGGTCGCATTTGAACAGAATGCAACTCCTGCGGATGTCATACTGAGGGATCAGGTTAGTACTCTAACAGCTGCGGTTTCCTCCGTCGAAGAACGCCTTAGTAGGATGATGCACGATCCTCTTGGCCTCGACATCGTCGCACCGAAACAAGACCGCGCAAGATACTACCATCACGGAAGACTAATACCTTATAGAAATGAAGTCGCACTCCGCGTTATGTTCCGTAACGTCAATCAAAAGGACACAAAAACGCTGTTCGAATTTTTGGAGCAAACGTTAGCGCCGGCGCTTGGCTCATATTCTCTCATCGAGAACAACACAAACAACCTCATAATTGGTGTCGGAAAAGACGAGTTCTCGGAGGATACACTAGAAAAACTGAACGTAGATGCAAAATTGGCGGGGCTTCTTGTTCGGTTGGCCTAGACTCTTCCAAAAACAAAGGCCCGCTCGCGCGGGCCTTCATGTATTCCAGTGCAGCGTTCCTTACTTGGGTGCCAGCACCATGACCATCTGGCGGCCTTCGGAGCGCGGCTGGCTTTCCACCTTGGCCACCGGTTCCATCAGCTCGCGGACCTTGATCAAAAGCTGCATGCCCAGCTCCTGGTGCGCCATTTCGCGACCGCGGAAGCGCATGGTGACCTTGACGCGATCGCCATCATCGAGAAAGCGCTGCACGGCCTTCATCTTGGTCTCGTAGTCATGCGTGTCGATATTGGGACGCAGCTGGACTTCCTTGACCTCGATCACCTTCTGCTTCTTGCGCGCCTCGGCAGCTTTCTTCTGCGCGGCGTATTTGAAGCGGCCGAGGTCCAGCATCTTGGCGACCGGCGGCACGGCATTGGGAGAGATCAGAACGAGGTCCAACCCCTGTTCCTGGGCTTCTGCGAGGGCTTCGCGCGTACGGACCACGCCACGATTTTCGCCTTCAGCATCGATGAGTTGCACATCGGGGCTGGTGATATCTTCGTTAGAGGGCGGCCCATCTTTCTGGGGCGCAACGGGTCTCATGGGACGACGAATGGCAAACGATCCTTGCGTTGTTAAGCCGGGTGGTGAAATCGCGCATAAAATCGTGTTACGCGGACCATAAGTCAACAGGCAAACCGCCAGAAAATCCGGCCTGTTGCGCCATTGAAACGCCGCGATCGCCGCGCCCTGCCAATGTGGCTAACGCTTGGTATCACCCGACGGAAAGTGTCATGACCCTATCACCGCCGCAGAGCTTCCGCATCCCCGTGGGCACCGATTCCACCGCGCGCGACATTGCCGTCGAACAG
>CBFGMY010000161.1:0-9711 GCA_965650055.1 uncultured Devosia sp.
CGACGAAGAAATTGACCTCGGGCAGTGGCACGCGATCGAGCAGCACGGTCACCGCCTCGGTCATCGAGAGGCCGAAGGCCTGCTGGTCGAGCACGCGTCCGAATTCTGACTTGACCGGCTCCTTGGCGTCCTTGGCCACGACGCGGATGGAGTCGTTGAGCGGCAGACCGGTCTTGACGCCGCGCACGATGGCTTCGACGGCATTGGGCAGTTCGTCGAGGAACTGGTTCTGGTACTTCTTGCGCTTGCGGCCGACCCACCAGCGCGGCAGCAGGTAGCCGGCGGCCAGGGCGAAGACCGGCGCCAGGTAGATCGGCACCTGCACCAGCACCAGGATGACCAGCACCACGCCGCCGAAGATGAAGCTGTTGCGGATGAAGGCCGATGGCTTGATGGTCATGCCGGCCTGGAACAGCAATTGCGGCAGCTTGATCCGCTTCTTGGCGTTGAGGGCGTCGGTCTGCGATTTCAGCGCCTGCTGCACGCTCTTGCGGCGATCGTCGCGGCTGCGGGCCGCGGTGGCTTCCAGCCTGTTAGCGCGGACGTCGCCCTGCAGCGCCTTGCGGCGTTTCTCGGCGCGACCGCCACCGAGTGCGGACGGCACAAGGGCGATGCCCGCCGCGCCGACGGTGACCATGGCCAGGATGACGAGCAGGAGCGTGGTCATCAGGAATCCAGCAACTGATGCTGTTCGGTGTTGGACTTTTCGAGGGCTTCGACGAGGTTGGCTTCCTCGTTGAAGTAGCGGGCGCGCTCGGCGAATTGCGGCTTGGTGATGCCGGTGGAGCGATGCTTGCCGACCAGCATGCCGTTACTGTCTTCGCCCAGGATGTCGTAGAGGAAGATGTCCTGCGTCACGATCACATCGCCTTCCATGCCGAGAATCTCGGTGATGTGGGTGATGCGGCGCGAGCCATCGCGCAGGCGCGCGGCCTGCACCACGACGTCGATGGACGAGGTGATCATCTCGCGGATGGTGCGGCTGGGCAGGCTGTAGCCGCCCATGGTGATCATCGATTCAAGACGGCTGAGAGCTTCGCGCGGGCTGTTGGCGTGCAGCGTGCCCATGGAGCCGTCGTGACCGGTGTTCATGGCCTGGAGCAGGTCGAACGATTCCGGGCCGCGGACTTCGCCGACGATGATGCGTTCGGGACGCATGCGCAGGCAGTTCTTGATGAGATCGCGCATGGTGATCTCGCCTTCGCCTTCCAGGTTCGGCGGGCGGGTTTCGAGACGGACCACGTGCGGCTGCTGCAGCTGCAGTTCGGCCGAGTCTTCGCAGGTGATGACGCGCTCGTCCTTCTCGATGAAGGCGGTGAGGCAGTTGAGCAAGGTGGTCTTGCCCGAACCGGTACCGCCCGAGATCAGCACATTGGCGCGGACGCGGCCCAGGATGCGCAACACTTCGGCGCCTTCGGGCGAGATGGAGTTGTATTTGACCAGCTGCTGCAGCGTCAGCTTGTCCTTCTTGAACTTGCGGATGGTGAGCGCGGCGCCGTCGATGGCCAGCGGCGGAGCGATGACGTTGACGCGCGAGCCATCGGGCAGGCGGGCGTCGCATATGGGGGAGCTTTCATCGACGCGGCGGCCGACCTGGCTGACGATGCGCTGGCAGACGTTCATCAGGTGGGCGTCGTCGCGGAAGCGCACATTGGTCAGGCGCACCTTGCCGGCGACTTCGATGTAGCACTTCTGGGAGCCATTCACCATGATGTCGGCGATGTCGTCACGCGCCAGCAGCGGCTCGAGCGGGCCATAGCCGAGCACGTCGTTGCAGATGTCCTCGAGCAGGTCTTCCTGCTCGGAAATGGACATGATGATGGACTTGAGCGCGATGATTTCGGCGACGATGTCGCGGATTTCCTCGCGCGCCGCGTCCTGGTCCATGGTCGCGAGCTGGCTGAGGTCGATGGAGTCGATCAGCGCATTGAAGATGGCCGACTTGGTGTGGAAATATTCCTTATCGCGTGCTGCATCAGCGGGCGCACGGACATCGACCACGTCTTCGCTGGCGGCGCGCATGCGGCCCGCCATGGTGTCGGTATCGGCGGCACGGCGCGCCGGCGGTGGCGGTTCGGCGCGGGGCGCAGCACTGGGAATCGGACGCGGCATTTCGCCGACGCCCGGTGTATTGCCGCCAAAGGTTGTGCGCTTGCCAAACATGGTCGTCCTACCGTTCGAGTGCCCGAGCCGCCTCAGGCCCGCTTCTTGAGGAACGAGGGCAGCTTCATCAGGCTTGATGACTTGCCCCCGGCATGGTTTGCCTGCCGCCCGGTCACATGCATGCCGATGGCGCGGTAGACGTCGTTGATCTTGTTGTTGGCGGCGACCTCGGCGATCATCTGGCCATTGTTGGCCGCGGTGCCGAACAGAGCCGCATCGAAGCCGATCTGGCCGATGAGCTGGCACTCTACCGAGCTGGCGAATTCGCCCGCATTGATCTCCGGGCGGCGCGGCATCGCCACCTTGTTCAGCACCAGGCATGGCGCATTCTCGGTGGGGCGCAGCGCGCGCACGGTGTCGGCGAGGTTCTTGGCATTGCGCAGATTGGCGAGATCGGGCTCGGCCACGATCACCACCTCGTCCACGGTCGCCAGGGTCTGGCGCACCCAGGCGTTCCAGGCATGGGGAATATCGAGCACCACCATGGGCATGGTGTTCTGGCACAGCTCGAGCACCTGCTCGAATTCGCGCTCCTCGAAGTCATAGGTGCGGTCCAGCGTCACCGGCGCGGTCAAGAGGCTGATATGGCTGGCCGCCTTGCTCATCAGGCGATCCAGCATGGTCTGGTCGACCTTCTGGTTGGCCATCAGCGCGTCGGCCAGGCCGTGCGGCGGATCCTGGTTGAAGTTGAGGCCGGCCGTACCGAAGGCCAGATCCATGTCGAGGATCAGACTGTCCTGCCGCAGGGCCGTGGCGATGGCCCAGGCCACATTGTGGGCAACGGTTGAACTGCCGGCGCCGCCCTTGGCGGAGACGAAAGCCACCGTGCGGCCGATCGGGGCGGCATTTTCGGAGGCGAAGAGTTCAGTGATGGCGCTGACGATCTGCTGGGCGGTCGCCGGCAGCACGATATATTCGGAAATACCCGAGCGGATCAGCTCGCGATAGAGCAGCACGTCGTTGACGTGGCCGAGCACCACCACGCGGGTCGAGGCGTCGCAGACTTCGGCCAGGCGCTCGAGCGCGCCCGGAATTTCATCGGGCGCCAGAAGCGTTTCGACGATAATCAGGTTGGGCGTGGGGTTGGACTTGTAGGTCTCGACCGCGCCATCGATGCCGCCATTATGCGTGGTCAGGGCAACCTTGGACATGCGCCGGTCATGGATGGCGCTCTCGACCAGCTGGGCGGTCTGGGAATGCTCACAGAACGCCTGGATGGTGATGCGCGGGATAAGGCGCGCGCCCGGAGTAATGTCGGCCGCGGGCTCTTCGGTCCGCTTGGGCTCTGATGACAGGAAACTCATGAAACGATAACTCCTTGACGCTGGCCTCAGTCGAGGACGAAGCCGACCGAACCGCTGAAGGTGCCGCGCATCTCGCCGCTGCCGGCGACCCCGTACATGGTCTCCAGCTTGCCCAGGAAGATGGCCTCGGCATCGCTGGCCACGGCCGTCCGATCGGTGGGCAACGGGATGGCATTGGCCGGGCTCGGCGCGACCAGATAGGGGGTAACCAGGATGACCAGTTCGGTCTGCTCGGTCTGGAAGTCCCGCGAACGGAACAGTGCACCCAGGATGGGGATGTCGCCGAGCCAGGGGAACTGCTCGATCTGCTGGGTGGACTTTTCCTCCAGCAGGCCGCCAATGGCGAGCGTGGTGCCGCCGGGCAATTCCACCGAGGTGCTGGCTTCGCGCTTGGTGATCGACAGGTCGGCCTGGGGCTCGGAAACCGAGGTCTGCACCTTGAGGGCAATGACGCCGTTCGATTTCACGACCGGCGTGAAGGACAGTTCGACGCCATAGGGCTTGAACAGGACCGTGCGTGTCGTGCCGCCGGTGTCATTCTCCTCGAAGGTATAATAAGGCAGCTCGCCGCCGGCCAGGAACTTGGCTTCTTCACCGGAAATCGCGGTCAGCGTCGGCTGCGCCAGGATGCGCAACGCGCCGTTCTGCTCGAGCGCCCGGATACCGGCGGTGACGTTATTGCCGGTCGCCGAGCCGAAGCGGGCATCGGCGCCGTGCGGAATATCGCCGTCGATCATCACGTTGGCGATGTTGAAGACGTTGGAGATGCCCACCGTGAAGGCGGCGCCCAGATTGATGCCGAACTGCTTGGCGACATCGCGCTTCACTTCCGACACGGTAACCTGCAACATGACCTGCTGGGAGCCGGCCACATCGAGGATGTTGGCGACGTTGCCCGGATCACCGGCAAACTGGGTGGCGACCTCGGTGGCGCGCTCGCGGTCTTCACCCGACAGCACATTGCCCGTCAGCACGACGCGGTTGACGCCACCGTCAAGAGTCACCGACTCCACCCGGATATTGGAGCCGGGCAGAATGCGGGCAAGGGCGGTCTGCAGCGCATTGCCGACCTGCGAGGGCTCTTCGATGACCTTGACGTCGAGGACGGCAATGGTCTGGCCCCGATCATCGAGGAAGAAGATGTTGGTGTCGCCACCGGTGATGCCCTGGATGATGGCACGCGTGCGGGTGCGCATGATCGCGGCGGCCACCGAAGGCTGCGACACGATCACCTCGGCGGCGCCGGCCGGCAGGTCCACCAGGGCCGTCTTGTTGATCTCGATCTCGAAGTTGCGCGTACTGCCATAGGCAGCGGGCGTAATGGTGACGTGGGTTTCCTCGGCCAGCGTGGCGGTCACGCCCGCCTGGGTCAGCAGGCCCAGGGCCAGCAGCGGCACGATGAGCAGGCCGGCGGCCCGGCGGCGGAACAGGGTGAACTGATTGATCATGATCATCTCCGCGCCCTACTGGGGCACCACCTGAGGTTCGACGGCCGTGCCCGGTGCCGGGGCCATGGAATGGCTGGCCTGTGCCGGATCGGTCTGGTTGCCGCCGGCAAGGACCGATTGCTCCTTGCCAAAGCGGATCAGCCGCACAGTCTGGTTGGAGGTCGACGTCTCGGCGACCGTGGTAGTGTTGAAATCGACGACCGAGCGCAGCGCCAGTGTCAGCTGGCCCAGGGTCGAGGCATTGATGAGCGTCTCGGCCTGGGCCGGATTGAGTTCGAGCGTGGCGATGGTCGCAGCGTCAAATGTGACCGGGGTGGGCGCGGGTGCGTTGGGGTCTTCCTGGCCGCCGGAGGCGCCCATTTCGCCAAGGCGGGCGCCGATGGCCAGCACGCGGACATTGGACAGGATGACCTCGGACTGCTGTCCGGCGTCGGTCTGGGTGGTCAGCACCACGTCGACATGATCGTTGGGCACGATGAAGCCGCCTGCGCTGGTGACCGCCGACACGCCGACCGACACACCGCGCATGCCCTCGGCGAGCACGGCAGACAGGTAACCCTGGTCGGCCCGCACCAGCTTGGCCTCCCGAATGGGCTCACCGGGGAAGAATTCGAAGCGCGCCACGGCGCCGCTCAGGTCGGTCGGCGCTTCAGGCATGGCCGAGATCGTCACATATTCGGGGCGAACGGCGCCCTCGGGCCAATCCTGCCATTCGAGCGAAGCCGGGTTCAGCCGCTCACCCACGCCGATCGGGTTCTTGGCGACCAGAATCTGGGTCTTGGCTTCCTGGACCAGCTCCGTCTGCACGATCTGCTGGGGGTCTGCCGGAGGGCCGCCACGGGTGACCAGGAATGCCGCCAGGCCGCCAGCGACAATCGCCACAAGCAACAAGATGATACGCGCCGGCTTCATGCCTCACTCCGGTTGTACGCGGGCGCAAATAGCCCAATTCCACCGGAGGAACTCTGAACGCAAAGGGTCAAAGTTTGGTTAACCGGAGCTTTGCGGATGCGGTTAACAATATGTAAATTTTAGCTTTTTGCGATCGAGGCAGCAAAAGACTTCCGCTGCGCGCGGTTTACTGGCCAGCCCGGCATCTCTACTTCAGACCGCCAGATCAGGCGACAAGGCGCTCGAAGATGATTGAATTGGAGTAGGTGAGCAGACCCGCCAAAGCCAGGGCGATGCCATAGGGCACGCCACTCTTGTGGTCATGCAGGCGTTCCAGCCAGCGGTAGCGCGCCAGGAACGGCGTCAACGGCATGCGCCGCAGGAGCAGGATAGCCAGGGTCAGCACACCACCCAGCAGCCCCGCGTAAACCAGGTAAGGCAAGGTCAGGCCGAAACCGAGCCACAGCGTGGTCGCGGCCGCCAGCTTGGCATCTCCGCCGCCGATAACCCGCAGGGCGAAAAGCGAAAAGCCGACCGCCAGAACCACCAGCGCACAGGCCACATGCGTGGCGAACTGCTGCAGCGGCAGGTTGATAACGATCGCGACCACGAAAAAGCAGGCGACCAGGAACAGGACGAGCTTGTTCGATATGCGCATGGTCAGCAGATCTGAAGATGCAGCGAGCGCCATCGCAGCTGGAAACAGAAACAATGCAATCGTGGACATTCGTTCCCATCCTCGCGCCGGGCGTCGGACCTTTACTGTGTCACCGCGCCGTTAAGAAACCTCAAATAAAAAGGGAGGAGCACATGCGCTCCTCCCTTGGATCCAGATCGTGCGTGCAGGGGTGGTGTCTTACGGGACAGTCACCTTGAGGCGGCCTGCAATGCCGTTGAACAGGGTGCCCAGATTGGTACCCAAGGTCGTTGCGGCAAGGATGATACCGACAGAGATCAGAGCGGCGATAAGGCCGTATTCAATTGCGGTCGCGCCAGACTCGTCCTGCGCGAAACGTGCGAAGATGTTCATTCCCAGGCTCCATTTTTACGTCATCGAGGACGTCATCGTTCGACACGTCAAACATCGAACGAGACCAACCTAGGGGGCAGTTCTTGAAATTGCGTTAATTGAACGGCGCAGCGAACGTTCTTTCGCCGCAAATTTGCTATCATTTTCAAGGTGTTAACAGGATACGTGGCATTTTAACTATGCACACCCGGTCCTTATATATTTCATCAATATCGTTCGTTATTATAGTAATTCCAAATGACTTCGGGCCTCGCCCTGCATATATTTTTGTCTCTACAATCTTTTCATTGAATGTTACCGCGATTGCTGAGCCGCCGCCATTTGCCAAATATAAACCATTCTGGCGGAAAGTGGCTGTATCGAGTATCAGTACGCCGGATCCGCCCCATGCGCCCCACGCTAGTCGCCGCCTTCGCACTCTGCCTGTCGCTGGCATCGGGCCTGGCCACGGCGCCAGTCATCGCGGCCGACGGCGCGCCGATCAATGTCAATGTCAACATGGCGCGCATCCTGCGCATCAATGCTGCTGCGGCGACGGTGATCGTGGGCAATCCTGGCGTCGCCGATGTCACCATCCAGGATCCGCAGACACTGATCCTCACCGGCAAGAGTTTCGGCCAGACCAACCTGATCGTGCTCGACAGCTCCGGCAACCCGATCGCCGACACGCTGATCGAAGTGGTGCAGATGCAGGCCGGCGTCGTTACCGTCTACCAGGGCCAGGCTCGCACCAGTCTCGCCTGCGCGCCGGTCTGCCAGTCGGTGGTGATGATGGGCGATGACACCACGTTCTCCTCCCAGGTCATCGCGTCCTCGCAACTGGTGCAGCAACTGGCCGATTGAGCTTTACCTCCGGTTAACCCTTGCCGCAGCCGCAGGGCTGGCAAGGCCCGGTCATAACCTTCGGTTATCCATGGAAGGCCTAGTGTCGCCCCGTTGCAATCGGGCGCGCATACATGGCTGGCACTGCTGCATCGCCGAAACTTCGGACACCGCTCTGGCGGCGGCGCGCCTTTATGCGCGACGAACGCGGCGTAACCGCCATCGAATTCGGCCTCCTCGCCCTACCCTTCTTCTCCATCCTGGCCGCGATCCTTGAAACCGCCCTGGTCTTTCTATCGGGACAGGCTCTCGACAGTGCCGTTCAGGATATCAGCCGATTGATCCGTACCGGCCAGGCGCAGCGGGCGGCGGTGACTGCGGCCGGCTTCAAGACCATGATCTGTGATCGCTCGTTCGGGCTGATCCGCGACTGCAACAACCTTCATGTGGAAGTGAACGTTGTCAGCACCTTCAGCGACGTGGACGTGGAGCCGCCGGTCAACTGGACCTGCCCCCCGCCTTCTGGCGGACAAACTCAGGCACAGGCGAACGCGGCGTGCGCGGCCTGGACACGGCCCGAAAGCTATACGCCCGGCAGCGGGTCGAGCGTCGTCATGGTGCAGGTCTATTACAAATGGCCGATCATGGTGCCATTCGGGGGCCTCGGCCTCTCCAATCTGCCCGATGGGCGGCGCGTGATGGGTGCGGCCACCGTATTCCGCAACGAGCCGTTCACATGAGGACCGTGCTGCAGCGACTGCTGTCCGGAATGCGCCGGCTGCGCCTCTCGGAGGCCGGCACGGCGGCGGTCGAGTTCGCGCTCGTCCTGCCCATCATGCTGGTGCTCTATATCGGCTTTGTCGAAGTCAGCGCCCTGATCTCGGTGGACCGCAAATTGCAATCGGCAGCGGGCGCACTGGGCGACCTGGTGGCGCGCTCGGACACGACAATTTCGGCCGCCACGCTCACCGACTATTTCAAGGCGGCGGGCGGCATCATGACACCCAACCCGGTCGATGACCTGCGCCAGGTGGTTACCCAGGTCGAGGTGCTCGCCGACGGCACGACCAAGGTCAGATGGTCCCGCCAATATCTCAACGGCGCCTATGGCAACGGGCCGCATGCGGTCAATTCCAGTTTCGCCCTGCCCACAGCGATGGTGAACATCGCAAAGGGCAAATATGTCATCGTGGCAGAGGGATCCTACCAATTCCCGCCGCTCTATGGCTTTGCCTTCAAACAGACGATCAACCTTTACCGCGAAAACTACTTCATGCCGCGCTTTGGCGGCAGCATCACCCTCAACTAGGGCCGCTTGCGCAGGCAAGGCGACCATGCCACAAGCCGGGCATTCTCTCTTGTCCGGCGGTATGCTCATGAACGATACGCTTGTCCCCGTGTTCGACCTTGGCGGCGTGTTCGTCGACTGGAACCCGATGTACCTGTTCCGCAAGCTCTTCGAGACCGAAGAGGATGCGCAGTGGTTCCAGGACAATATCTGCACGCTGGCGTGGAATCTTGAATTCGACGCTGGCGAGATCTATTCGGAGGGCGTGGCCAAGCTCATCACGCGCTTCCCCAAATACTGGCGCGAAATCCAGGCCTATGACCTGCGCTGGAAGGAAACGCTGGGCCAGTTCATCCAGGGCACGATCGACATCCACGACGAGCTGATCGCGCAGGACATCCCGACCTTCGCCATCACCAACTTCTCCTGGGAGAAGTGGGTGAGCTGCCTGGGCGAATGGCCGTTCCTCGAGAAGTTCGATGGCGTCATCGTCTCGGGCCTTGAGGGCCTGGTGAAGCCTGACCCGCGCCTTTATCGCGTGTTCTGCGAGCGCTATAGCCTGGCGCCCGACAATTGCGTGTTCATCGACGACAGCGAGCAGAACATCGTCGCGGCGCGCAAATACGGCATGAAGGGCATCCACTTCAAGGACCCAGCCATGCTGCGCAAGGAACTGATCGCCCTGGGCCTGCCGCTCAAGGCGAAGTAGGCTCTTCACCTCTCCCTTTGGGGGAGAGGTCGACCCTCTTGGGTCGGGTGAGGGGG
>CBFGMY010000162.1:0-9668 GCA_965650055.1 uncultured Devosia sp.
GCCTGCCTGCTGTCATCGAGAAGAAATCGGGCACCGTGACTGCCCGCAACAGGAACACGCTCAAGGGCCTCGCCACCAAGGCGGCGGCGCGCGAGCACGGGGAAGACTGACTTGGCAAAATCGAAATCCACCTTCATCTGCCAGGCCTGTGGCGCCGTGACCATGCAATGGCAGGGGCGCTGCGACGCCTGCGGCGACTGGAACACCATCGTCGAGGAAATCACCGATAGCGGCGTCGGTGCCGGCCCGAAATCAGCCAAGGCCAATGGCCGCCCGACCAACCTGGTGCCCCTCTCGGGCGAAACCGAGAGCGCGGCGCGGGTGGTGACCGGCCTTTCCGAACTCGATCGGGTGACCGGCGGCGGCTTCGTCAAGGGCTCGGCCCTGCTGGTGGGTGGCGATCCGGGGATCGGCAAGTCGACCCTGCTGCTGCAATCGGCGGCCGCCTTGGCCAACAAGGGCAAGCGCGTCGTCTATGTCTCGGGCGAAGAGGCGGTGGCTCAGGTGCGCCTGCGGGCGCAGCGGCTGGGGCTGGGCGAGGCCAATGTGATGCTGGCGGCCGAGACCAACGTGGAGATCATCCTCGCCACGCTCGAGAACGGCCCTGCCCCGGACCTGGTGATTATTGATTCCATCCAGACGCTGTGGACCGACCGGGTGGACAGCGCACCCGGCACGGTGACGCAGGTGCGCACCTCGGCGCAGGCGCTGACCCGCTTTGCCAAAAAGAGCGGTGCGGCGGTGGTGCTGGTGGGCCATGTGACCAAGGACGGCCAGATTGCCGGGCCGCGCGTAGTCGAGCACATGGTCGATGCCGTGCTCTATTTCGAGGGCGATGCCAGCCACACTTTCCGCATCCTGCGCGGCGTCAAGAACCGCTATGGCGCCACCGATGAGATCGGCGTCTTCGCCATGACCGAGCTGGGCCTCGAACAGGTGGCCAATCCGTCGGCTTTGTTCCTCGACCAGCGCGACGAGGGCGCGGCGGGGTCGGCGGTGTTTGCCGGCATGGAGGGGACGCGCCCGCTGCTGATCGAAATCCAGGCGCTGGTGGCGCCCTCCCCGCTGGGCACGCCGCGTCGCGCCGTGGTGGGGTGGGATAGCTCGCGCCTGTCGATGGTGCTGGCGGTGCTGGAAACGCGCTGCGGCGTGCGCATCGGCGCCAATGACATCTACCTCAACGTGGCGGGCGGGTTGAAGATCAACGAGCCGGCGGCAGACCTGGCGGTGGCGGCGGCGCTGATCTCGTCGCTCACCAGTTCGCCCCTGCCCACCGACGCCGTCTACTTCGGTGAAATTTCGTTGGCCGGCGGCATCCGGCCGGTGGCGCATGGTTCGCTGCGGCTGCGCGAGGCGCAAAAGCTGGGCTTCAAATCGGTGTCGACAGGGCGCCTGGGCACGGCAGACCGCACCTCGGGGCTCGACGTGTCGGAGTTCAGCACCCTGTCCGAGCTGGTCGGGCGGATCGCCGCCAATGGCAAGCCCCGCGAGCCGGAGCGGGACGAGTGGTAGGCTAAGCCTCGACCGGCTGCCGCAGGATCTTGGCCATGGGGCGGCCCTTGGCCAGTTCGTCGATCAGCTTGTCGAGGTAGCGGATTTCCTTCATCAGCGGTTCGTCGATCTCGGCGAGCTTGACGCCGCAGACCGAGCCGGTGATGAGCGCCCGCGCCGGATTGAGCTGCGCTTCGGCAAAGAAGGTCTCGAAGGTCGTCTTGTTGGCCAGTTCGCGATCCAGCGTTTCCTGGGTGTGGCCCGTCAGCCAGCGGATGACTTCATCAACCTCGGCTTTAGTCCGGCCCTTCCGCTCCACCTTTGCCAGGTAGAGCAGATAGACGCTGGCCACGCTCATGGCGTAGAGGCGCTGGTTGTTCTTGCTGTTCATGGCGCGAGCATAGCGTCGCCAACCGGCCGCTACCAGCCGTAGCCGGGCAGCTCCCAGGTCTGGCCGGACTGATCGGGACGCAAGTCCTGGGCCCGCTCGGAGAGGATCAGCAGCATGGGCAGGCCCTCCTGGGCGTCCCGGTCCTTGCCGAAGCCCTTGGTGGCGCGGAGGTCGGGGGCGGCGACCCAGCCGTGGCGGGCGTAGAAATCTGCATTGTCGGGGTCGCAGAACAGGATGGCGAGATCGGCCTTCTCGTCGGCCCGTATCCGCTCGGTGCCGGCCGCAGTGACGGCGGCGCCGTAACCGCGCTGGCGGAAGGCGGGATAGGTGAAGACATCGCCCAGGCAGTAGAGGCGCCAGGTCGTGCCGGCATGCTTGAAGGGCACCCAGATGACGCGGGCATGGCTGAACAAAGCATGCCGTTCGGCCATGACGATATGCGTGGGGTGCCGTTCGGGCGGGACCAGCGGGCCGTCGAGACTATACTGGTATTGGTCATGCCAATGCAGACGAATGAACGAGCGTATCTGGTGCTCATGCGCCTCAGGCAGATCGGAATCAGTAAAGGTGCTGAGCTGCGGCATGGGGGCAGTCTGGGCCATTTACCATGAAAATGGGAAGGGGGGTGTTGCAGCTTCGCCGTTTCGGTGGACATCACAACCGCTTGGCCCCTGCACCCGCTTGGCTTTGACAGCAGAAGCGGCTAAACGGGGGCAGAACTTGCATTGGGCGGGCCCAGATTCATGTTGACCGCATTCGACGTCGGCGTCGGCGTTCTTGTCTTGATTTCGGCGATCCTCGCGACGGCGCGCGGCTTGACCCGCGAAGTGCTCTCGCTGGCGACCTGGGCCGGCTCGGCCGCCATCGCCATCTACATGTGGCAGTATCACCCTGAGATCGCCCGGCAGTACATTGCCGAGCAGATCGTGGCCGATATCGCCACGGTCGTGGTCACCTTCATCGTGGCGCTGATCGTGCTGCATCTGCTGACCATGCGCATTGCCGATTTCGTGGTCGATAGCCGCGTCGGCCCGATCGACCGGACGCTGGGCTTCGTCTTCGGCGTGCTGCGCGGCATCCTGATCGCCATCGTCATCACCATTTTCGGCACCTGGCTGCTGCCCAACAACCTGCCGAGCTGGGCAGCGGAATCGCAGTCGCTGCCGCACCTGCAGAATATGGGCCAGACCCTGATCTCGCTGCTGCCGGAAGGCCTGGAAGAGCAGGTTACCGATGCGCTCAAGGGCGGCACTGGGCTGACTGACGACGCCGAGTCGCCTGCTGTGCCGGTCGAAGAAGGCACGGACGCCAATGAGGATGGCACCGTGGACGCGCCGGCCGCACCGGCGGCCACCACGCCCCCGGCTGCTGCCCCCGCGACGCAGACCTGATCATAATGTGGTGAGCGCGGCGCGCTCGCCACAACCCTGACCGCCTTGTGAGGCATTGGTCTGGCTACGAGAAATGGGCTATGGGGTGGGACCCACTCACCTTCTGGCCCTGTCGCCATTGGCGGCACGAAAATTATGAGGCGCGTTTTCGAACCGCAAAAGTGGCGTTCACTTTCGCTGAAAACGCTCTGGCCTGCAGTTGAGACAGCATTGGCATGGAGAGCCCGGTGAACCATCCGAGCGATGACTCTTTCGATGATCTTGAAGGCGACACGCTGCACGAAGAGTGCGGCGTGTTTGGCATTTTGGGGCATAGCGACGCCTCGACGCTGACGGCGCTGGGGCTGCATGCCCTGCAGCATCGCGGGCAGGAGGCAGCGGGTATCGTCAGCTTTGACGGCCGCCAGTTCTTCACCGAGAAGCGCATGGGCCTGGTGGGCGACCACTATACCGACCCCGCCTTGCTGGCCAAGCTCCCCGGCTCCATTGCCATCGGCCACACCCGCTATTCGACCACGGGCGAAGTGGCTTTGCGCAATGTGCAGCCGCTGTTCGCCGAGCTCGAAGATGGCGGCATCGCCATTGCCCATAACGGCAATTTCACCAACGGGCTGACGCTGCGCCGGCAGATCATCGCCACCGGCGCCATCTGCCAGTCCACGTCCGACACCGAAGTGGTGCTGCATCTGGTGGCGCGCTCGCGCCACAGCTCGACCACCGACCGCTTCATCGACGCTATCAGGCAGATGGAAGGCGGCTATGCCATGCTGGCGATGACGCGCACCAAGCTGATCGCGGCGCGCGACCCCATCGGCATTCGTCCGCTGGTGATGGGCGAGCTCGATGGCAAGCCGATCTTCTGCTCGGAGACCTGCGCGCTCGACATGATCGGCGCCAAGTACATCCGCGACGTCGAAAATGGCGAAGTCGTCGTCTGCGAATTGCAGCCAGACGGTTCGATCACTGTCGAGGCCCGCAAGCCGGCCCGGCCGCAGCCGGAACGGCCGTGCCTGTTCGAATATGTCTATTTCGCCCGCCCCGATTCCGTGGTGGCCGGCCGCAGCGTCTATTCGGCCCGCAAGCGCATGGGCATGAACCTGGCCAAGGAAGCCCCGGTCGAAGCCGATGTGGTGGTGCCGGTGCCCGATGGCGGCACGCCGGCGGCAATCGGCTTTGCGCAGGCCAGCGGCATTCCGTTCGAGCTGGGCATTATCCGCAACCACTATGTGGGCCGCACCTTCATCGAGCCGACCCAGTCGATCCGCGCCTTTGGCGTCAAGCTCAAGCACTCTGCCAACCGGGCCGAGATCGCGGGCAAGCGCGTGGTGCTGATCGACGATTCCATCGTGCGCGGCACCACCTCGGTCAAGATCGTGCAGATGATGCGCGATGCCGGCGCCACCGAAGTCCATATCCGCGTCGCCAGCCCGATGATTTATTACTCGGACTATTACGGCATCGACACGCCGGACCCGGAAAAGCTGCTGGCCAACCAGCACGACAGCCTGGAATCGATGTGCAAGTTCATCGGCGCGGATTCGCTCGAATTCCTGTCGATCGACGGGCTCTATGACGCGGTGGGTGGCGAGAAGCGGAACGCCCAGTCGCCGCAGTTCACCGACCACTATTTCACGGGCGACTATCCGACGCAGTTGACCGATCTGAGTGGTCGCGCCAAGAACGAGCCCAAACAGATTTCCCTGCTCAAAGAGGCCGGTTAATGGCTGGAACACAGGATCGAACTGGCCAGGATCTGGCTGGCAAGGTCATCCTCGTTACCGGCGCCTCGCGCGGCATCGGCTATGCATCGGCCATTGAGGCAGCCCGGCGCGGCGCCCATGTGGTGGCCGTGGCCCGCACTGTGGGCGGGCTCGAGGAGCTCGATGACGAAATCCAGGACCTGGGCTCGTCGACGACGCTGGTGCCGCTCGACCTGCGCGATGGCGACGCCATCGACCGGCTGGGCGCCGCCATTTTCGAGCGCTGGGGCGCCCTGGATGGGCTGATTGCCAATGCCGGGCAGTTGGGCGTGCTGAGCCCCCTGCCCCATGTAAAGCCCGAGGACTTCGAGAAGGTGATGGCGGTCAACGTCACCGCCAACTATCGCCTGCTGCGCGCGACGGACCTGCTGCTGCGGCAGTCGGTGGCGGGCCGGGTGGTGTTCGTGTCATCGTCCTCGGCCCGCTCGGCAAGGCCGTTCTGGGGCCTCTATGCCGCCAGCAAGGCCGCCGTCGACGCCATGGCCAAGTCCTATGCCGGCGAAGTGGCGCAGACCAAGGTCAAGGTCAACGTGTTCTATCCCGGCGCGGTGCGCACGGCGATGCGGGCCAAGGCCATGCCGGGCGAGAACCCGGACACGCTGCCCAAGCCCGCCGACATCGCGCCCAGGCTGGTGGATCTCGTCAGTCCGTCGGTGAAGGAAAGCGGCAAGGTCTTCAACACCGAAACCGGCGCCTTCGAGGACATCTGATGGTCGCGTTGCGTCCCTATCGCGCTGGGGATCTCGACGCGCTTTACGACATCTGCCTGCTCACTGGCGATTCCGGCGCGGATGCGACACCGCTGCACAGCGACGGCCGGCTCATCGGCCACATCTATGCGGCGCCCTATGGCGTGCTTGAACCGGGCAATGTCTTCGTGGCCGAAGATGACGAGGGCGTCGCCGGCTATGTGGTTGGCACGTATGACACCGATGCGTTCGAGGCCAGGCTCGAACGCGAGTGGTGGCCGGCTTTGCGCGAGCACTACGCGCAAGTCCGAGGTGCCGACCTGACGCCGGCCGATCGCCACCGCATCGGCGCCATCCGCGCGCCCGGCGCCAATCCGCCCGACATCGTGGCGGAATACCCTGCGCATATCCACATGAACCTGCTGCCCCGCCTGCGCGGGCAACGGGTGGGCAGCGGGTTGCTGGACCTGTGGGTCGATCAGGCCAAGCGCGCCGGCGTATCCGGTATCCACCTGGGCGCCAGCCCGACCAATGCGGGCGGCATCGCCTTCTGGAGCAAGAACTTCACGCCACTGCGCACGGAAGGCGCGGTGTGGTTCGGGATGAAGCTCTAGTTAGAAGGGGGTGTCCGACACGGACTCGCCTCCACAGCGCCCCTAGTCGAGCTGGGTCATCAGCACCTTGTCGATGCGGCGTCCGTCGAGGTCCATGACCTCGAACTTCCAGCCATTGTGCTCGAACGTCTCCCCCACCGCTGGCAGGCGGTTGATGATCGAAAGCACGTAGCCGGCCACGGTTTCGTACTTGGCGTCGCGCGGGATGGCGATCTTGAGCCGGTCGCCGAACTCATCGACGGGCATCCAGCCGGCGACCAGGTAGGAGCCGTCCTCACGCTTGACCAGCGCCGGATCGTCGCCGGTCTCCTCCTGGAACACGCCGGTGATGACCTCAAGGATATCGCCCGAGGTCACGATGCCTTCGAAGTGACCATACTCGTCCACCACCAGGGCCATATGCACGGTGGAATTGCGGATAGCGCGCACCACGTCGAGCGCGTCGGCGTGATCCATGACCACGGGCACCGGCTGCACGAACTTGCGGATATCGAGCGGCAGGCCGTTGGCGAAAACGCCGATAATGTCCTTGATGGCCACCACGCCGATGATGGAATCGGCATCGCCGTCCTGCACCAGCAGGCGCGAGCGATGGGTATCGAGAATGGTGCGGCGCATCTCGTCGGTATCGTCGGAGAGATCGACCACATCGACATCGAGGCGCGGCGTCATCAGGCCGCGCGCCGAGCGATCGGCCAGGCGCATCACGCCCGAGATCATCGAATGCTCATCGCTTTCGATGACGCCGGCCGTCGTGGCCTCGGCGATGATGGTCTTGACCTCTTCTTCGGTGACCTTTTCCTCGGACTCCCCGCCCTGCCCGAGCAGGCGCAGTACCAGCTTGCCGGAAATATCGAGGATCCAGACGATGGGCGAACCCACGGCCGCCAGCAGCTTCATTGAGGGCGCGACCCGCGCGGCAACGCCTTCGGCATCGCGCAGGGCAATCTGCTTGGGCACCAGTTCGCCGATGATGAGCGAAATATAGGTGATGAGCACGACCACCACGCCAACGCCCAGCACGTCGGCAACGCTACTGGCCACGCCAACCGATTCGAGCCAGACGGTCAGGCGCAGGCCCAGCGTGGCGCCGGAAAAGGCGCCCGAGAGAATGCCGACAAGGGTAATGCCGATCTGTACCGACGATAGGAACTTGCCCGGGTCCTCGGCGAGCCGGATCGCGGTCGCCGCCCCCTTGTTGCCTTGGTCGGCCATGGCGCGAAGGCGCGCGGGACGGGCCGAAACGACTGCCAGCTCCGACATCGCCAACAGGCCGTTGACGATGGTGAGGACGACGACGATCAATATTTCTGCGAACAAGGTCTTTTCATGGGAATGCGGCCCCGCACTCAGCATCGGGTCGCTTAAGCTGGGTCAATATAGGGGCAAAGCAATCGGTTGCACCATGGCCGTGGAAAATATGTCGCGGCGGCGCGGTGTTATGGCCGATGGGCAGAGCGCGGTGCCAGACAGAGATGTCGGCGACCTGCTATAGGGGGCCCGGCCATAGCCAATTTCGGAGCCTCCATGCCCCTTATCGATAAACTATTGATCCTGGCCATCGTGGCCCAGGTGGTGCTGACGCTGAGCATCCTGATCTGGCTGAGCCTGGAGCGTGTGCCGCGGGTGGCGCGGGGCGAGATCGCCGTCAAGGATATCGCCGTGGAGCGCGATGCCTATCCGCTGAAGGCGCGGTTGCTGTCGAACAGCTTCGACAACCAGTTCCAGCTGCCTGTGCTGCTCTATGTGGCCATGCTGCTGGCATTGTGGGCCGGTGGCGCCGGCTGGATCGAGGTCATCCTGGCGTGGGTGTTCGTCGCCCTGCGCTACCTCCATGCCGGCATCCATGTAACGACCAACCGGGTCTATCGGCGGTTCGGGGTGTACAGCGCGGGCCTTGTGGTGCTGGCGCTTCTGTGGCTATGGCTCGTGCTGCGACTTGTCATCCTAGCCCCGAGTATCTGAATGCGCCTTCCCGGCCGCCTCTCCGCCGCCATTGCTGTTCTCACCGATGTGGAGACACGCAAGCGTCCCGTGTCCGAGGCGCTCAAGGCCTGGGGGCTGAACAATCGCTTTGCCGGCGCCGGTGACCGCGCCGCCATCGGCAACCTGGTCTATGACGCGCTGCGCCGCCGCGCCTCGCATGCCGCCTTGATGGGCAGCGATAGCCCACGGGCGCTGGTGCTGGCCGTTGCGGTGCGCGACTGGAACGAGGATCCCGTGGCGCTGAGCGAGAGCTTTGCCGCCGACAGCCATGCGCCCGAAGCGCTGAGCGCCGACGAGGTTGCGCGCGCCACCGGCCAGTTGAGCGACGACACGCCGGGCTGGGTGCTGGCGGACCTGCCGGAATGGCTGGCGCCATCGCTGCAGCGCGGCTTTGGCGACAACTGGATTGCCGAAGGCCAGGACATGGCCGGCCGGCCGTCGCTGGACCTGCGCACCAACACGCTCAAATCGACGCGCGAGCGGGTGATGAAGTCGCTGGCCCGGTTCGAGCCGGCCGAAGCCGCCATCTCGCCGCTCGGCGTGACCATGCCGGCCGGACCGCGCGATGCGCGCACCCCCAATGTCACGACCGACGAAGGCTATCTCAAGGGATGGTTCGAGGTGCAGGACCAGGGCAGCCAGATCGTGGCGGCCCTTGTGGGCGCCCGGCCCGGCGAACAGGTGCTGGACCTCTGCGCCGGTGCCGGTGGCAAGACGCTGGCCCTGGCTGCAGCGATGATGAACAAGGGCCAGATCTTCGCCTATGACAGCGACCGCAACCGGCTGGCGCCGATCTATGACCGGCTCAAGCGCAATGGCGCACGCAATGTGCAGGTCCGTTCGCCGCAGCCGGGCGCGCTGGATGACCTGGTCGGCAAGATGGACCGCGTGGTGATCGATGCGCCCTGCACGGGAACCGGCACCTGGCGGCGCCGGCCGGACACCAAGTGGAAGCTGAGCCCGGACTTGCTGAGCCAGCGCATGAGTGAGCAGGCCGCAATCCTGGCCGAAGGGCAGCGCTACCTCAAGCCCGGCGGCACGCTGGTCTATATCACCTGCTCCATCCTGCCCGAGGAGAATGACGACCAGGTCGCCGCCTTCATTGCCGCGCATCCCGGCTTTGCCTCGGTGGCTGCCGATGAGCTGTGGCAGGCCGCGTTCGGCGCCGCCCTGCCCGCCGGTCTCGAAACCAGCCATGGCGGCATCGCGCTGACGCCGCGGCTGACCGGCACGGACGGGTTCTACGTCAACGCCCTGAGAAAATCCGCATGACGCTGTCGCCGGACAATCAGGAAAGCGGCGTGCCGCTCTGGCCCGTGGTCACGTTGGCGATCCCGACTTCCGCG
>CBFGMY010000163.1:0-9601 GCA_965650055.1 uncultured Devosia sp.
AACAGCATCATCCAGGCGATGCCCTGGGCCACGAACCCCGCCGCCGAGGCCGCGGTCACCGGCATGACCACCGCGACCGGGATCGCGGTTATGCCCGCGACAAGAATGTCCACTGCCGCGATTCGCCCGGCCAACCGGTGCCAGCGTGTGCCGCGCAAACACAAAACCAGCGGCACCAGCAACAGGGCCAAACCACCGGTCACCATGTGAACGGGGAAAATAATCGGCAGCAGTTCCAGCTTCACCGCCAGCGCCTCGGGGAAGCCCTCGTTGTCGACGCTTTCGGAAATGCCGCGCAGCGCGACATACATGACAAAAACGCCAAGGGGCGCTAGCATCAGCCATCGCAAAACGGCCAAAATTCGCGGGCTAGCTTTATCCAAATCGGAGTTCATGATGGCTCATCGCACCCATATTACTGCACGTCTGGTCCTCGGCCTAATCTTTAGCTTCAGCGGAACTTTGGCGCACGCGGCGATGGACCAGTATTATGGACGCTGGACCATAGGCGATGAAAAGCCTGCCTATTCATCCAAGGGAATTCTATATCGAACAATTGACATTGCCCCCTGCGGCGAGGATTTCTGCGGCGTTTCCGTTGCCAAGGACAAGTCCTGCGGCGAAGTGCTGTTTCGCTTTCTGACGACCCACGAGGCCGATGAAATGTTGGTCGGCCATGGCACCTGGGGGAAAGCCGAGAAGAAACTGGAACTCGGTTACGCAATGTACGAGAGCGAAACGCCCCATATCTATCTGGCCCTGGGGTCTGACGACATGGACCTGAGCGGTCGGGAGGGCAGCATTCCCACATTCCAGGCCGATTATAAGCGACTCGGTGACGTCACCTGCACAACCGAATGACACAAGCGTCTGGAACCTGCTCCATGTCAGCCCGAGTGGCGGGATGCCTCGAACAGGTCATCCGGCCGCTCCGATGAACGCTTAGCGGGATAGGTCACGAACCGGGCGCACGTGATCTTCGAACGGCACGTGTCGCCGCTGAAAGGTGGCGCCTTCGGCCACCTCCGGCCCGCTGATCCGATCCATGCGAAAATGACGGAAATCGTCGCGCGCCGGGTCCCACGCCACCAGATACCAGAGCGGCGGCAGGATCAGCAGGGCGTGCGGCTCCACAACACGATCGGTGACGGTCGCCTTTGCGTCACGATACCGGAAGCCCAGATGCTGCCGCTGCAGAAACGCCGCCTCGAACGCGGGCAGCAATGCGGGCTCCATCGCCGCCAGATCCGATATGTCCACCAGCGGGGACAGCTGCCCGACATAGAGGCAATCCAGAAAACGGCGCAGGTCACGTACCTTGTCCGGCGGCAGGGCCTTCTCGATCTTGGCGAGCCCGGCATCGGCCAGACCCGCAAAGGGCAAATTCCCGGCGGCCCGCATTGAAGCAACGCTGATGAGCAGCGCAAAGACCTCGGCGACAGAGAGCTTGGCCGTGGCCTGGACCGATTGCGGGTCGAGTTGCAAGCCGCCGCCGCGCCCGGCTTCGGAGTGAATGACGAAGCCCCCGTCGCGCAGCGCGCTGATGTCCCGCAGGACAGTGCGCCTCGACACGCCAACCTCCAAGGCCAGATCAGCGACCGTGGACGTGCCGTTGCGGCGAAGGCTGCGCACGATGGCGTCATGTCGAAGGCGAACGTTCATGCCGCAAGCTACCGCCCTTAGGTGCCAGCTTTTGGCACCATTGGTTTCTAGTCGATCACGGTGCCGCGCCGCAGGCCCCAAAGAGCAGGCCTGCCCAACGCCACCTGATCGCCGAAACCATAGAAGGAATTGCCGTGTCGACCGCAACCGATTTTCCCCAGCCTACGCTTATCGCAGTCAACGGTGTTGAACTGGAAGTCTTTGAAGCAGGACGAGAAAATGCAGGAAACCCAATCGTGCTCTGTCACGGCTGGCCCGAGCATGCCTATTCCTGGCGCCATCAGATGCCGGCCCTCGCCGCCGCGGGCTACCATGTCATCGTCCCCAACCAGCGGGGCTATGGCAACTCGTCCTGTCCAGCCGATGTGACGGACTTTGACATCGAGCATCTGGCGGGCGATCTCGTCGCGCTTCTCGATCACTACGGATACGACGACGCCACTTTTGTCGGTCATGACTGGGGCGCGATGGTCGTCTGGGGGCTGACCCTGCTGCATCCCAGGCGGGTCAACAAGGTGATCAATCTGAGCCTGCCGTACCAGGAACGCGGCGACATGCCGTGGATCGACTTCCTGGAGCTGATCCTGGGCGGCGACTACTACTTCGTTCACTTCAACCGGCAACTTGGCGTGGCGGACGCCATATTGGACGAAAACGCATCGCGCTTTCTGCGCAACCTCTACCGGAAGAACGTGCCCCTCCTCGCGCCCGAGCCGGGCATGGCCATGATCAACCTCGCCAGAGCAGAAACGCCGCTCGGCGAGCCGGTGATGAGCGATAGCGACTTGGCCGTTTACGTTTCGGCCTTCGAAAAATCCGGCTTCACAGGCGGCATCAACTGGTACCGAAACCTTGACCGCAACTGGCATCTGCTGGGGGACGTGGACCCGATCATCCATCAGCCCACACTCATGATCTATGGCGACCGGGACGTGATCCCGAAGTCTGAAAAACTGGCGGACTTCGTGCCTAATGTGGACGTCGTCAGCCTCGATTGCGGGCATTGGATCCAGGAGGAAAAACCGGAAGAAACCACCGAGGCGATCCTGGACTGGCTGGCACGGCAGAGCGCCAGCTGATCACTGCTCCACCGCACCCCATGCCGCCTCTTGCTCCGAATGGGGCCTAACCCCGTGGGCCGCACTGGACTTCGGACAGTTCCTGCTCGAAGCGGGCGCGCATGGCCGGGTGGGGTGGGGCGAGGCGGACCAGGATCAAAAGCTTGTCGCTGGTCGATTCCACGACGAGCAGGCCCTCGGCGATGTCGAGCTGCTGCTGGGCGAGCAGGCGCGTCTGGGCGGCGTTGAAGATGCCCAGCTCAAGCGTCTGGCCGATGCCGTCGCGGTTGGTGGTGGAATAGGTGACGATGCCCGACGGGTTGAACAGGGCCACCGACCAGTACGCGTCGGGCAGGACGCCGCTGACATAGGCCGGGCCGTTGGCGAGGTCGACGCGGCACAGGCCATAGGCCAGTTCCGGATCAAGGCCGAGCGGATTGGGCTGGCCCGCCGGGACGGGTGGCAGGATGACCATGCGGTTGTCGGCATCGAGCGAGGCGACCCGGCTCCACACCGATTGCTCGGCCAGCGCGGGCAGGGTCAGGATGACGATGATGTGGATGATGCCGCCCAGCACGACACCACCCACAAGCCAGAGCAGGGGACGGATCACGCGCAATCTCCCCGGATGATCGATGGCATCGAGGCGTCGCTTGAAAAGCCTGAAAAGGCGGCGGTGTCATAAAGGGTCAGCACCAGGCCGAACGGCCCCTGGCCGGTCAGCTCCAGCCAGTTCTGCGGCAAGAGCCGTGTCCCGACATTGATGACGATGCCGCCGTCGTCGGCGCGGGCGATGGCGCTGCTGCGCATGGCCGGGGGAACATCGGGTGCGGCGATGTTGATGCCGGCCTCATCGACCGCCACCAGAGTCCAGAAGGTGGCCAGCGGCGTCTTGCCATCGATGCGATAGCCGCAATCGCGGGTCAGGGGCTCGCCATCGCTATCGACTGTGGCGGTGAACTGCAGGCCCTCGGCCTGCCCCAGCTCGAGCGCGGCGGTGCGGGCGAGGTGGCCGCGCGTATAGGGATTGGGGGCACTGGCGCCGACATCGGGCCAGGCGTGCCACGGGCCGACCTGGGCCACGCCGAACAGCCGCCCATCGGTCAGCGCATAGTAGCTGAGGCCGAACCCGACCCCGAGCGCCACCGATATCATCATGAGGAGATAGAGGACGAAACGCACAGTCTAGCGGCTCGGAGAGGCAAAGGACGGCATGGGCGGCGAGACCTGCGCGCGGAGTGGCTGCCACGCTTGTAGCAAGGGGTGCCGACGCGTGGAAGGGTCGAGCTCCCTTTCAACCGGTAAAGAGTGTGGTGTCGGTCAGCCGTTCGTGAGCCCCGCCTCGAGGGTGTGATCGTCATTTGCCGCCCGCGCGGACAATTGCAGTCCGAGTGCCCGCATGACGCCCAACAGGGTGGAGAGCCGCGGGTCGCCCTTGTCGCTGAGGGCTTTGTAGAGCCCTTCTCTGGTGATGCCAGCTTCCCTGGCAACGTCAGACATGCCGACGGCACGTGCTACGTCGCCCAAAGCATGGGTAATCAGGGAAACATCGCCATCCTCAAGTGCCGACTCGATATAGGCCGCACGATCCTCAGGCGTCTTGAGGAAATTCTGAATATCAAACTTGCTGGTTTCAAGGGTCATCAGAGTTCCTTTGCCATTTGCTTGGCCATTGCGATGTCGCGGTTCTGGGTAGACTTGTCACCGCCACAGAGCAGAATGACAATCTCCTGGCCCTGGCGGGTGACGTAGACGCGGTAGCCGGGACCATAGGGAACGCGTAGCTCGCTGACGGTTTCGCCGACCGCTTTGACATCACCAGGATTGCCCAGCTCCAGTCGCCGGACGCGAACGAGGATGCGGGCGCGAGCATTGCTGTCGCGCAACTCCGTCAGCCATGATGCAAACACCGCCGTCTGGCGAACTTCGATCATGTGTAAACTATAGTTTACGGAGCGCCCTGCGTCAAGGTTGTGAACTATAGTTCACGATGCGGCGTACTAGAGGCCTTGGACGCCGACCGGAACGCTGGCCTGATCCAAAGGTGGCGCAGCCTGTTCCAGCGTCGCGGCGAAGCGGTCAGCGAGGTCGACCAGCTTGCGAGCGGCGGCAGGGGTGAGGCTCGGCGGGCGCTGGACGACCTCTTCCTCGACGGCCGCCGGGTCGGCTTCGGCTACGACAGTGGGCTCGATGGCGAAATCGACGCCGAAGACCGGCTGGATGTCGATATTGGTATGGGCATAGGCCATGAACTTCTGCCAGGTGATGGCCGGCAGCGTGCCACCCGTGAGATTCTTGGTCGGATGGTAGTCGTCATTGCCGAACCAGACAGCGGCGACATAGTTGCCGGTAAAGCCGCAGAACCAGGCGTCGCGATAGGACGACGTGGTGCCCGATTTGCCGACGGCGGGCACGCCGGGCACATCGGCACGACGGCCGGTGCCCCCGGTGATCACGCCCCGCAGCATGGAGTTCATGTTGGCGACGGTGGTCTCGCTGAGGATGCGTTCGCGCGGCGCATCCGGATCGACCTCGTGCACCAGCTCGCCATTGAGCGTGGTCATGCGGGTGATGCCATAGGCCGGGGTCTTGTAGCCGTGATTGGCGAGCACCGCGTAGGACGAGGTCATGTCGAGCACCGATACCGAAGCAACGCCGAGGGCCAGCGAGCGGGTGACCGGATAGTCGGCCTGCAGGCCCATGCGGTGGCTGAGTGCGGCAATGGGATCGCGGCCTGTCTTGATCGAGAGCGTGACCGGCACGGTATTGAGCGACTGGGCGAAGGCGGAGGCCAGCGTCACCGTGCCCTTGTAGCTGCGGCCATAGTTCTGCGGGCACCAGTCGCCGATGCAGACCGGGCGGTCGGTGATCATGTCCGAAGGGGTCAGGCCGAGCTGCTCGAACGCCTCTGAATAGACGAAGATCTTGAAGGCAGAGCCAGGCTGGCGGGTTGAGACGATGGCGCGGTTGAACTGGCTCTTGGCATAGTCGGTGCCGCCCACCATGGCGCGAATGGCGCCCTGGGTATCGGTGACGACCATGGCCGCCTGGGTCACGTCATACTGCTCGCCCTGTTCGAGTACCGTCGAGATGACGGCCTCTTCAGCGTATTTCTGCAGGGTCGTGTCGATGGTGGTGCGCACCACGAAATTGTTGGACGAGTGCCGGTGCTGCTCGATCAGCAGCTTGGACTGCTCGAAGGCCCAATCGAGGAAGTAGTTCGGCGAATTGGCGTCGGCAGCCCGGCTGATCGGCGTCGCAGGATGACGCCGCGCGGCGGTAACCTGGCCCTCGGTGAGGAAGCCGGCGGCCACCATATTGGAGAGCACGAGATTGGCGCGGCCGCGCGCGGCGGCGAGGTCGACATGCGGCGCATAGCGGGTCGGGGCCTTGAACAGGCCCGACAGCATTGCGGCTTCGGCCAGGTTGATGTCCTGCACCTTCTTGCCGAAATAGTAGTCCGACGCTGCCACCACGCCGAAATTGCCGCCGCCCATATAGGCGCGGTCAAAATAGAGCTTGAGGATCTCGTCCTTGGTATAGTGCCATTCGAGCCAGATCGCGAGATAGGCCTCGATGATCTTGCGCTCGATGGTCCGCTCAGAGCTCAGAAACAGGTTCTTGGCCAGCTGCTGGGTGATTGAGGACCCGCCCTGGGTGGAATTGTCGCCCGCGGCATTGCTCATCAGCGCGCGCAGGGTGCCGACCACGTCGATGCCGAAATGGTCGTAGAAGCGCCGGTCCTCGGTGGCCAGCGTCGCCTTGACCAGGTAGTCCGGCATGTCTTCGAGCGCGACGGAATCGTCGGAGCGGATGCCGCGGCGGCCGATCTCGGCGCCGAAACGATCAAGAAAAACAACGGAATAGTCTTCGGCCTTGTTGAACTCGCCCGACGCGGTGGCGTCGAAGGCGGGCAGGGCCAGGGCCGTCATCAGCACGCAGCCAATGGCAAAGAACGAGAAGCCGTCGCTGACCAGTTCCACGAACAGCCGCTTGAAGCCGGCGACATGGAAGATGCTCATGAAATCCTGGAAACGCGTATAGGCGCGGCCCAGCGACTGCCAGAATTCATAGAGCGAGGAATCCAGCCACGCATCGGCGGCCAGCATGCCGCCAGATTTCTTGCGCTTTTCCTTGGTATAGAACGGATCCTGCACCAACGGCCCCTGGCTTGGTCACGGACTGTTGTCCGCAAGTAGCGATCAACGCAACATAATCGCTGGAATATGATTGCGCTCGGCTGCCGACAAGAGCAAACCGGCAACAGCGATAACAGCAACGGATTAAGATGGCCTTCTGGGACGAAAAAACCCTGGACGAGATGACCGAGGTAGAGTGGGAAGCGCTCTGCGACGGCTGCGGTCGCTGCTGCCTGATCAAGCTCGAGGATGAGGATAGCGGCGTGCTCATCACCTCCGATGTCCGCTGCCAGTTGCTGGATGGCGATACCTGCACCTGCACCGACTATCCGGGCCGCCAAGCCAAGGTGCCCGACTGCATCAAGCTGACGCCGGAAAATGTCACCGAGATCAAATGGATCCCCACCACCTGCGCCTATCGCCGTATCGCCGAGGGCAAGGGACTGGCCTGGTGGCACCCGCTGATCTCGGGCGACCCGCAGACGGTGGTGGATGTCGGCGTCTCCGCGCGGGGCCGGACCTTCGCCGAGCAGGACATCGCCCCCGGCGAATGGGAAGACCACGCGGTCGACTGGCCCGAATGGGAACCGCCCGAGCAGCTTTAGCTGCGCATGAAGGCGAGCAGCGGCGCCAGGTCGTGCCCGTCGGCTGAGCGAAGCGCTGCCAGGTAGGCCTGCCTTGTCTCGCCGGCGCTATCGAGGCTATTCCGTCCCCAGGTAAATGGTTCGCGACCCAATTGCCGACACATCAGGTCGGCCGCCAAGCGGGTGTGACGTCCATTGCCGTTTGTGAAGGGATGGATCAGCACCAGACCGTGGTGGAAGCGAGCGGCGAGTTCATCGGCGGGGTAAGTTTCGTGGGCGAGCCAGTAGGCCACGTGGTCAAGGAATTCTCGTAGTCTGACCGGAATTTCATGGGGCAGGGCGCCGATATTGGTTTCGCGCACCCGAAATTTGCCTGCCCAGGACCAGACGTCGCCAAACATGCGCTGATGCAGGCGCATCAGATAGGGTTCTGCCGTCAGGTCAACGCGGCTGCGCAGCGCCCAAGCGCGTCCGGCCAGGATGTTGATCTGCTCAGCCTCGTTGAGCTCCTGCCGTGTGGTGATCCACGATAGTCGCAGTCCCCTCTGGTCCTCCGGTGGCAGCGGGGTTGAACCCGCCGGCCCGACAAAGAGGTCAGTCATTTCAGAGACCACAGGTCTCGCTCGGAAATGTGGTCTTCTATGTATTCGGCAATCTGCTGTTGCAGCTCACCTTCGACCTGCTGATCCTCCAGCGCCATTGTGTGTGAAACGCCTGAAATGGCAGCTCTTGCCAGGGTCTCCGCTCGCCTTGCCACGTTGGTTTCCAGCGAGGTGTTGGGAACGAGGGCATAGACCAATGTGCAGTCCATGGCTCTGCCCACGCGTCGAAGAGTGTCGAGGCTAATTCCACCGCTCGCTTCGGCCTTTTCCATGTCGTCCACGGACTGCGATCGAACGCCGAGCGCGTTGCCAAGCTGGGCGGACGACAGGCCGATTGAGTCTCTTAGCGCGCGGATCCACCCCTTGGCGGGAGGCTGATGGTCGGTGGCGGGTTGAAACGCCCGGAGCTTCTTGTCCAGGTTCCTTCTGGCTCGCTGCAAGTTTCGATTCCAAGCCATTTTTCTGCGTCTCCACCAGGCTATGACCTGGTTTTTTGTAGTCTAGAACCAGGTCATAGCCTGGTCCACATGGTGCTGGTACCAGGTTATAGCCTGGTTTTGATAAGCTGAAAACCAGGTTATGACCTGGCCTTAAATTTACCCTCTCACCCTAGACGGGATACGTAAGACAGGAAATTTACACACCGTTAACCATGTTGTGGCCTGATCCTGCCGTGCGCGAGCCTAGGATGGGCCATGACTGATACCGCGATTAGCAAAGAGCAGGCTGAACCGTTCTGGACACGGGTCCGCGCGGCGCTGGGGGCGATGCGTCCGGTGCGGCAGGAGCGGGCGCCGGCCTATGGCCAGGCGGCGATTGCGCGATCAATAGGAATGAAGCCCAAGCTGGGCGCGCGGATCGAAGACGAACTGCACCAGGGCTGGAACCACGCGGCGGCGCGCCGTGTGTCGATGAGCCTTGTGGTGATCGAGATCGATCGTTTTGCCGACTATTTCGCCGCCTATGGCCGGGACGGGGCCGACGAGTGCCTGCTGGCCGTGATGCAGGCGATTACCGAGTTGCTGCCGCGCGCCGGCGACACCTGCCTGCGGCTCGGCGCGGCGAGCTTTGTCATCGCGCTGCCCGACCTGCCGGCCCTGATGGCGCGCGCCATCGCGGCCAAGATCGCCGAGGCCGTTCGTGAACTGGCCATGCCGCACAAGGAAAGCCACGCTGGCATCGTGACGCTGAGCATGGGCCTCGCGGTGACCAATCCGCATGGCGGCTATGACCGGAAATTCTTCGAAGCGGCAGCAGAAGCGTTGAAGAAGGCGCAGCGCCGCGGCATGGGCCGCATGGAGGGCGTGGATCTGCGCCCGGCACTTGAGCGCAAGCGCAAGGCGGCTCGCGCGGCTTGATCTTTGGCGCGCTGCCGGCCTGCAAATGCTGAGCGCTGGGCTTTTTCCCTTCTCCCCTTGAGGGAGAAGGTGCCCCGAAGGGGCGGATGAGGGGTCTATTCCACATCTCTGGCATGGGATAGCGCGCCATTCGAGCGTAGCTCTCATGGCCTTCTCGCCGCAAATAGCGCCCCGGGCGCGATTTGCCCGTCGGGCCGG
>CBFGMY010000164.1:0-9493 GCA_965650055.1 uncultured Devosia sp.
CGATCACGCAGTCATAAGGCTTGCCCTGGCCGGCAGCCTTGATCTCGGCGACCAGCGCCGCCAGCTTTTCCTTGCGCTGGTCCAGTGGCACCAGGCGCTGACCTGCGACCCGGTCATAGCGATGGCAGTGGCTGCATACCCCATCATCATCGAAGACGATGTCTGGATCGGTGGTGTCCATGATGCAGCGCGTACAGGTCTTATGTTGCATAAACTTCGGCGCTGGCATCCAGGCGCCGCCCTTCAATGATCTTGAGCAGGACGTAACCCGTAACGAGCCCGACCAGAATGGAAATATGCAGGATTGCAGTAATCCCGCCGCCCAACAGCCAGGCCATCAGGGCGAATACGAAATAGCTCGAAGCAAGCGATGCTTCCACATAGCGATGCCGATGCAGGCACAACTGGATGAAGCTGTAGAGAGACGCCGTCAGGACGCCGGCAAAGGCCGAGATGGCGATCACGCCACTTAACCCGCCCATCAGCACGCCTTCCGAAAAAACTGTGGCAGTATTGTTGTGACCGGCCATGATGACATGGATCGGGTATCCCGACAGGTAGGTGGTGAGCAGGCCGAAATGGGTGGTGACCCAATCGAGTTCCATGCTGCTGTCGATGCCCGTGGCGAGAGTGAAAACCCGATCCCCGAAGATGGCCGGGACAGAGGCGAGGTAACCCGGCAGGCTGTCGCCGCGCACATGGAGGTCCCAGATCTTCCAGGCGACATCGCCCTGTAGCACGGTCAGCCTGTAAAACAGGCGGTCGAGTATGGTGGCAGGGTCGGACAGGCCATCAAAGAAGCCATAACCCAGATAGATGCCGGCAAGGGCAACCGCGGCGAGTGGGATAACCAGCCAGTCCGAGACCCGCCAGAAATAGACGACCGCCGCCGGCAGGAATGCCAGCACGACGCCGGATTTGAAGCCGAACGACAAGGCGATGAGCGCAACGAGGACCGCAGGTACGGCCAAGGGGATGATCGCATCATACCAAGGGCGCCGGGCATAGAGCAGCGCCAGGTAGGCCATCACTGCGGGAGAATAGTATTTGAGAATGAGATAGCTGATGGCGCCGTTGTCGCCCAGGCCGCTGCGGAAGTCGCCGCGACCAATGGTGCGCAGCACCACGCTGATCCCGCCCGAAACGAACAGGGTGAAAACTGCCATGGCGACCAGCGACGCCGTCGCCAGTATCCAGATGCGATCGTTGGGGGGCGGGGCAGGGCGGGCGGAAAGCCAATCGAACCGGAATGGCCTTAGTTCTCGGGTCAGGACAAGGGCGGCGGCGAAGGCCAGGATGCCCACCCCAAAAGCCAAGCTCGCATTGTTGGGGTGGCCACTCTCCAAAACCGAGCCGCCATAGCTCCCAGCCTCCATCTGCACGATGCCGATCAGCGGCGCTATGAAGCAGAAGAGGACGATGTAGCGGAAGGGCATCAGACCACCGCTTTGAGGTCGGCGCGCGCCGGGTACGTGATCAACACCGCCCGGTGCGGGCCGTGGAACACGAACATCGCCCCGGCGGCAACTGCATCGGCGCCGCTCGCCACGGCCGCGCCGAAATCGGTAATCTTGCCGGCCCCGCCGGCCGCAATCAGCGGAACGTTGGTTGCTTGGCTGACCTTGCGAACAAGGTCGAGGTCATAGCCGCGCATCGTGCCGTCCCGTTCGATGCTGGTCAGCATGATCTCGCCGGCGCCGAGGTCCTGCACCTGCCGCGCCCACACTGCGGGATCAAGCCCGGTGCCCTTGGTCCCCGAATGGCTTCGCACCTCGTATCGGCCCAGCAGCGTCTTCTTCACATCGATGGATACCACAACCGCCTGGTTGCCGAATTCCCGGGCTGCCGTCGCAATCAGGTCTGGATTTTTGATGGCCGCGGAGTTGATCACCACCTTCTCGATGCCAATGCCGAGAATGCGACGTATCTGCTCGACGGTACTGATGCCTCCGCCATAGGCCACCGGCATGAAACACTCGCCCGCAATGTCAGCGATGGTGTCGAAGGCCGGACCCTTGGCTGCGTTTGTTGCCGTAATGTCGAGCAGGATCAGCTCATCGACTTCCTTGTCGTTGAATATCTTGATCGCGTTAATGGGGTCGCCGACATATTTCGGGTCGCGGAAGCCGGTGGTTTTGACCAGCCCCTCTCCACGCAGCAGCAAGGTCGGGATGACGCGTGTTTTGAGCATCAGAACCGCTCCGCGAAGTTCTTGAGCAGCCACATGCCGTAACGGTGGCTCTTTTCAGGGTGGAACTGGCCTGCGACGATGTTGTCCCTGGCAAGCGCCGCCGCAAAGCGCGACGACCCATACTGCGCTTCCAACAGGATGTCGGACGGGTGGTCGGGCCTGACGAAATAGGAGTGAGCGAAGTAGAAGCGGGTCTCGTCAGCCATATCTGCCGTGACCACGCTATCCTTGCTTGCATGGACCTCGTTCCAGCCCATATGCGGCACCCGCAGGGTCGGCTCGGTGACCTGGTCGAACCGAACGGTCGTGGCGGGGAGCCACGCCAGGCCTGGCAGTTCTCCCTCTTCGCTGCCCCGGGTCATCAGGTGCATGCCAAGGCACACACCGAGTGTCGGCACGCGGTCGTCGACCACCTTGCGATTCAGCACCGGAATCATGCCCGATTGGGCGAGTTTCCTCATGCCCGCGTCGAACGAGCCGACCCCGGGCAGGATGATCTTGGTGGCATCTTCCAACTGGTCGGGGGTGGACGCAATGCGCGACACTTGGCCGATCTTGCGCAGCATGTTGGTCATCGAGCCCAGATTGCTTGTGCCGTAGTCCACGATCGTGATCATTGCGTCCCGACATCCAACTCAGCCAGCAGTTCGAGCATGTTCTCGGTATAGCCGGGCCTGAAAAAGTAGCGTGAGTGCTCCGCCGTCACCAAGCCCCAACTGCGCTGCTCTACCACACGGGCCAGGTGCTCGGGAGAGTCGATGCGCGGCGCCATGCCAGTCTCCACCAGTTCCGCCATGCTGGCATGTCCCGGCAGGCCCAGCACAGCTGTCGGAGTGCCAATCCCGAGCGCGTCGTAATGGCAGGTGGAGGAAATGCTCAGATGCAAATCCGATAGGGCGATAACCTCGTGCGTGGCCGGCGTCACACCCCCGGGCATCACAACCACCCGCGAATCGGTGTCGGCGATGGCGCGATAACTGGCGCCATCGCCGTCATATCCGGGGTGAAGCCGTATGATGAGGCGGAAGGGTTCGGAACTGGCGGCGAGGAAGTCGACGATAAACCGGTTCACCTGTTCCCGGGCAAAGCCCTGGGACGTAAAGGTAATCACCGGCCGAGCTGGATCAGTGCGGAAACTCTTCTCTCGCATTGCTCGTCCGGCGGCGATGGCAGGCGCCCCGACCGCGCGCAGGCGTCCCAGTTCGCCCAAAGCGGTTCCTGACAGCCGCTGCAGGTCGCGCTCGCCAAAAACCGCCAGCCGGTCAGGCAGCAAAAGGCCCTCAACGCCAGTGTCGAAGGCCGACGTTGGCAGAGATTCGGGGTGGTGCACCCCGAAATCGCCATGCTGGATTTCGATGTAAGGTATGCCAACCGACCGCGCCGCCGCGATCAGCGGGAACAGGCCCGTATTGGCCGCCAGCACGCTTCTCACGCCAAATCGCTTGAGGACCTGCCTGTAGATCGCGGCCCGGTAACGAAAAACGTCATACTTGCGCTGCACCCGCGCCGGGGTGAACTCGGATAGCCCGAGTCCGTCAGCGATCAGGCCCGCCAGCCGTGCGCTGGCCGCCGAGGGCGAGCGTCGCCCCAATACGCGCCCCAGAACGGCGCTGGTCACGACCACCGCCGTGTCGTCAAACACGGGGAGTCGATGCGCATTGCGGCTGTTGTGCTCAAAGCCGACCGCGTCGAGCGAGGAGAACAATGCGCCTCCCGGCACGGCATCGATCAGGTCATCGAAGTAGATGTCCCGGTAGGTACCGTTTCGCTTGTCCCGCAGGCCGGAATTCGACGTTTTGCCGATATACCGGTAGCCTCGCCGGGCCGTCGCGAACTGCCAAGCAGCGCGGGGCAGCGACAGCAGCAATTGCGACCGCGGAATGGGTGATCGCCGCAGCTCGAGATTCTGCAACTGCACCGACGCCTCAAAACGCATCAGCCGCCACAGCGATACCCCGCCTTCGCGGATGGCGAAGACGTCATAGCGCCGCTCGAAGTCCTGGATCTGGTCCGATATCTCAGGCTCGGCGTAGATCGCCTTGCCTGGCGTCATCCCGTGATGCCAAAAATATCGGCCACCAGCTTCATCGACTGCAGGGAATCGTCGATGTCCGCGAGGTTCGCCGGTTCGCCACGCACCGCCGCCAGTGCCTGTTCTGCCTGATAGCGCAGGCCTGGCTTGTAGGTGCGGTCGTCTTCGCTCAGGTCCAGCGGAACCTGCGCGCGGGTATCGCGAAGTTGCACGGAGCCCTGCTCGAGGGGGCGCATCTCGATGCGCTTTGCCGGCGTGGAGATGGACACAGCCCATGGGCCTGGACCGTCCCAGATGCCTTCATAGACGCCGACGTCGCCGCTGGAAAATTCCACTTTGGCGATGACGAGGCCGGGGGCTTCGGCGTTCCAGGCCACCACCGGGGTCACGGCCACGATGCTTCCGCGGCCGAACACCCGGAAGTAATCGATCACGTGGATCGAGTTGGCGAACATGTAATTCTGCGCCACCAGTTCCGGCTGCCCATGGTGTATCCGCGCGGCGACCTGGTCCTGCTGGTCCAGTACCTTGATGAACCGCTTGCCGTCCGCTTCCGAAAGCTGGGCGAGGGCCGCCCGCGTGCTGGAATAGGCCCGCCTGTTGAATGCGACATGCACCGTCGCGCCGGCCGACCGTGCCGCGTCCCGGATGCGCTGGGCGTCGGGGAGGTTGTACCCTGCGGGCTTCTCCAGCAAGACCTGCCAGGGATGGGAGAAGCACTGTCCGGCTATGTCGGCCATTGCCAGCTCAGGGACGCTGACGACAACCAGGTCCGCTTTGGTCTGAGCGTACAACTCGTCCACTGACGAGGCGACGATGGCGCCGTGAGGGGCGGCAAGGGCCATTGCGCGGTCGGCCGAACGGCTGAAGATGCCGGCTATCGTCACATCCGGCAGACTGGAAAAGGCCTTGATATGTTCGGTGGTCATATAGCCCGCGCCGACGAATGCCACTTTGATATTGGTCACTTTGCTACTCCAAGTCGCTACAGCCGCCGGCGCTGCCGGGGCAGATATGTGGGCGGTTTACCTTGATTGCACCTTGCCTCGCAACGGCCGGGTGAGGGTCACCGCGCGGTGGATCGCCGCTGCAGGTTCCAAGGCATGGGATGCGTGCGCGAGGCGAGCCACCACGTCCCGAGAAACAGGAGCAGCTGCGCGGCCATGAACGCTTGCGCCGCTCCTTCTAGTCCTCGCGTTGTCAGAAGGACATAGGAAAGGCCGACATTGAGAAGCCCGCTGGTCAATGACACCGCGGCGAGCCTGCCGGTCTTGCCAGCGAAGAAAACGTAATTGGTGACCAGGTAGTACATGCCACCGAACGCCTGCCCAATCGTGACATAGATCACAACCGGCCCCGCGGACCGAAATTGCTCGCCAACCAGGACCGAGAGCAGTGTCGGTGCCGCCAGGCCCATGGCCAGCCCCAACGCAAGGAGTAGGCCGAAGCCGGCATAGGTCAGGCGAACCACAGCAAGATCCTGGTCAGGGTCACGCTGCTTCAGCGACCGCATCAGCCAGGGTGCGAATGCGCGATTCCCGGCATCGGTCACCAGGTTCAGCACCAGGCCGATCTGGACAGCCACCAGATATATGCCCGCGCTGCCCACATCGAGAATGTTACTGATCATGAAGCGGTCGACTGACGCAATCAGCAACCCGCCTATGGCGTGGGGTACCAATGGCAGGCCGAACTTGATTGCCTGCCGGGCATAGTCTTGCGTGCCGGGCAGCCGCAGCCACCCTCCTGAACGCATCATCGCCAACGCCAGCAAGGCGGCGGTCGCTGCCGCAAGGCTGACGCCGGCTGCGCGACCCTGCCACGCCAGGCTGAGGCCGAGGACCAGTACCAGCGATAGACCCAGGTCCAGCGCTGCCTGCGTCAGGCGCAGCGCGCCGAAGCGGATCGGCTGCCCCGCCGATTGGAAGATGGCCAACTGCGACTGTACGACAAAGTTCGCGCCCGAGACTGCAACTGCGATGAGCAGCCATGGCCCGGGCAGCTTCGTGAAGGTCTCAAGCAGCGGCAAAGCGAGTGCCACGACGGCCAGCACCAATAGCAGGCTGCCTGCCAAAACAGCGATACAGGAGCCGACAAACCGGGGAAAATCGATGGTTTCGCGATCAAAGTAGCGGACACCGATCGCGCCATGCACGCTCAGCCCCGCCAATGCGCCAAGCAGTTGCACCACGACGCCGAACATGGCTATGCGCCCATAGTCCTCGGGAGACAGCACGCGCGTGAAGAGCGGCAGCAGCAACAGCGGTATCGCCGCTGTGAGCACATTGGCGATCACATAGATCAGTGCGGGACCAAGGATGGTCCGCACGCCGCTCATGAGGCGAAAAAGTCCCGGACCGCCGAGCAGACCTCGTCGACCTGGTCGAGGTCGAGATGCTCTCCCATGGGCAGGCTGAGCACTTCGGCGCCCATCCGGGCAGCAAAGAAGTCCACCTGTGCTTGGGGGTGGCTGGCATAGGCCGCCAGGCGCGGCAACGCGACGGGATAATGAACGCCCGTCTCGATTCCCCGGCTCTTCAGGTGGCTTGCCAGGGCATCGCGCTGCGCGGTTCGCACGACGTAGAGGTGGTAGGCGTGCCGGGCCCGATTGCCCCGATGGGGCAGGGTGAGGCCGGAAATGCCAGACAGCCGGTCGGTGTACCGATCAGCCACTGCGATGCGCCGCTCGATCCAACCATCCAGGTGTCGGAGCTTGGTGGACAATATGGCGGCCTGCAGCCCGTCGAGGCGCGAGTTACGGCCCTCGAACTCGTGGTCGTACTTGGCGACCCGGCCGTGGTTGGCGATCATGCGCGCGCGCTTGGCGAGCGCCTCATCCTTGGCCGTGATGGCGCCGGCATCGCCATAAGCCCCCAGGTTCTTCCCCGGATAAAAGCTGAAGGTGGCGAAATCGCCGATAGTGCCCACCCCATGTCCGTCTATGCGAGCGCCGTGGGCTTGCGCGCAGTCCTCGATGACCCTGAGGTCGTGCTCCTGAGCGATCGCCATCAGCGCCGGCATGTCGCAGGGGTGGCCATAGAGATGGACGGGAATGATGGCGCTGGTATTGCTCGTCACGTGCTGCCGCACGGAGTCGGGGTCCAGCACATAGGTGTCGTGGTCCACGTCGGCGAAGACGACCTTGAGACCGGAACGTCCCACCGCCTCGGACGTGGCGATGAAGCTGTTGGCTGGCAGGATGACTTCAGATCCTGCAGGCAGGGCCAGGGCCTCGATCGCGATTTCGAGAGCGTCGGTGCCGTTGCCCACGCCGATGCAATGGGGTGAGCCGACCCATGCACCGAAGCTGACCTCGAAATCCCGTACTGCCGGGCCGCCGATGAAGGCTGAACTTTCGATTACCCCGGCGATGGCTGCGTCCATCTCGTCTTTGATCGAGAGGTACTGCGCATGCAGGTCGAGAAACTTGATCAAGGTAAGGCCCTCAACTTTCGCGCGGGGTTGCCCGCGTAAATTCCAGGTTCGGTTATGTCGCGCGTGACCACGGCGCCAGCGCCGATCACGACACCGTCGCAGATGGATACCGGCATGATGGTCGCGTTGCTGCCGATGGACACGGCGTCGCCGATATTTGTCGGTCGCCATTTTGTCCGGTCGCCGCGCGCGGGTCCACCGGAGGCGAATGTGTCGTTGATGAACATGACGCCATGTCCAACGAAGCAGTCGCTGCCGATCGCCACGAACTCGCAGATAAAGCTGTGAGACTGCACGCGGGTGCGCGCGCCAATGCTCACATGCTTCTGGATTTCCACGAAGGGGCCAACAAACACGTCATCGCCGAGTGTGCACCCATAGAGATTGACGGGCTCGGTGATCGTGACGCCGGTCCCCATTATCACGTCGACGATGCCGACCTGGCGCAGGTTCGCCGTCATGGATAGCGATGACCCAGGCGCGTCAGATGGCGCACCGAACCGACACGGACTTCCTTGCCGGTCTCGATCGATTCATAGATCGCGTTGATGAGCTCAAGGCTCTTCCGGCCCTCCTTGCCGTCGACCGACGGAGCCTCATCGTGTTGGAGGCAGGACACGACGTGGTCGTAATAAGCCTGGTGACCGAACCCATAGACGTTCGGCGGGTTCACCGAAAACCGGGTCATCACGTCGGCATCGTCGGCTTGCGGCTCGACGAAATTCCACACTTTCATCTGATTGACGGCAAACCCGCCAATCTCGACCGATCCAGTTTCGCCCAGAATGGAGATAGACCCTTCCAGGTCCTTCGGACGGATGGCTGTCGTAGCTTCGATGAGCCCAAGGGCCCCGTTCTTGAAGCGCAGGATCACCACCGCGGTATCTTCCGCCTCGATCTTGGCCAGTGCTCTCGTCGAATGGGCGAACACGCTCTCGACCGGACCCATCATCCACTCGAGCAGATCAACATGGTGGCTGGCCTGGTTGGTCAGAACACCGCCATCGAGCGCCCAGGTTCCTCGCCAGGAGTCCTGGTCATAATAGCGCTGGTCGCGGCACCAGCGCACCCGGACCGTACCCATTGTGAGTTTGCCGAAGCGGTTTTGCTCCACCGCCTCGCGCAGCTTGACCACCGGAACATTGAACCGGTTCTGCTTGACCACGAACAACTGGACACCCGCGTCGGCGCATGCCGAAATCATGGCGTCAGCGCTCTCCAGCGTGAGCGCCATGGGCTTTTCCACGACGATGTGCTTGCCATAGGGGGCCAGCGCGACCACGTGCTCCGCGTGATGCCCACTCTCGGTGAGCACGACCACAACGTCGCAGTCCACGGCTTTCATCATGTCGTGGAAATCTGCAAATGCCGGCACGCCAAACTGTGACGAAATAGCCTCGGCCTTTGCCCGATTGATATCGCATACGGCCACAAGCTGGGCGCCTTCTATGGCGCCATGGCCCAGCAATTCGGAATGGCGTTTTGCGATGCGCCCGCAGCCCACCAACGAGAATCTCAACATGACCGAGCTTTTGAACCTTTGGGACGCTTCCTTATTGTCGGATGAGGGGACAAGGTCAACCGCGCCCGATGCAAATCCGGTACTGATATCGACCGCGCGTCGGCGCGTCAGAACTGCGCGGGACGTCTGTGCCCATTGCGGCTGACCGGTCGGCGAGGGCCGGCTAATCGCTGCGGAAAGACCGCATTATCTGGTCCGTCAGCGGCTTGGTGAGATAGCCCAACGCCGTGCGGTCGCCAGTCTGGATGAAGGTTTCGACCGGCATCCCCGACATCAGCGCCAGGTCTGGCAGGCGGGAGGCTTCCACATCATC
>CBFGMY010000165.1:0-9479 GCA_965650055.1 uncultured Devosia sp.
GCTCGACATCCATTTCCTGGGCCTCGGGGTGACCCCGCTGTGGAGCGTCGCCGAAATCGAGGTCATGCCCAAGTCGCGCTACGGCATCATGGCGCCCTATATGGACAAGGTGGGGACGCTGGGCACATCGATGATGTTCCGCTCGGCGACGGTGCAGACCAATCTCGACTTTTCCAGCGAAGCCGACATGGTCAAGAAGCTGCGCGTCGGGCTGGCGCTGCAGCCGATCGCCACGGCTTTGTTCGCCAATTCGCCTTTCTCGGAAGGCCGGGACAGCGGCTATCTCAGCTTCCGCAGCCATATCTGGCTCAATACCGACGACAGCCGCACCGGCATGCTGCCCTTCGCCTTCGAAGAGGGCTTCGGTTTCGAGCAATATGCCGACTATGCGCTGGATGTGCCGATGTATTTCGTCATCCGCGACGGCGCCTATATCAATGTGGCCGGTGAGAGCTTCCGGGCGTTCCTCGAGGGCAAGCTGCCGCAGCTGCCGGGCGAAAAGCCGACCCGCCGGGACTGGAACTACCATCTCGGCACGATTTTCCCCGAAGTCCGCCTCAAGCAGTATCTGGAGATGCGCGGGGCCGACATGGGCGACGAGAAATCCGTCACCGCGCTCTCGGCCTTCTGGACGGGCCTCCTCTATGACGCGGTTTCGCTCGAAGCCGCCTATGAGCTGATCGAGCCGTGGAGCCGTGAGGAGCGCGAGCGCATCCGCCGCGAGGTGCCGCGGCTGGGCCTGATGACCCCGCATGACCGCTCCAACCTCTATGACGTCGCCGCCCAGGCCGTCGGCATTGCCGAAGCGGGCCTGGTCCGCCGCAACCGCCGCAACGCCCAGGGCAAGGACGAGAGCATCCACCTTGCCCCGCTCGAGGAGACCATCCGGTTGGCCAAATCGCCGGCCGAACGCTGGCTCGACAAGTTCCGCGGCGAATGGAACGGCGATCTGACCCGGATCTTCAAAGAAGCCGAGATGTAGGTTCTTTTCCTTCTCCCCTTGAGGGGGATGAACGGAGTTCACCCTCCCCCTTGTGGGGAGGGAAGCGAGATAGGACTTAGCTTCAGCTAAGTCCGTGCATCGAGCAGGGTGGGGGTATCTCTCCGCGAGTCCGGAGTTCGTGACTCACCCCCACCCTTGATCCCTCCCCGCAAGGGGGAGGGAGACGACTGATAACTCGGGATCTCACAAGTTCTTCTCCCCATCGGGGAGAAGGTGGCGCGCAGCGCCGGATGAGGGGGCGCGCGGGCTTCGCGGCCGCACCGGGCTTCCCCTCACCCGTCTCGGCCTGCGGCCGATCCACCCTCTCCCCAATGGGGAGAGGAATAAGAAGCCCTTGCCTCGCTGCGCCCCTTCGTGCATCACGCCCGCAAAGGCACGGAGGCTTGCATGCGGGTTCTGGTGATCGGGTCGGGTGGGCGCGAGCATGCGCTGGCGTGGAAGATTGCCCAGTCGCCGCTGTTGAGCAAACTGTTCATTGCCCCTGGCAATGGCGGCACCGGTTCGGTGGCGGAAAACCTCGCTGTCGACATAACCGACCACGCGGCCGTCATCGCCCTGTGCCACAGGCACCAGATCGATTTCGTGGTCGTCGGACCCGATGCGCAGGTCGTTGCCGGGCTCGGCGATGATGTCCGCGCCGCCGGCTTCACCTGCTTCTGCCCCAGCAAGGCCGCCGGCCAGCTCGAGGGTTCCAAGGGCTTCACCAAGGCCCTGTGCGACGAGATGAACATTCCCACCGCCGCCTATGGCCGCTTCGACACCGAGGCCGCCGCCCTCGCCTATCTCTATACGCAGGGCGCCCCGATCGTGATCAAGGCCGATGGCCTGGCCGCAGGCAAGGGCGTGACCGTGGCCATGAGCGTCGAAGAGGCCGAAGAAGCCATTATCGATTGCTTTGCCGGGGCCTTTGGCGCGTCAGGCGCATCGGTGGTGATCGAGGAGTTCATGGAGGGCGAGGAGGTCAGCCTCTTCGTGCTCTGCGACGGCAAGGACATCCTGCCGCTGACCACGGCGCAGGACCACAAGCGGGCCTTTGACGGCGATGCCGGCCCCAATACCGGCGGCATGGGCGCCTATTCGCCCGCCCCCGTCATGACCCGCGAAATCTACGACGACGTCATCGAGCGCATGATCTGGCCGACCGTCAGGGGTCTCGCGGCGCGTGGCACGCCCTATCAGGGCGTGTTCTTTGCCGGGCTGATGCTCACGTCCGATGGCCCAAAACTGGTCGAGTACAATGCCCGCTTCGGCGACCCCGAAACGCAGGTGATGATGCTGCGCATGGAAAGCGACCTGCTGCCGCTGCTGCATGCCACCGCAACCGGCACGCTGGCCGGCCACGATGTGACCTGGAAAGACCAGTATGCATTGACGGTCGTCATGGCGACCGAGGGCTATCCGGGTGCTTATGAGAAGGGTTCGGAAATCCGCGGCGCCGACGGCATAAACAGCGAGACGCTCGTGGTCTTCCATGCCGGAACACACCGTGATGGTGAACGTTTAGTTGCTGCCGGCGGTCGCGTCCTCAACGTCACCGCTTTGGGCAAGGACGTGAAAGAGGCGCAAAGCCGTGCTTATGCAGGCGTGGACCAGATTGTTTGGCCAGAGGGCTTTTGCCGCCGAGACATCGGCTGGCGCGAGATCGCCCGCACCACGTCTTGAACCCTTCCTAAACCTGGACGGCATACCCTATCTGCAGACCGTCTTTGACGAGGCACCGCCGCAACGCAAGCCCACGCCGCTGCAAAAGCGCGGCCTGGCGCTCGCCGCAGGGCTGCGCAGCAAAGGCAGGGAGCGGGGGAGCATGCAGACGATCTCTGGACCTCGGATCGGCATCGCACTGGGCGGCGGCTCGGCGCGCGGCCTGACGCATATCCCTTATATCGAGGCCATGGATGAGCTGGGGCTGAGGCCTTCGGTGATATCGGGCACCTCCATCGGCGCGCTGATCGGCGCCGGCTGGGCGGCCGGGATGACCGGCAAGGAGCTGCGCGAACATTCCTACCAGGTGCTGGGCACCATGCGGACCATCGCCACCAAGCTGTGGGCCACCCAGATTCGCGGCATTGGCGGCATCCTCAAGAACGGCATCTCGATGCAGCTCGATGCCACCAATATCGTGGATGCGTTCACGCCCGCCAACTTCCCGCTCGAATTCAAGGACCTGAAAATCCCGCTCTTCGTGGTGGCCACCGATTTCCAATCCTGGCACCAGGTGGTGTTCAACTCCGGCCTGCTCCGGCCCGCCATTGCCGGCTCGATCGCCATTCCAAGCCTGTTCAAGCCGGTGGTGCATTCCAATCACATCCTCGTCGATGGCGGCGTGGTCAACCCGCTGCCGCTCGACCAGGCCGATATCGACACCGACTTCCTGATCGGCATCGACGTCAATGGCGACCCCTCCGAAGGCATCGCCAAGACCGATCACAAGGCCCTCGATATCTGGTTCGGCTCGGCCCAGATCATGATGCATTCGCTGACCGCGCATATGATGGCGGCCTATCCGCCCGACATCTATATCCGCCCGCATGTGACCTCGTTCGGGGCCCTCGAATTCTGGCGGGTGCGCGAAATCGTGGCCCATGCCGAGGTCGAGAAGGAACGCTTCAAGCGCATCCTGGCCGACAAGGTGGAAGCCTATATTGCCGGCAAGGTGCCTGTCATCGACAGCAATCCCAACGACTAGGGCCGGATCAGGCCGCCGGAATAATCCAGCGCATAGGCCTGCTGCCCCTCGACCAGGATGACCTCGCGGCCCTGAAAGTGGCCGGCGTCGCCCGTGCTGCGGTCGATATAGGTCCCGTGCGGTCCGGCCCATTGGAAGCCGCCGAGAAACCGGCCTTCGGCATACATGGCCGACAGGGCCGCCTTGATGGTCTCGCCGGCGCGCTGACCGTCGATCAGTTCCGGCAGGGCGATATAGCCATAGTAGTTCATGGCCCAGACAGGCTCCTGCCGGAACCAGACGACTTCCTGGCCGATGAAATCGGTGCCGCCGAAATAGCTATCGAGATAGCGCCAATCGCCCTCCGACCAGGCCAGATCATGCGACCCGAGGCGGCTGGCGCCGACTTTGTTGCCGCCGCCCACATAGGTGGCGGCCTTGGCCTTGACGATGATGTCGTTGAGCAGCCCGATATCCACTCGTGTCCTCCCCACATGTGCTGGTTTGAGCAATATGGGCGGCGCGCTGCCAGGGCGTGTCAGCAGGCGATGGGCTATGGTCGCAAGGCGCGGAAGAAATCGCGCAGCAGGGCTTCCGAGCGGGAGGCGCCCAGGCCGCCGATGACTTCGGGGCTATGGTGGCAGGTGGGCTGTTCGAAGAGGCGCACGCCGTTTTCGACCGCGCCGGCCTTGGTATCCTCGGCGGCGAAATAGACGCGGCGGAGCCTCGTATGGGCGATGGCCCCGGCGCACATGGCGCAGGGCTCGAGCGTCACATAGAGGTCGCAGCCATCAAGGCGGCCGGTGGCACGAGTGGCCAGCGCCGTGCGGATGGCCAGCATTTCGGCATGGGCGGTGGGGTCGTTAAGCGCCTTCATGCGGTTGCGCTCGGCGGCGAGGACGGTGTCGCCCTCCATGACCACGGCGCCAACCGGCGCTTCGCCATGCGCGGCGGCGTCTTCGGCGAGGCTGAGGGCGAGGTCCATGGGGGAAGGATTGGGCATGGGGAGGGTGTAGCGGGTGGCAGGCCCTTTGCACAAGACCGGCAGTCGTCTCCCTTCCCCCTGTGGGGAGGGATCAAGGGTGGGGGTGGGCAGCACGCACCAAAGTTGCGGAGGCATACCCCCACCCGACCCCTTCGGGGCCACCCTCCCCACAAGGGGGAGGGAGGTCGACTGATAACTCCGCGGACAATCGCCAATTCCGCATCGGAAACCCGTCTCCTCACCTATATTCTCCACCCAGGAGAATCGCCCTTGCCCATCCGCCAGCTGCCCGAAGACCTCATCAACCGCATCGCCGCCGGCGAGGTGGTGGAGCGGCCCGCCAGCGTGGTCAAGGAGCTGGTGGAGAATGCCATCGATGCCGGCGCTGCCAGGATCGTGGTGACCACCGCGGCGGGCGGCAAGGGGCTGATCCGCATCGAGGATGACGGCCATGGCATGGACCGGGCCGACCTGGTGCTGTCGGTGGAGCGCCACGCCACGTCCAAGCTCAGCGAGGACGAACTCGACGATATCCGCACGCTGGGCTTTCGCGGCGAGGCGCTGGCCTCGATCGGCTCGGTGGCGGAGCTATCGGTATCGTCGCGCACGGCAGAGGCGGAAAGCGGGCTGCGGCTCGATGTCCGCAACGGCGTGCGGTCGGGTCCGGTGCCGCAGGCGATGAACCGCGGCACGATCGTGGAGGTGAAGAACCTCTTCGCCAGGGTGCCGGCGCGGCTCAAGTTCCTCAAGACTGACAGGGCCGAAGCGGCGGCGATCACCGACGTGGTCAAGCGCCTGGCCATGGCCAATCCGGCGGTGCATTTCGTGCTCAATGGCAGCGACCGCTCGCCGAGCAACTGGCCTGCCGTGACCGGATCGGGCGCGCTGCAGGCGCGGCTGGCGCAGGTGATCGGCGACGATTTCGCGCAGAATGCGGTGACCCTGGCCTCGAGCCGCCACGGCGTCGTGGTGGCGGGGCTGGCCGGGCTGCCGACCTATACGCGGGCCAATTCGCTCAGCCAGTTCTATTTCGTCAACGGCCGCTCGGTGCGCGACAAGGTGCTGGTCGGCGCGGTGCGCGCGGCCTATGCCGACTATACGTTCCGCGACCGCTTTCCGGTGGTGGCGCTCTATATCGCCATCGATCCGGGCGAGGTGGACGTCAACGTGCATCCGGCCAAGGCCGAGCTGCGCTTTCGCGATGCCGGCGCTGTGCGCAGCGCGGTGATCCGCGCCATTGGCGAGGCGCTGACCGCAGCCGGGTTCAAGGCTTCGGCCACCGTGGCCGAGGATGTGCTGGGGGCGTTCACGGCGCCGTCTTACGAGGCTGAAGCATCGGCGTTCCGTGCGCCGGAACAGGCGACGGCCTGGGGCGAGGCAAGCGCTCGGCCGAGCGTTCCGTCATGGTTGTCGCCGCGGCTCGATGGCTTTACCGAGCCCAGCGCGCGTGTCGAGACTGAGCCCTCCCCGGCCTTTGTCGAGTTCCCGCTCGGCACGGCGCGGGCGCAGATGTTCGACAATTTCATCATCGCGCAGAATGGCGAGGGGCTGCTGCTGGTCGACCAGCATGCGGCGCATGAGCGGCTGGTCTATGAGCGGTTCAAGGCGCAGCTGGCCTCGGGGCCGGTGCCCAGCCAGGCGCAGTTGATCCCGCTGGTGATCGAACTGCCCGAGGAAGACTGCGCCCGGCTGGAAGAGGCGGCGCCGGAGCTCGAACGCTTCGGGCTCTACCTCGAACGCTTCGGCCCACGCGCCATCGCGGTGCGCGAAACCCCGGCTTTGCTCGGCAATTCCGATATCGATGGCCTCGTGCGTGACGTCGCCGATGGCTTGGCCGAATGGGATTCCATTGCCGCGGTTTCCGATCGCATGGAAGCCATCATCGCTCGCATGGCCTGCCATGGCTCGGTCCGCTCGGGGCGGCGGCTGCGCGTCGATGAAATGAACGCCCTGCTGCGCGACATGGAACAGACGCCGCATTCCGGCCAGTGCATCCACGGCCGCCCGACCTATGTCGAGCTCAAGCAGAAAGATATCGAACGGCTGTTCGGACGGAGTCGCTAGCGGCCGAAGCGGGTGATTCGAAAGGTTAACGAATCACTCTCGACTCCGCTTTTTGTTCATGCAATGTTCCCCAGAACGTAGGGGGAACTACTAATGCACGCCAACTCAGTCGAATTTCGGCTTGACCTCAGTCCTGCGCCGCATCCGTCCTGACGGGATCCGCAGTTCGGCAAACATCGCCAAGTAAAAGCCAGCCCGGCCACCGGCTTGAGAGCAATGGACGTCTGATCGTCCGGCTCCGGAGCCTCGGATTCATTTGAGCTCGGGCCTCGGTTGCGTAACCGGGGATTGTGCCCGTGACCGACCGCGTGCCTGCGGCGGCACGCGGACCAATGCGCCGCGCTCGGCAAATCGGCCCATCACGACCAAAGGAGACATCATGCGCGTCAGCATGCTTCTGCTCGGCTGCCTGTCGTTGTGCATCGGCGCGACCACCGCCCAGGAATGGCCTGGGCCGCAGTGGTCAGATCCGATGGGAACCATTGCCGGGGGGCGCAATCCGTCCGGCGCCAACGAGTATAGCCTGGTGGTGCTGGAACGGGCCGCGTTGCTCGGGCAGCGTGAGGCTTCGGCGCTGCTGGCGGTGATGCTGCAGGACGCCGGCGACGTCGAGAACAATCTCGTCAAGTCGGCGCTGCATTTTCAGGTGGCGATCGCGGCGGGCTGTAACGACGTGGAAATCCTGGCCGCCCATGCGGTCGAGCGGCTGTCTGAGGAGCAACGGGCGGAATACGAGCGCCAACTACCGCAATGGGTTGCGGCGACGGCGATGAAGCCGGACTCCCGCATCATGGGCCGCTGCCTGCGATGGTAGGCTACATGACCGATCCCCCACAAACTGCCACGCGGCCATCACCAACAAGACGAGGCGCCCGTCCGGCGCCCGAGCTTTGGCCTGTCATTGTGACCCAGGAGACAAGGATGCGTAGAACCGTATTTGGACTACTCTGCCTGCTGCTTTCATGCCTGCCGGCTGCGGCTGATGACTGGATGAAGGCCCTCATTCTGTTTGATGCCGGGCAGTATGAAGAAGCGCTGGAGCTGGCGACGCCATTCGCGGAGGCCGGCGACATGCTGGCGCTGGAAATGCTCTATGCCAGCTACACCTATGGATATGGCGTACCGGTCGATCACGCGAAGGCGCTGGTCTGGCTCAGAAAGGGTGCCGGACGGGGCAACGCCGCGTCCCAGGACGCGATGGGGCATCACTATTACGAGGGCATCGGCGTCGCGTCCGACAAGGCAGAAGCACTGCGCTGGTTTGAACTGGCGGCAGAGCAAGACTTTGCCCCTGCCATCCATAGTCTCGCGATCATGACCATGAATGGTGAGGGGACCGAAATGGACGTGGCCGAAGGGTGGCGCCTCATGCGGCGGGCAGCCGAGTTAGATAACCCTGATGCCCTGTTCATGCTGGCAGGCGTTGCCATGAACAATGCCGCGACGACCGGCAGCATCGACACTGCCATGCAGTATCTGTTGCGGGCAGCTCGGCTTGGTCAGCGGCAAGCCAGTGCCATGCTCGGCGTCGTCTTTGAAGAGTTACCTGAGGATCCGGACTACCGGCTGAAATCGGCCTACCACTATGCGGTGGCAGTGGCGGCAGGCTGTACAGACATGCGAGAGCCGGCGGCCCAGGCGAGGGCCCGGCTATCGGCGGAGGAGCTAGAGGCACTCGAATACAATCTCGTGCATCGACAGCAGCCCGAAACCGACCCGCGCGACCCCCAGCCCGTGCCCGGCCAGTGTTTGGCCGGATAGCTTCGGCTCGGACCTGGGACAGATCCGAGGTCCGGGCGCTACTGGAACACACTCGCCCCGCGGTCGGCGACGCCGACCAGGCTGCGGAAGCCGGCGAAGAGTTCGCGGCCCATGCCGTAATGCTGGCTGCGCAGGTCTTCGGTGGCCGGGGTGCGGGAGCGGAATTCCTTTTCGTCGCCGAGGAAGGTCAGCGTGCCCTCATTGGCGTCGAGGCGGATCATGTCGCCGTCGCGGATCTTGCTGATCGGGCCGCCATCGACGGCTTCGGGCGTCATGTGGATGGCAGCGGGGACCTTGCCCGAGGCGCCCGACATGCGGCCGTCGGTCAGCAGGGCGACCTTGAAGCCGCGATCCTGCAGGATACCCAGCGAGGGCGTCAGCTTGTGCAGTTCGGGCATGCCGAGCGCCCTGGGGCCGGAGAAGCGGACCACGGCGATCATGTCGCCATTGAGTTCGCCGGCCTTGAACGCCGCCTGGAGACCCTCCTGGCCGTGGAACACGCGGGCCGGGGCTTCGATGACGCGATGCTCGGGCTTGACGGCCGAGACCTTAATGACGGAGCGGCCGAGATTGCCGGTCAGCAGCTTGAGGCCGCCGGTGGGCGAGAAGGCGGTTGCCACCTTGGTCAGCACCTTGGGCAAAGCCGATTCCTTGGGCGACTGCTCGAAGGCCAGCTTGTCGTCGAGCAGCTTGGCTTCGACGGTATAGTTGGACAGGCCATCGCCCCAGACGGTCTTGACGTCTTCGTGCAGGTGGCCGGATTCCAGCAGTTCCTGGATGAGGAAGCCCATGCCGCCGGCGGCATGGAAGTGGTTCACGTCGGCGACGCCATTGGGATAGACGCGGGCCAGCAGCGGCGTGGCGTCGCTGAGGTCGCTCATATCATCCCAGGTCACCTGCAGGCCGGCCGCGGCGGGAATGGCGATCAGATGCATGGTGTGGTTGGTCGAGCCGCCCGTGGCATGCAGGCCCACCAGGCCGTTGACGATGGCCTTTTCGTC
>CBFGMY010000166.1:0-9461 GCA_965650055.1 uncultured Devosia sp.
CTGATCGAATAGGTGCCGCCAATTCCAGCAGCCCGTTGAGAACCAGTCGGGTTTTGGTGGAGATTGCGTGCAGGGACTAAGACGCGGCACTCATCGGTGAGGTCCCGAGCACCCGAAACAGCAGTACCTCGTTCAGCAGTTGGTCGAGCCGCACAGCGGTGACAGCTGCCTCGGCGCTGCGCCGGCGTTCCTGCGCGTCCAGCCAGAGACGCAGGGTTATGGCACCCGCGCGGTAGCGCTGCTCGGTCAGGGCCTCTGCCTCCTGCGCAGCAGACAGCGACTGGCGCACGAAAGTCATCTTCTCGATCAGCCTAGTACGGGCCGACAGCGCCACCCCCACATCGCTGAAGGCCGATAGCAGCGAGCGCCGGAAATTGAGCACCGCTTCCTCATATTGCAGCTCCGAGACGCGGACGGCGAGTTGACCGTCGCGGAAGTTGAGAAACGGAAGCAACAGGCCGGTGCCCAGGGTCGCTACCGGATTGCTCAACAGGTTCGACAGCTCGGCGCTACTGCTGCCCAGATTTCCTGTGAGCGTGAGTTGCGGATAGAGGCTGGAGCGGGCGGAATCCACGCCCTTGAGCGTGCCGCGCAGCCGTAGCTCCGCCGCGCGCAGATCCGGTCGGTTGGCCAGCATATCGGCCGGCAGGCCCGCGGCCACCATCACCGGCGTGCGGGAGGGGAGCGCGGTCGGCTCCGCCACGGGGCTTGCCCGCCCGTCAAGAAGCACGGCAAGCGTACCGCGAAGCACCTCCCGCGCTTGCAGCAGGTCGGAAAGGCTGGCCTGCTGGGCGGCAACGGTCTGGGCGACTTCGTTGGTGTCCAGCTGAGATGCGGCGCCGAGCGCGACCTGGCTGGCCACCAGGTCCTGCATCTGCTGCACAGTGGCAAGGCTCCTCCGCGCTTGGGCGATCTGCTGGTTGACCGCGCCCAGGCGCCAATTCGTCTCGATGACCGAAGCAACGACCGTCATCCGGGCAGCCTCGACATCGTCCTGGCTGGCAAGCGCCTCAAGCTTGCCTGCAGCTTGCTGGGCGGAAAGCCGGCCCCAGAGATCAATCTCATAGGACGCACCCAAGGCGATGGCGTGGCTTTGGGTTGCGGCGCTTTCAGCGGCGCCGGAGACCGAGGAGTTGAGCGATCCCGAGAGCTTCGGCCACAGGCCGGCGCCGGCCTGCTCGGCCTGAAGCGCCGCACGCCTGGCGCGAAGGGCTGCGGCGGCGATGTCGGTATTGGCGGTAAGGGTCGTTGCCACCAGGGCGTTGATGTCGGGGCTGCCGAACGTTGTCCACCAGTCCGGCTGGACGATGCGGGGCTGGGCTGCCGACGCCTGCCAACCCGGCGCCGGCGGCAGCGCCGGGCGGACATATGGCGTGCTGAGCGCGGTGCAGCCGCAAAGGACGATCAGGGACGAGACGGCGAGGGCAGAATGGCGCAGGAACATGGTCAGTCTCTTGCAAGGGCGTCGACGGGGTCGAGGCGAGCGGCGTTGCGGGCAGGGAAGAAGCCGAAGGTGAGGCCGACCAGCGTCGCCGCAGCGCAAGCCAGCACAATCGAGTGGATCGAAAAGACCATGGGAAAGTCGCCATCCTGCTGGCCAAACAACAGGCCGGCCGTCAGAGCCAGACCGACGCCGGCAGCCGCGCCGGCCATGCAGATCACCGTCGCTTCCACCAGGAACTGCAGCATGATGTCGGACTGCCGGGCGCCCACGGCCATGCGCAGGCCGATTTCCTTGGTGCGCTCGGTGACCGAGACCAGCATGATGTTCATCACCCCGATGCCGCCGACGATCAGCGCGATGGCGGCGACCGCTGTGATCAGCGAGGTCATGGTCTTGGAGGTCTTCTCGATGGCCCTCCGCATCTGGTCATTGTTGAAAATGAAGAAGTCCTTCGAGCCGTGCCGCTCCCGCAACATCCGGTCGATGGCCCGTTCTGCCTTGGCGGAGTCCACCTGGTCCGCTAGCCGGACGATCAACTGTTCAAGCCGCCTCGAACCGGAAAGACGAGCCGCAACGCTGGTATAGGGCATGAAAATCTCGAGGTTCTGACTGCCGCCCGGGGTAGGCGCTGCGACGCCGATCACGGTCACCGGCACGCGGCCGACCATGATGCTCCGGCCGAGCGGGCTGCTGTCGCCGAAAAGCCGGCGGGCGGTGTTTTGGTCGATGACGGCATCGGTGGAGAGCTGCTCCACGGCTGCCGCGTCGAACATTCGCCCCTCCTGGAGCCTGCGGCCGCGGACGGCGAAGTGCTCGGCGCCCACGCCGCTGACGCTGACATTGACGGCCTTGGTCAGATAGCGGGCGCGTGCCGACGCTGCGACCATGGGAGACACGGCGCGGACATAGGGCTGGGCCAGTAGCGCCTGTGCGTCGCCGACGCCAAGCGTCCGGATTGTTGCCGCGGCTTCATCGCCCCAGTCCCGACCCGGATAGATCTCGATCGTGCTGGCACCCAGCTCCTCAAGTTGGGTCAGGACACGTTGCTGCGAACCATCGCCGAGCGCGACGACCGCGACCACCGCGGCGATACCGATGACGATACCAAGCATGGTCAGCGCTGCGCGCAGGGGCTGGGCCACCATCGAGCGAAGCGCCATCGCAGCGGCATTGGCCACGGACTGGCGCAAACCGGCCAGTCGCGAAGGGAGGGCGCCGGGCGCCGCGTCGCCTTCATAGGGGAGGGGCGAAACAAACGCGTCGGTCCTGCGGTCGGCGACGATCTGGCCCTGGCGGATTTCGATCACCCGGCCGGCCTGCTCGGCTACAGCCATGTCATGGGTGACGATGATCACCGTATGACCGTCCGCATGGAGCTCCTTGAGGATCTCCATGACGGCCACACCGCTCCGGGCGTCGAGCGCGCCGGTGGGCTCATCCGCCAGGATGATCTCCCCGCCATTCATCAGCGCCCGTGCGATCGAAACGCGTTGCTGCTGGCCGCCCGATAGTTTGTTGGGCTGATAGTTCAGCCTCTCGGCAAGTCCAAGGCGCGACAGTAGCGCCTCGGAGCGCTTGCGCCGGGCAGCGGAGTGAATGCCGGCGTAAACGGCTGGTACCTCGACATTGCCGGCCGCCGTGAGGTTGCTCATCAAGTGGTAGCGCTGGAAGATGAAGCCGAAGCGCCGTCGGCGCAGTCGGGCCAACTTGTCCTGTGAAAGGGCGGATACCTCCTGGCCGGCAAGGCGATACGTGCCGCCGTCAGGACGGTCGAGGCAACCCAGGATATTCATCAGGGTGGATTTGCCGGACCCGCTGGCGCCGACGATCGCGATCATCTCCCCGGCCTGAATCGAAAGGGAAACACCGTCGAGCGCGGTGACGGTTTCGCCGCCCAGATGGAAGGTGCGGGTCAATTCGCTGATCTCGATCAAGGGCGAGGTCATGCCGGGCCTCCCATCAACATGGGGTCAGCGGCCGGCCCTGCCTCGCCCAGCGGCAGGATGACCCGGTCGCCCAGCTTCAGCCCTTCGACCACCTGGGCGTTGGTCTTGTCGTTGAGACCGACAGAGACCAGCGTTTCACGCGGACCGTCGGCGGTGAGTACCTCGACGCGATATTGACCATTGGTCTCGCCGGTTCCCAGGGCCGAGGAAAGCAAAGTGGGAACATTGCTCGCGCGGCCGGTGACGAGGTGGACCTGTGCGGTCATCAACGGTCGCAGCTTGCCCTCGACATTGTCGACCTTGAACAGTCCATTGAAATAGACCGCGGCCGTTCCCTGGGCTTGCGAAGCGTCGGGGCTTTGTGACTGGGTCAGCAGCGTCTGCGGCGCGGGCTCAATGACGTCCAGTTTGGCCTTGAACCGGGTGCGCTCGTCTCCCAGAAGCGTAAACCAGACCTCCTGGCCGACCTTGACCCGGCCAATCTCGGCCTCCGAAATCTGGACCTTGACCGACATGACATCGAGCTGGGCAACGACCACGACGGTCGGCGCGGTCTGGCTGGCGTTGAGCGTCTGCCCCTGTTTGGTCGCGATAGCGATGACCGTGCCGTCGATAGGCGACGTGATCCGGGTATAGGCGAGGTTGGTCTTGGCGATTTCGACCTCGATCTGGCTGCGCTCGATCTGCGCGTCCAGCGCTGCGACATCGGCGACCGCCGTGCGATAGGCAGCTTCGGCCGCTTCGAAGTCCGTCTGGGACGTCGCCTTGGTTTCCAGCAGTGCCTGCTGGCGATCATAGGCAGACTGCACCTGCTTCAACCCGGCCGCGCGGGCATCGCGCTGCGCCCGGGCCAGTGCCAGGTTGGCCTCGGCCAGACGCAATGCGCTCTGCTGGGGCAGCGAGTCGATTTCGGCGACGAGTTGCCCTGCCTTGACCTGCTGGCCCAGGGCAACGTGCAGCACCTTTATCTGGCCCGACGCCTGGGCGCCGACATTGACCATCTGGGCGGGCTCAAGGACGCCGTTGACGACGATTGCCTCTTCGATGTCCCGTGCCACGACTTCCGCCGTGAGGGGCGCTTCCTCACCGCTGGCAGGCCAATAGGGAGCCCCAATGGCGACATAGCCCCATGCCAGGGCGGAGGCTCCCAACGCCCCGGCTGCGAGCTTTCTCCAGGTAGTGGCGCGGCCGCGCATTGTCATATCTGCCTCTCATCTGTACTGGCGAGCGATGCCGTCTCAGGCGGGGCTCGCCCGAGCCATTTCGTGAGCATCAGGTGCGACGGATGGGTCCAGACTGGATGCAGGCTTCGTGCAGATTTGGTGGAGGCGGGCCATCCGGTGTTGACGCCGGGCTGTTCCGTTTGGTCTCGTGACCAGGTGAACCAGGTGAGGCAATGGACAATCAGCTCGTATTACTGATCGAGGACGATCCCGAGATCGTGCGCATCCTGCAGGCCTATTTCGAGCGGGACGGCTTTCGCACGATTGCCGCGGGGGATGCCGAAACAGGGCTGGCACACCATCAGCGTCTGCGGCCTGATCTGGTCGTTCTGGATATCAAGCTACCCAGGATGGACGGCTATGATGTGCTCGCTGCTATCCGCCGGGTCGCCGACACGCCGGTCATCATGGTCACTGCACTGGCCGAGGATCTCGACAAGCTCCAGGCCCTACGGCTGGGCGCGGACGACTATGTCCTCAAGCCCTTCAATCCGCTGGAAGTGGTTGCCAGGGCGCGGGCCATCCTGCGGCGCAGCCAGGGGCATCAAAATCCGGCGGTCACGCGGATCGGTCCGCTGACGATCGAGGCCGATGCTCATGTCGCAACGGTGGATAGCGGCAGCGGCGCGCAGGTGCTCGCGCTGACGCGAACCGAGTTTCGCCTGCTCAGCCATATGGCACGCGCGCCCAACAGGGTCTTTGACCGCGGCGAATTGGTGGATGCCTGCCTGCCCGAGGGCGAGGCGCTTAACCGAACCGTGGATAGCCACGTCAGCAACCTGCGGCGCAAGTTGGCGAGGGCAGGTGCGGAAGGTCTGCTCTCCGGGGTCAGGGGCGTAGGCTATCGGTTGGGGCTGCCGCATGAGTAGGCTGGCAAGCGTTGGCTGGCCGGTGGTCGCGTCCGCGAGCCTGCTGGCCGTTGCCATTGCTGCGCTCTCCATCGTGGGCTGGTCAACATACTACGACGTGGTCTTTTCCTTTTGGCCGAACTTGCCCGTGCCGGAAGAGAGTTGGACCTGGCTCGATGTCGGCTATCTGGCGCTCACCGTGATTCTGGTCGTTCCGGCAGCGGCTGCGTTCGGCTGGTGGCTCTCCCGCCGCATGGTGCGCCCGCTGCTTGACGTGGCGCGGGCAGCTCGCGCCATCGCCGACGGCGACCTGACCGCCCGCGCCAGGCGCGAAGCTGCCGGGTTCTGGGAAACCCGCCACTTGATTGACGATTTCAACGCCATGGCCGAACGGCTGGAGCGGGGTGAAGCCGACCGTATCTATACGAACTCAGCAATTGCGCACGAGCTCCGGACGCCGCTGACCATTCTGAAGGGGCGACTGCAGGGCGTTTCCGACGGTGTGTTCGCCCTGACGCCGGAGATGCTCGATACACTCCTCGCGCAGGTCGACGGTCTTGCCATGATCGTGGAAGATTTGCGGACCATCGGTCTTTTCAACGCCGATCGCCTGCAACTCAACCTGATCGAAACCGACTTGATGGCGGTCGTGCGGCGTGCGGTGGCAACAGTGTCGGTCGAGTTGGAAGATGCGGACATTGAACTGGATCTGCGCCTACAGCCCATTGTCGTCAGGGCCGACCCGGATCGCGTCCGCCAGGCCCTGGTTGCGCTTCTCACCAATGCAGCGCGCTATGCCCTTGGGACACGCGTAATCCTGGAGATTTTGGCCGAGCCGGGGATCGTCATGCTGCGGTGCACCGACCATGGGCCGGGTCTGCCAGCCGGGACCGCAGAGCGCGTCTTCGACCCATTCTGGCGTGCCGACGATTCTCGCGGGCGTGTCGCCGGCGGCAGTGGCCTGGGTCTCGCTGTGGTCAAGGCAATTGCCGTCGCGCATGGCGGCTCGGTATCGGCCTCCAACGCCCAGGGCGGCGGAGCCAGCTTCGCGCTCCGGCTTCCCAGATAGCGAGCGCTCATCCGGCGGTGGTGGACTGCGGAAGCAGGTCTATCGGAACGGATGCGCGTAGTATTCCGGCCCCAGGCCCTTGAGCAGGCTGCTGCGATCGTCCTGAGCATCGAGTCCCACCTTCTCGATCGCCCGGCGCAATGCCTTGAGGGCGGACGAATCCAATCCGGCAGCGTTCATGCGAAGCCGTTCGCGCAGAAGCAGGCATTGCAGGTGAGCAATGGCCCATTGGCTGCTGTCCTGGCCCGCAGCATGGTGACACAGCGCGAGCACGGAGATCAGCCATTCGATCCGTTGACCAAGCCGCTGCAAGGCGACCTGTGCTGAAACCATCTCGAGTTGAAACACCAGACCAACCGAATGTAGTGCCAGCGGACGCGGCGCAGTTCGGCTTCCGCAAAGCGCGCATGCGTCGGCGACGTCGTCGACTGTGCCGCCTCGCGGATCGAGCCACGCAAGTAGGCTTGCCCAGGCAAATTGGTGCTAGTCAACGAGCATCAACGCCGTTTGCAAAGCAGTGTCGATGATTTTGTCCGCATCATCGCCATCTGGCATCGCCCGCGAGATTGCAACAGAGCCGACCATCAAGGCTACGATGCTTCTGGCCCTGCTTTGGCGTTCGGTTTCGGTGCCGTCCAGTGCATCAGACATTCTTGCAATCAATTCCTGCATCTTGCGTGCATAGGCGAAGCGAACATCCACCCCTGAACGCGCAACATCTGCGCTCAGGCTCGGCATGACGCAGCCCTCGCCTGGGTTTGTCCGATGCTCTCGGCTGATATAATCCGCCAGCCATGACCGAAGATAGGTTTTTAGCCCGGACGCGCCGGCGTCGGCGCTCAGGAACGGCTCTCCTAGGCCAGTGTCTATGACATCGCGAAGCAGTGCCTCCTTGCTGGCGAAGTTGGAATAGAAGGCGCCGGACGTCACGCCAGCCGCCGCGGCAAGCCCATCAACGCCCATGCCATTGAAGCCATTGGCTCGCAGCGTCCTGCCAGCCGCCTCAAGTATGGCGGCTTTGGCTTTGGCCTTCTGATCGGGCCGATATCGCATCGCTCACTCCTGCCTCTGCGTAGCCTCTTGCACTTTAAGATAACGATCGTTATATAACGACCGTTATCTAACATGCAAACATGGCTTTCCATTTGGATTGCCTGCGAGGACAAACTCCAATGACCTTTAAGACCGCGCCTTCCAAATTCTTGTCTTTTGACGGCACTTCATTCGCCTACCGCGAATTGGGCGTCGCCGGGGGAACGCCCCTGGTTCTGCTCCACCATCTGACGGGCGTGCTCGACGACTGGGACAGCCTGGTTGTGGATGGGCTCGCCGCGAAACATCATGTCTTCGTGTTCGACAACCGCGGCGTCGGGGGCTCGGAAGGCTCCACGCCGAGCACAGTGGAAGAAATGGCGAAGGACGCCGTCGGCTTCATTCGTGCATTGGGACTGCAGCAGGTCGATCTTTTGGGCTTCTCGCTAGGCGGCTTTGTGGCCCAGGTCATTGCGCGGACCGACCCAGATCTCGTCCGGAAGCTGATCATCGCCGGCTCTGGCCCCGCGGGTGGAACAGGCATTTCCAATATGGGCAGCGTTGTTCAGGAAGCGATGGCGAAAGCGGCAGAAGCCGGCAAGCATCCAAAGCAGTTCCTTTTCTTCACGCAAACTTCGGATGGTCAGGCCGCCGCAGGCAGCTTCCTGGCACGCCTCGCCGAACGGCAGGATGACCGCGATGCGCCGATCAGCGACCAAACTATTACTGCCCAACTGACTGCCATCACCGTCTGGGGGCAGGGCGACGCCTCATGGCTATCCGCGATACGGCACCCGGTCTTGGTGGTGAATGGTGACGACGACATCATGGCGCCAACAGTGAACTCGTTCGAGTTGGCGGATAGGTTGCCCAACGCACAGCTCAGCATTTTCCCCGACGCCGGGCATGGCGGCATTTTTCAGTACTCGGAGGCCTTCGTAAAACAGGCCATCAACTTCCTCCGCTGATTCGGCAATAGCGGCGCTCACCACCATACACGCTGGCCTCGGCCGCCGATCCGAGCGTCGGCCGGATGGTTTTGGGAAGCGCTAATACCGCTTGGCAGGGGCCAGCCTGGGCAAACCGGACCACCGGCTGTCGGCGGGGACCCCTTGTCCCGGCTCGCCAAGCGTTTCGAGCACCGTTCCATCCGCGTCCGCCAACGGCACCGCGTATGTCGTCTCATTCTCGGCGACCCGTGCTTCGGCTTCGGCGGCGGCGAGGTGCGCCTGGGCTGTCTCCAACGCGGCCTTCGCCTAGCGCCGTCTGGTGCCATCCATCGTTGAGCAGGGAGGCATATCGCCGTTCATCCGGTTCCACCTGATCGACTACCGCACGCGCCGCCGCAACGGCGTTGCGCTTTGCCACAAGCGCAAGGCGAAGATCGATGTAGTCGATCCGTATTGGTGGCTGCTGCCCGGCTTTGACCTGCTGCCCGACATCCACGAGCCGCTCCACTACTTGCCGGGTACGCGAAAGTTGGAAGCTAGCATCCTGCAGGAGACGGGCAATTTGAAGATCGGGTAGCGCCCCAGATGGGCTGCGCCGTTCGGCATGTTGGCCCAGAAGAATCCGGCGGCTCGGGTCGATGGGCAGGAGGCCCGACCTGTCCTTCACAAGCGTTTTATGCTCGCTTCCGCAGTCGCCTTGGCCCAGCGCGTGTGCTCTTGCGTTCCGGACAGGTCATCGCGTTCCGAGAATGCGCAGCACGGCGTCATCTACGCGCGACATGCTGAGCAGACCGTCTTCGAGCCCTTGGCGCAATCGTCCCAGGTCTTTCTCAATGTGCATAACCATATGCGACGCAAAGCTGTCGGTCGGGACCGTGCCAAAGGGTGCGTCACCTCAAGCACCGTCTTTCCAGTGGCGCGCCAGATAGCGGCCTTCCTGGCCTTCGAG
>CBFGMY010000167.1:0-9435 GCA_965650055.1 uncultured Devosia sp.
CGGCAAAGGAGATCCAGCGCCGCGCGCCCTTGACCTCGGTGCCAAAGCGCAGGGTTGCCCAGAGCAAGGCGAGGCTGATCGCCAGTGTAACGAGTGCGCCGAGGCGCGCCTGACGATGGCTGAGGAACGACGTTGCGATCATCACCGGCAGCGCGACCGCGCAGAACATGGCGTGGCGGATGATGAAGAACCACGGCGAGAGCCCGATGCGCTCGGCCACCGGCGGGCTGGCGGCGAAGCTCAGCACCATGCCGCAGGTCATCTGCAGGATCAGCGCCCCCAGCAGTTCCCGGTCGATCGACCACCACCACTCCGCCAGAGGCGTCTTTTCGGCACGGGAGAACATCATGGGGGAAGCCGGGCTACTGGATACAACTCGAAACGAATTGTAGCAGCCGGTTGGTTACCGATTTCCCAATGGTCGTTGCGTTTTGCGAAAGTGTCGGTCGCCGCGCCCTCCTCGCCCGCGATGTCATCCCCGCGAAAGCGGGGATCCATCCTGAGATCTCAGGATGGGCCCCGGCTCAAGGCCGGGGTGACACTGTGGTTGGGACGGTATCTGCGAAACTACCGCAGCTTGAGGCTGCTCAACCCGATCAGCGCCAGCACGAAGGAGATGATCCAGAAGCGGATCACCACCTGGCTTTCCGTCCAGCCCAGATGCTCGAAATGGTGGTGGATCGGCGCCATGCGGAACACCCGCTTGCCGGTGAGCTTGAACGAGGCGACCTGCACGATGACCGACACGGTTTCCAGCACGAACAGCCCGCCGATGATGGCCAGCACGATCTCGTGCTTGGTCGCCACGGCGATGGTGCCAAGCGCGCCGCCCAAGGCAAGCGAACCGGTATCGCCCATGAAGATCTGCGCGGGCGGGGCGTTGAACCACAAAAATCCCAGGCCCGCGCCGATCAGCGCGCCGCAGACCACCGACAGCTCGGCCGTGCCGGGCGTGTAGTTGAGCAGCAGGTAGTCCGAGAACGTCACGCTACCCACGAGATAAGCGATGAGCGCGAAGCAGGCCGCGGCCACCATGACCGGCACGATGGCCAGACCATCCAGGCCATCGGTGAGATTCACCGAATTGCCGGCGGCCACGACGACGAAACCGCCGAACAGGATGTAGAAATAGCCCAGGTTGAAGGCCAGGTCCTTGACGAAGGGGAACAGCACCGACATGCCGTAAGAGCCTTGCGACAGCTGGGAAATCGCAAAAGCCGCAATGCCGCCGATCAGCGCCTCGAGCAGCAGCCGCTGCCGCGAGCCGAAGCCGGCATGGGTCATGCGCTTGACCTTGAGATAGTCGTCGTAAAAGCCGATGGCGCCAAAGCCGACCGTGACGAACAGCACGACCCACACGTAACCGTTGCTGAGATTGGCCCAGAGCAGGGTCGAGATCACCGCACCCGACAGGATCATCAGCCCGCCCATGGTGGGCGTGCCCTTCTTTGTCAGCAGGTGCGTCTGCGGCCCGTCTTCGCGGATCGGCTGTCCCCGCCCCTGCTTGAGCCGCAGCAGCGCAATCATGCCGGGTCCGAACAGGAACACGAAGAACAGCGCCGTGATCACCGCGCCCGCAGTGCGGAAGGTGATGTAGCGGAAGACGTTGAAAGCCGCGAGCGCGTCACCCAGCTGGCCGAGAAAATACAACATGAAACGAAGAGTCCTCGTTGGGTGGGATCAGTTGCCTTCGAACCGTTGGCGGATCTTGTCGACTATGCCAGCCAGCCCCACGCCGTTTGATCCTTTGATCATAACTGCGTCGCCATAGGCAAGGTCATCGAGCACAATGTCCGCCATGTCAGCGGCCGTCTGTGTATGCGCGGCAACACGCGAAGGGCCCAAGGCTGCAGCCAGCGCCGCCATTTCGCGGCCGACCAGATAGATGCGTTCGGCCCCCGAGGCGCTAACAGCGGGCGCCAGGCTGGCATGCAGGCTCGCCGACTGCGGCCCCAGTTCGAGCATGTCGCCCAGGATGACAAGTTTGCGCCCGGACGGGGCGGCCTGAGCCGCAAACACATCGAGTGCCGCCGTCATCGAGGCGGTGTTGGCATTGTAGCTTTCATCGATCAGCAGCAGCGGCTTGTCCGATGGTCCCAGCAAGGTCCGCTGGCCACGTCCGGGCTGCGCACCAAAGCCGGCCAGCGCCCGCAGCGCGACCGATGGCTCGATGCCGGCCAGATGCGCCACCGCCAAAGCCGCCGTCGCGTTGGCGATCATGTGGCGGCCGGGCACGTTGAGCACCAGCGCGTGGCGGACGCCCTCATGTTCGATGGTGGCAAAGCTGCGATCGGCCAGCAGCTCGACGTCGACGATCTGCCAGTCCGCACCGCGCGCTTCGCCATAGGTGACGATGTTGGCGACATCAGCGGCGCGCGCTTCATCGAGCAGCACGGCCAGTTGCGGGTGGTCAGCATTGAGCACCGCCGTGCCGCCGGCTTCCAGGCCGGCGAAAATTTCCGCCTTGGCCCGGGCAATGCCATCGAGCGAACCGAACGATTCCAGATGCGCGGGGGCAATGGTGGTGATGACGGCGATATGCGGGCGCACCAGCTGGGCCAGCGGCCGGATTTCATCGGGGCCGCTCATGCCCATTTCGAACACGCCGAACTGCGCATCTTCGGGGAAACGCGCCAGCATCAGCGGCACGCCCCAATGATTGTTGAAGCTCTTGATCGAGGCGTGGGTTTCCCCCGCCGCTTCGAAGACCACCCGGATGGCCTCCTTGGTCGTGGTCTTGCCGACGCTGCCGGTGACGCCGACCACGATGGCCCGGCTCCGCGCCCGGGCAGCGCGAGCGATATCGCGCATGCCCTCGAGCGCGTCCGCCACCACGATGCGCCCCGGCCCCTCGCCTTTGTGCACGATCGCCGCCACGGCGCCGTTTTCCAGCGCCTTGTCGACAAAGTCGTGCCCGTCGAAGCGGTCGCCCTTGATGGCAACGAACAGCGCATCGGGGCCCAGCTCGCGGGAGTCGATGGATATGGAATTGATCGGCGTCGCCGGTTCGAGATCGCTCGTGCCGCCGGTGGCGGCGAGAATGGCGTTGAGCGTGTAGAGGGGGTGGGTCATCAAAGGCTTCCGCGCACTGGATGCGGCACCTCCCCCTCGACGGGGGAGGTTGGGAGGGGGTGTTGCGAGCCCGGATATTGGGGCCAACCGCCCCCCACCCCGGCCCTCCCCGCAAGGGGGAGGGTGTCGGATCGTACCTGCGGCTCGCTCAAATCCTACCCCTTGATCGCCTCCGCTACCACTTCGTGGTCGGAGAAATGCGTCTTCGTCGTCCCGACGATCTGGTAATCCTCGTGGCCCTTGCCGGCAATCAGCAGGACGTCGCCGGCCTTTAGCCCGTTGACCCCTTCGATGATGGCGGCCTTGCGGTCGGCGATTTCCTTGGCGCCCTTGGCGGTCGCCAGGATTTCCCCGCGGATGGTCCTCGCGTCTTCGGTGCGCGGATTGTCGTCAGTCACGATGACATTGTCGGCAAGCTCGCTGGCGATTGCGCCCATTTGGGGGCGCTTGCCCTTGTCGCGATCACCGCCGCAGCCGAACACCACCGTCAGCTTGTTCGTGGCATAGGGGCGCAGCGCATTGAGCGCGGTCTTGAGGGCATCGGGCGTGTGGGAATAGTCGACAAATACTGCCGCGCCATTGTGCTCGGCCACCAGCTCGAGCCGACCCTTGGCACCCACCAGCTCCGACAGGGCCGGGAAGGCCTGGGCCTTGTCGACGCCGCTCGACATCGCCAGGGCCGCCGCCACGATGGCGTTGGACACCTGGAATTCGCCGGTCAGCGGCAGATGGAAACTGAGCTTTTCGCCGACATGGCGGACCTGGACGCGCTGGCCATAGCCCTCAGGCTTGATATCGAGCACTTCGATATAGGCGCCTTCGCGGCCCACGGTGAGCAGCGTCGCGCTGGCCCCCAGAGCCGCGAACATGAAGGGCTCGTATTCCGGGTCGTCGACATTGACCACCGCGGCGCCGCCATCGACCAGCAGATCGGTGAACAGGCGCAGCTTGGCATTGCGATAGGCGTCCATGTCGGCGTGATAGTCGAGGTGGTCGCGGCTGAGATTGGTGAAGGCCACGGCCTCGAAATGCATGCCGTCGAGCCGCCGCTGGTCCAGCCCATGGCTCGAGGCTTCCAGCGCCACATGATCGATGCCCTGCGCCTTGAGCGCCCGCATCGACTGGTGCAGCGTGCGAGAATCCGGCGTCGTCAGGCTGCCATCGATATGGCGGGTTGCCGTGTCGACGCCCAGTGTACCCACGCTGGCCCCGGGGATACCGGCATAGTGCCAGATCTGGCGCACGAAGGACGCGACCGACGTCTTGCCATTGGTGCCCGTCACCGCGACGGTGATTTCCGGCTGCGGCTCGAAAATGCGCGAGGCGGCGCGGGCATAGGAGGCACGCACATCCTTGACGATGATGACCGGCACGCCCGGATCGCCCACCGGCGCGGTGTCGCTGATAATGGCCAGCGCGCCGCGCTTGACCGCATCGGCCACGAACTGGTTGCCATGCACATTGTGGCCCGGCAGGGCGAAGAAGATATCGCCCGGCTCGATGCGGCGGCTATCGGAATTGAGACCGAAAACCGCGCCCAGGCCCTTTTTGGGGCGGGCGCCTGAGCCTTCGAGCAGTTGTGTTACGCTGAGTGACAAAGCGATGAATCCTTCTGGATCAATCTATCTGAGGGCGGGAGGAACGAGATTCTGGTCCAGAATTTCGGAGAAATCTGGGGCAATGCCAAGCATGGGCGCGACGCGCTGGACAATGCGGCCGGTGACGGTGCCGGCATTCCAGCCAGCCGTGGTGCCCGACTGGGCGTTTTCGGCCTTGGGCTCATCGACCATGATGACCATGGCATATTGCGGATTGTCGAGCGGGAAGGCGGAACCGAAGAAGTTGGTCACCTTGCTCGATGAATAGCGGCCGTCGACAACCTTTTCGGCCGTGCCGGTCTTGCCGCCAACGCGGTAGCCCAGGGCTTCCTTGTTCATCTGCGAGCCCGAGCCTTCCAGCGCATTGAGCCGCATCAGGTAACGGATGGCCTCGCTGGTGGACGGCTGCAGGACGCGGCGATACAGCGCCTCCGCCTCGGCCATGTCACGCCGGTAGAGTGTTGGAGCTATGTAGTTGCCGCCGTTGACGAATGCCGCATAGGCCGCAACCATGTGCAGCGGCGACACCGAAAGTCCGTGCCCGAAAGACGCAGTGGCCGCGCCCACTTCGGAGAATTCCTTGGGTACTGTCGGCAGCCGCATCTCGGGCAGCTCGAATGGCACGCGCGCATCAAAACCCATGGTGGTGAGGAAGGCGCGGTAGGCATCCTTGCCCATGGCCTGCATGACGCGGATCGTGCCGATATTGGAGGAGTATTTGTACACCTCCGGCAGGCTCAGGATGCGGTGCTTGCCGTGGAAGTCGTCGATGGTGAAGCGACCGAAGCGCACGCCGAAGCGCGCATCGAACTGGTCGGTGATCGACACCGCGCCACTATCGAGCGCGCCGGCCATCGTCACCGTCTTGAAGATCGAGCCCGGTTCGAAAATGCCCGCGGTGACGCGATTGAAACTGTCCTTGACCAGCGCCGAGGCCGGATCGTTCGGATCGAAATCCGGGACCGACGCAAGGGCGATGATCTCCCCGGTATGGATATCCATCATCACGCCGGCGGCGGCGATGGCCTGGTAGCGCGTCATCGCATCGACCAGTTGCTCGTGCATCACGTGCTGCACGCGCATATCGACCGACAGCTCCACCGGCGCCAGCGCATTGCCGCGCGCCAGGCCAAGCTCCTGCAGCAGCGCCACGTCCTCGCCATCCATGTGGCGTTCGATGCCGGCAATGCCCTGGTTGTCGATATTGGTCGAGCCCAGGATGTGGCTGGCTTCGTTCATGCCGGGATAGAAGCGCTTGGACTCCGTGATGAAGTCGATGCCGGGAATGCCCAGCCGCATCACCTTTTCCTGGATCGCCGGGGAGAGTTCGCGCTGCACCCAGACAAAGCCCTTGTCGCCGCTGAGCCGCGTGCGCAGCCAGGCCTCGTCGAGATCGGGCAGCACGGTGCGCAGCTTGCGCACAGCCTCTTCCACATCGATGATGCGGCGCGGTTCGGCAAACAGCGAGGGCACGCGGATATCGACGGCCATTTCGAGCCCGTTGCGATCCAGGATCGGCGGCCGCGTGGCCGTGATCACGTCGCGGGCCTGGCCCTCGATGGTGGAATCGGGAACCACCATGCCCAGTTGCACCAACCGCCCGCCCACCAGGCCAAAGCCCAGCACCAGCGCCAGCACCATCCAGCGGATGCGCGCCTGGGTGAGGTTGCCGCGCTGCTTGCGCGCGCCATCCAGCGAAATGGTGGGGCCGAAATCCTCTGAGGTGATGGCCATTACTCGATGCCCTCCAGTTCGAGGATCGCGTCGATGGGGTCGATACCGGCTTCCAGCGACTCGAACAGGGAGTCCATGGCCGACGAATTGGGCTTGGCCGGACGCATCGGCAGGTCGGCGAAGGCGCCAAACTGCTCCTGCTTGACCGGCGCAATGGCCAGCGCCAGTTCATGCCGGCGCACGATGGGCTCGATATGGCCGGGCTGGTTCAGCACCGCCTCGTCGGCCTTGAGCAGCGACAGCTGGCCTTCCTGGCTGTCGATTTCGGCGATGAGCGCGGTGCGCTCCCCGGCCGTGTTCTCGATGGAGAACTTGAGCGCATAGACGCCCGACAGCATCAGCACGCTGGTGAAAATCAGCAGGATATTGAGGTTGCGGATCATGCTGCGCCCCGCACCTGGGGAACGCCAAGGCCCTCGAAACGCACCGGCCGCGCCGCGGCATCGGAACGCGTCGCCGCGCGCAGGATGGACGAACGGGCCCGCGGATTGCGGCCCAGCTCAGCCTCGCCCGGCTTGACTGCCTTGGCCACGTCAACCCAGCGCCTTGCCTCGGTCATCACCTGCGGCAGATGCCGTGATTGCGCCGGCCCGCCCTTGTCGGGGTCGAAGAACCGTTTGACGATGCGGTCTTCCAGCGAATGGAACGTCACAACCGCCAGCCGCCCGCCCTCGGCCAGCAACCGCTCGGCGGCAAACAGCGCCTCGACCAGTTGGTCGAACTCGCCATTGACGGCAATGCGCAGCGCCTGGAACGAGCGCGTCGCCGGATGCGGATCGCCCGGCTTGCGGCCGATGGCCTTTTCGATGATGCGCGCCAGCTCCAGCGTGGTGGTGATCGGCGCGGTCTCGCGAGCCGCCACGATGAACTGGGCAATGCGGCGCGATTTGCGCTCCTCGCCAAAGGCATAGAGCAGGTTGGCCAGCGGCTCGGCATCGAGCCCGTTGACCAGGTCCGCCGCGCTTTCGCCCTCCCCGCTCATGCGCATGTCGAGCGGCCCCTCGCGCATGAAGGAAAAACCGCGCTCGGCCTGGTCGAGCTGCATCGAGCTGACGCCGATATCGAGCACCACACCATCGATCGGGCCATGCTCGGCGGCCAGGGTATCAAGTTCGGAAAACGTGCCCGGCACGAAGATGAGACGCCCTTCGAATTCGGCCATCAGGGCATCGGCGAAGGGCTTTACGCTGGGGTCGCGATCAATGGCGATGACAATGGCGCCGGCCTCGAGCAGCGCCCGCGAATAGCCGCCCGCGCCGAACGTGCCGTCCACCACGCGCTTGCCCGATAGCGGCGACAAAGCCGCCAGCACCTCGTCCAGCAGAACGGGAACGTGCGGGCCAGCATTGGGACTGGTTTCGGGCACGGAACGCTTGCCCATAAAGGCCACTACTCCACTCCCGGCCAAAAAGCCGGTTCGTAAACTCCCCGCCAGTTTGCGTCACGACGCTTAAGATTCTGTTTCCCATTCGCACTTTGGTAGGGATTTCAGCCCTGGTCCGCCGCCTGCCAGCTGAACACTTCGGTGATCGGCACGCTGAACGCCGCCGCGATGCGGAAGGCGACCTCCAGCGAGGGCGAGTAGCGCCCCTGCTCGATGGCGACGATGGTCTGCCGCGTCACCCCGACCTTCTCGGCCAGCGCCGCCTGGGTCATTTCACCGGCATTGAAACGCAGTACCCTTATGGTGTTGCTGATGCCCGACTGTCCCTTGCCCATGGCCTCAGCCGACCCGGTAGTAATAGAGCTGCGAGACCGCATCGACGGCCCCGGCCAGCATCAGCCCGCCATAGAGCACATAGACGCCGGTCGCGGCCTCATGGCCCAGCGCCCAGACGATCAGCGCGGCAAGGCCGCCAAGCGAAGCCACCAGATAGCCATTGCGCATCGCCTTGGCCCCGACGAAACGGTCCCGCTCGTCGGCCGCCTCATCCTTGAACTCCCGCCCCTGCGCAATGCTGATCAGGATGGTGAAGACGATGATCGCCACGATGTTGAAGATGATGGAGGCCAGGATCGCCCAGCATAGGCGCGCCGCAACGGCCGAGAGCGTCATGTCCGGCGCAGCAAGCCCATCCCGCAGCACCCAGGCGGAAATCACCACGGCACCGAGCAGCATCACCGCTGCGTTCATTTCCTTGAAGGTCATCATCGTCTCCCGCGGCCTTTCGCACTGCGGGGATTGGTATGGCAAAACTGACTCCGTGTCAAATATTTCATACATCAAGTCGCGAATATACGACTTCTTGCCGTTCAAAGCCCTTTCTGGACGATGGTTTGCCGGGAGCCCGAGGGCGCACTGGGGATCTGCCGCCGCCCCCCCAAAAATCAACAGCCAGTTGACCTATAAGCCGGGTTCTGTAGGGCCCTTGCCTTGCGGCACGGACGTGGCGGCCATTCATCTGTGACGCCTGTTGCCAGACGCCTCGTGCAACCAACCCGGATGATCTGGCCTCAAAACCGGCTGGGGCCGAAGCCCCGCGTCATCCCTATTTGGTCTTGCTCCCGGTGGGGTTTACCGTGCGGTCTCCATTGCTGGACACCCGGTGCGCTCTTACCGCACCCTTTCACCCTTACCTGTCTTCGCCCTTTCGGGCTTCGACACGGCGAGCCCGAAGGCTTGTCGCGCCGTAGCTGCAGCGCAGCGAAGGCGGGCGGTTTGCTTTCTGTGGCACTTTCCCTGAGGTCGCCCTCGCCGGGCGTTACCCGGCACCGTGTTTCGATGGAGCCCGGACTTTCCTCCAGCAGCAGGTTACCCCACTGCCAGCGGCCACCCGGTCAACTGGCTGAGCGTGATGTAGGGGGCGATGGTCGCCGCCGTCAAGCCTGCCCGCCGCCATGGCAAATCCGGCAAAGACGCAGGCACGCATCGTGTGGAACAACATCACCGCCAACCGAAACGGGGACCGGACATGCATGGCAAGCTCGACAGGGCGCGGGAACTGATGCGACGCGGGCTGGGCGAAGAACCGCCGACCATGCAGTCGATCGCCGAGGCCATCGGCATGTCGCCCTTCTATTTTTCGCGCCT